>NZ_JAAORF010000003.1:326757-653514 GCF_017696275.1 Prochlorococcus marinus XMU1405 | reverse complement strand
ATTCTATGAATTAAAATTACTTAGTTTTTGAAGATTTAAGTAAGTGGAAAAATTTTATTATTTGTTGAATAAATTTATATTTTTTAAATAATGTATAAAGTATTTAACAAATTTAATTATTTTTCTTATACTTTTCAACAAATACACTTAATTTCTAATTGATTTCCACAGACAGATATTTTTTTGGATTTTAATATCCTAAGATTTTGGTTATATTTTTTAATGAAGGCTCAATATTTTTCCTAAAAACAGCATCATTGTTTTTGATGGCGCAATCAGGGTCTTTTAATCCATTTCCAGTAAGAACACAAACAATAGTTGATTCTTTCTGAATTCTATTTTTATTTTTAATCAGTCCAGCAACTGATGCTGCACTGGCAGGTTCACAAAATACTCCCTCTTTGGCAAGGATTTTATAAGCATTGACTATTTCTTCATCTGTAACTGACTGAAAGTCTCCTTTACTCTCTTTTTTTACTATTTTTGCTTTTTCTCTGTTTACAGGATTCCCAATTCTTATTGCAGTTGCAATTGTTTCTGGATCTTTAACTATAATATTTTTTACTAATGGAGCAGAACCTTCGGATTGAAAACCCATCATTATAGGTAATTTTAAATTTCTTTTTATTTTTGAATATTCTTTGAATCCCATCCAATAAGCAGTTATATTTCCTGCATTACCCATTGGAATGCAAAGCCAATCAGGAGCATGACCTAAGTCATCGACTATTTCAAAAGCTGCCGTCTTTTGTCCTTGTATTCGATATGGATTAACAGAATTAACTAGTTCTATAGGATGTTTTGAGGATAAATCTCTAACAATTTCAAGTGCTTTATCAAAGTTTCCATTAATAGATATTATCTCAGCACCATACATTAATGCTTGCGCAAGCTTTCCTTGTGCAACAAATCCTTCTGGGATTAAAACATAAGGTTTTAAACCCCCTCTCGAAGCATATGCAGCAGCAGCAGCAGAGGTGTTTCCTGTACTTGCACAAATAACGGCTTCACGTCCTTCTTCTTTTGCTTTGCTAATTGCCATAGTCATACCACGATCTTTAAAAGATCCTGTTGGATTAAGGCCATCATATTTTAAAAAAACTTTTGTTTTATTTCCAATTAAGTTACTAATTGACTCGCTTAAAATTAGTGGTGTGTTTCCTTCATTAAGGGAAATAATAGGAGTTTTCTTTGTAACTGGGAGATATTGTTTATAAGCTTCTATTAGACCTGGCCATCTTTTTTTTCTGTAATTAATACGCAGTTTATTTTTGATTTTATTTAATAACACCATGATTGTTTAATTTGTTTTGATTTTTTCTAGAGGGGAATTGGTGAAAAAGGTTAATAATTCTGAAATAGATTCTACTTTATTCATAACTTTGCTCAAAGCGCTGACATCTAAAACTACAGTTTTAGTTGGATATCCTTCAAAAAAATTTATTAGATTTATTTTTCCATTTCCTATGTTAATTCCTTGAATTACGCTTGCTCTAAGGGCTAACATGCCTGTTTTTTCATCAGTTGCTCTGGTTGGGTGGATAACAGATGAAAGTCTTGTTAAAAAAACATTTCCTATTTCAGAATATACTAGTCTACTTGCAATGGTAATAGGAACTTCAAAATCTTTATTTAAAACTGCTCTAATTTCTTTATCTGAAGACCCAGTTGCTTTTAAAATTCTTTTCAATTTTCTTGTGGATTTACCTTCTTTAGCAAAAGTTTTTAAAGAATTTATTTTAATTGTTCTAGAAAATATGCTGTAAGTAATTTTAATTTCTTCAGCAGAATGAGCTTTTGGAATATTAAAAAATATTGGGGAAATTACTAAAATAAAAAATATTTTAAATATTGAAAATTTGTTAATTTTCATTTAGATATTTGCACCAGCGGCAATCTTTACAAGTCTTACTACTCCTTTTTCAGTTATTTTTTTTGCAATTTTTATACCCATTTCTTTTGTATAGGGCTCATTTATAAGTCTTGGAACCCTTTTTAGAAAAATGTTAATCGAATATCCGGGTACTTTTTGTAAAATCTCTAAAAAGTTTCTCAATGGTTCTACATACATTATAAGGTCACTCAAGTTATTATTTTCATTAATAGTATTTAATTTTATTGATTGTGGAAGATAATTATTCAAACTTTTCAATATTTTTAGACTAAGTAAATCTATCTGATTTGTTAAACCTTCAACTATCTCATTTCTAAGAAAACCTCCATTTGGAGAAAAGAGAAGATTTATAACTTCGTCTAAAAGTTTTTCTAAATCAAGATTTGTTTGCTTTGCAGCGTTAGAAAGTAGATCTTCTAAACGGTCCCATTTAAATTTTTTATTATCAAAAAGCATTTCTTTAAGGCTTTCTCTTAATTGTGGATCAGGGTCTTCCATCAATCTTCTTGCAAAATATGGATAAGCAGCGCCTAATATTTTGAAGTTTGGATCTACGCTTAAAGCTATTCCTTCTAGTGTAAGTAATGACCTAATTATAAGTGCATAATATGGGGGTAGTCTGAAAGGGAATTTATACATAACACCAGACATATCGTCTGTAACGCTTTTAAAATCCATTTTCGAAACTCCTTCTTCAACTGCGTTAATGAAAATATCTTGAAATGCTGGAACAATGGGTTCTAGATTAACTTCCTTTGATAAAAATCCCAATTTTACGAAATCTTGAGACAATTTATCGAAGTTTTTATTTACTAAATGTACTACTGCTTGAATTAATCCTGATCTAGATTCTCTGGAAACCTCGCTCATCATTCCAAAATCTAAATAACATAATCTTCCATCTTCTAAGGCTAATAAATTACCTGGATGTGGGTCTGCATGAAAAAAACCATGCTCTAAAAGCTGTTCTAAACTGCATTGCACCCCTATATCAATCATTTCATCAGGATTGATTCCTAATTTTTTTACGTCTTCTAAATTTGTTAATTTTGTACCGTCTATCCATTCCATTGCTAAAACTCTTCTTGAAGTTATTTCTTTATAAATTTTTGGTACTGCAATCATTTTGTTATGTTTATGCATATCTCTAAATTTTTCTGCATTTGCAGCTTCATTTAGATAATCCATCTCTTCAAAAACTCTTTTGCCTAATTCATCAATTAGAGCAACTAGATCACTTCTTATTAATTTAATATTGTTTTTTAGCCAATAAGCAATATTTCTCACTATGTAAAGATCTAAGGTTATTTGTTCTCTCAAGCCTGGCCGTTGTACTTTTATTGCAACTATCTCTTCATTTTTTAATTTAGCTTTATGCACTTGACCTAAAGAAGCGGCAGAAATTGGCTCTTTGTCAATTTCTAAAAAAATCTCATCTATTTTGTGTCCTAAATCTTCTTCTATTAATTCCATAGCTTTACCGCCATCAAACCCAGGGAGTTGATCTTGTAATTCAGATAATTCTTCTAGAAGAATCCCTGGGATTATATCTGGCCTTGTTGATAAAGCTTGGCCTGCCTTAACAAATGCGGGCCCAAGTTCTACTAACAAATTTGTCAATTCTCGTGCTCTATATCTTGCTTGCTGTTCATTTTTTAATCTTCCAGTTAATTTATCCCATCCCACAGAGAAGATGTAAGCAAAAATAGGTATGAGTGTTTGCCAAAGTCTTTTTAAAAGTCTTTTAGGATTTTTTTTGTAAATTTTAGAAATTGTATCTGGATCGTAATTTAAGAGTCCAGATACCTCAATGAAATCAGTAAAATCTTCTTTCATAACTTTATATATTTAAAACCTTTATTTTTTTAAAAAAGAAGTTAATTTTTTTATATGGAAGATTTATCATGTTAGTTCAATTAAAAATAGAAAATATTGCATTAATAGAAATTATAGAAATTAATTTCGAAAAAGGTTTAAATATCATAACTGGGGATTCAGGTTCAGGAAAATCATTAATTTTGGATTCCCTAAATGCTTTATTTGGTGGAACTAATATACCTCTAAAACATTTAATACGTCTAGGAAAAGATTTTTGCGTTATTGAGGCGATATTTACTTCTTCTTTTCAAATTAATAATTGGTTAATTAGCAATGGTTTTGAAACAACTTCTTCAGAAATACAAATTAAAAGAAAATCTTATAAAAAAAATAATAAAATATTATCCAAATATAGCGTTAATGATTTACCAATTACTAGACAATCATTAGAAAAACTTGGAGGATTTTTAGTAGATTTTGCAGGTCAATCTAGCACTTTTATCTTTGATTCTTTAGATAATAGAAGACTAATTATTGATGACTTATGTTCTAAAAAATTTAGAGATACTAGCGAAAGGATTAAGAGTATATGGGGAGAAACTAAAGTTTTAAAAGGCTTAATGGATGAAAAAATAGAATTTTCTAGGAATCAAGAAGAAAAAAACTTGGCAATTAAACACATGTTGAAGAGTTTAGAAGAAGCTGATTTAAGTTCAAGTGAAGAAATTTTAGAACTAGAGTTATTAGAAAATAAACTTGTAAATAATCTTCAAATTAATAATTCAATTAAATCATCATTAGAAAATTTAAATAATTTTAGTCATGATGAACCGTCAGTAACTTCTTTTATAAATCAATCACTAAAGATTTTGAATAAAACAGCAGATTTCGATTTAAAGATTCAAAAATTTAGAGAGAAGTTATTAAATATTCATGCTGATGTTGAAGATTTAATTTTTGATTTAAAATCATATTTGCAAGAAATAGAAAATTATGAGTCTAAACTTCCAGATATACAAAAAAGATTATTCTTTTTAAAAAACTTAGAGAGAACTTTTTCATTGGATCTAACTCAATTAATTGAAAAGCGCGATCAATTAAAGACGTATTTTCAACAAAATGATCAAGGTAATGAGATTTGCAGTATTAAAGCTCAAATTGAGAATTTACAAAGTAATCTAAATTCTTTATTTGTTATTCAATCTACTGAAAGAAAAAAAACAGCTAAACAATTACAAAATTCAGTAATGTCAATTTTAAGAAATCTAGGTTTAGAAAATGCAAATTTTTCAATTCAATTTACTGAACGCAAACCTTCTGGTGATGGAATTGACGATATAAATTTTTTGTTTTCGGCTAATCCTGATCAGAAGCTTGCTCCATTATCAAATGTTATTTCTGGTGGAGAAATGTCAAGATTTTTATTAGCTATTAAATCTAGTATTTCTAAACAACCCAATACTTTCTTTTTAGATGAAATTGATAGTGGTTTAAGTGGTAAATCTCTATTTTCTTTGGTTGAGCTTATAAAAGAAATTTCTAAAAATCAACAAGTCTTATGTATTACACATCAGCCATTCCTAGCTGCTAGGGGATCAGCTCATTTCAAAGTAAATAAAAAAGTAATTAATGGAATAACTTATACTTCAATAGCAAAACTAACTACAAAAAATCAAAGAAAAAATGAACTAATAGAACTTATAGGTGGAGGTTCACGCGAAGTAAATGAATATGCTTCTAGACTTCTTGATCGCTTAGCTGCGTAAAATAGAAAAAATTCTACTATAATAACCTTTTTAAATCATAATTTAGATTTAAACATGGTTAATAAAGTTGATAGTGGTTTTGGAGAAGATAACTCAATAAATATTAGGGGAGCTCGTCAGCATAATTTAAAAAATATTGACCTTTCTCTACCTAGGAATAAATTTATAGTTTTTACAGGTGTGAGTGGAAGTGGTAAAAGTTCTCTGGCTTTTGATACTATTTTTGCCGAAGGTCAAAGAAGATATGTTGAGAGTCTTTCTGCATACGCAAGGCAATTTTTGGGTCAAGTAGATAAACCAGATGTTGACAATATTGAAGGTTTATCACCTGCTATCTCAATTGATCAAAAATCCACAAGTCATAATCCTCGATCAACAGTTGGAACAGTAACAGAAATACAAGATTATTTAAGATTATTGTTTGGTCGTGCTGGTGAGCCGCATTGTCACCACTGTGGGATTCCAATTGCGCCTCAAACAATTGATGAAATGGTTGATCAAATTCTTCTTTTACCAGAAGGAACAAGATACCAATTGTTGGCTCCTGTTGTGAGAGGTAAGAAAGGAACACATATAAAATTAATAAGCGGATTAGCTGCTGAAGGATTTGCTAGGGTAAGAATCAATGGAGAGGTAAGAGAACTTGCTGATAGTATTGAATTAGATAAAAATCAAATTCATAATATTGAGGTAGTAGTTGATAGATTAATTGCAAGAGAAGGAATACAAGAAAGATTAAATGATTCACTACAAACTTGTCTCAAAAGAGGCGATGGCTTAGCAATAGTAGAAGTTGTTCCAAAAAAAGGAGAAAATTTACCTTCTAATTTAGAGAGAGAAAAACTTTACTCAGAAAATTATGCATGTCCTGTACATGGCTCTATTGTTGAAGAACTTTCTCCTAGATTATTTTCTTTTAATAGCCCATATGGTGCCTGTCCAGATTGTCATGGGATTGGTTATTTAAAAAAATTTACTGCAGATAGAGTTATACCTGATAAAACATTGCCTGTTTATGCTGCAATAGCTCCTTGGAGTGAGAAAGATAATACTTATTACTTCTCTTTACTTTATTCTGTAGGACAAGCTTATGGTTTTGAATTAAAAACTCCTTGGAAAGATTTAAGTGATTTGCAAAAACAAGTCCTACTTTTGGGATCGGATAAACCAATATTAATTCAAGCTGATAGTCGTTTTAAAACTTCTAGTGGTTTTGAAAGACCTTTTGAAGGGATTTTACCAATATTAGAAAGGCAATTGAATGAAGCCAATGGAGAATCAGTTAAACAAAAATTAGAAAAGTATCTAGAATTAGTTCCCTGTAAGACATGTTCTGGAAAAAGATTAAGACCTGAGGCTTTGGCCGTTAAACTTGGTCCATATAACATTACTGACTTAACTTCTATAAGCGTTTCTGAAACCCTAAATCACGTAGAGCGAATCATGGGTTTAGGTAAGACAAAGAAAGAAAATATATCTTTATCAGAAAAACAAAAGCAGATAGGTGAATTGGTTTTAAAAGAGATTCGTTTACGTTTGAAGTTTTTAATTAATGTAGGTTTAGATTATTTGACTTTAGATAGACCAGCTATGACTCTGTCTGGTGGAGAGGCTCAGCGTATTAGATTGGCTACACAAATAGGTGCAGGTCTTACTGGGGTTTTATATGTATTAGATGAACCAAGTATTGGTTTGCATCAGAGAGATAATGACAGATTATTAGAAACATTAAAAAGCTTAAGAGACTTGGGAAATACTTTGGTTGTCGTTGAACATGATGAAGATACTATGAAATCCGCAGATTATTTAGTAGATATTGGTCCAGGGGCAGGTGTTTATGGTGGGGAAATTATTGCTAAGGGATCTTATCACGATGTCTTAAATTCTGAAAAGTCGTTAACTGGAGCTTATCTCAGTGGTAGGAAATCGATTCCTACTCCCAAAGAACGTAGATCATCTGTAAAAAAAAGTTTAATTTTAAATAATTGCTCTAAAAATAATTTAAAAAATATTTCTGTTGAATTTCCTTTAGGCAGATTAGTTTCTGTAACTGGCGTGAGTGGAAGTGGGAAGAGCACTTTGATAAATGAATTACTTCATCCTGCATTATGTCATTCTCTAGGATTAAAAGTCCCTTTTCCTCAAGGTGTTAAAGAGTTAAAGGGTATAAAGGCAATTGATAAAGTTATCGTTATTGATCAATCTCCAATAGGAAGAACTCCAAGATCAAATCCTGCTACATATACGGGTGCTTTTGATCCTATAAGGCAGATATTTACTGCCACAGTAGAAGCAAAAGCAAGAGGTTATCAGGCTGGTCAATTTAGTTTTAATGTGAAAGGAGGAAGATGCGAAGCTTGTAAAGGTCAGGGAGTCAATGTAATTGAAATGAATTTTTTACCTGATGTGTATGTTCAATGTGAAGTATGTAAAGGAGCTCGTTTTAATAGGGAAACTCTTCAGGTGAAATATAAAGGTTTCAATATATCTGATGTTTTAGAGATGACTGTTGAACAAGCAGCAGAAACTTTTTCTGCTATACCTCAAGCTGCTGATAGATTATCTACATTGGTTGATGTTGGCTTAGGATATGTCAAATTAGGCCAGCCAGCTCCTACATTATCTGGTGGTGAGGCTCAAAGAGTTAAGTTAGCCACGGAATTGTCAAAAAGGGCTACTGGAAAAACTTTATATTTGATAGATGAACCAACTACAGGGTTAAGTTTTTATGATGTTCATAAATTAATGGATGTGATTCAACGTTTGGTAGATAAAGGTAATTCAGTAATTGTTATTGAACATAATTTAGATGTTATTAGATGTTCAGATTGGATTATCGATTTAGGACCTGATGGAGGGGATAAAGGAGGAGAAATCATTGCAGAAGGTATTCCTGAGGATGTAGCTAAAAATCCTACAAGTCATACAGCAAAATATCTTAAAAAGGTTCTGAAATAAGAAAATCCTTGTTGTATTTCTTCTTATTTTACTTATTTCAGTAACACGAAATTCTGTTTTAAAGGGGCATAAAACTCCTCTATAACTGCTTTTTTGAAAACTTTCATATTGAAAAAATTTCAAATCATAATGCTTTCTTAATATTTCCTTAGAAAATTCAGCTTATTTGTATTAAAGGCCGTTTATCGGAGGATTTGCTGAATGAGGTTGAAATTTTTACATTTACATTTACATGGTCTTATACGTTCTAAAAATCTTGAGCTAGGCAGGGATGCAGATACAGGAGGGCAAACACAATACGTTTTAGAGTTAATTAAAAGCTTGGCTAATACTTCAGAAGTTGATCAAGTGGATTTAGTTACTCGTTTAATAAAAGACCCTAAAGTAGATGATGAATATTCTCAAGAAGAAGAATTTGTTGAACCTGGAGTTAGAATTTTAAGATTCAAATTTGGACCTAATAAATATTTAAGAAAGGAATTGCTTTGGCCTTATTTAGATCATTTAACTGAGAGATTAATTTCTTACTATAAAAAAAACAAAAAGCCTAATTTTATTCATGCTCATTATGCAGATGCTGGATATGTAGGCGTTAAACTAAGTAAATCCTTAAACGTTCCTCTTGTTTTTACAGGTCATTCTTTAGGAAGAGAAAAAAAAAGGAAATTGCTTGATACTGGTTTAAAAACTAACCAAATAGAAAAACTTTATTTTATAAGCAAAAGAATTGACGCAGAAGAAAAAGCATTGAACTCTGCAGATATTGTTGTTACAAGCACTAAACAAGAGTCAGTGTATCAATATTCACAATATTCTTCTTTTTCACCTCACAAAGCTAAAGTTATTCCTCCTGGTGTTGATCATAATAAATTTCACCATATTCACTCCACAAGCGAGACAGCCGAAATTGATAACATGATGAAACCTTTTCTAAAGGATTCTACAAAACCTCCATTTTTGACTATTTCTAGAGCTGTAAGAAGAAAAAATATTCCATCTTTGATTGAGGCATATGGAAGATCTGAAAAATTAAAAAGAAAAACTAATTTAATTTTGATTTTGGGTTGTAGAGATAGTACTTCAAAACTTGACCCTCAACAAAAAGATGTTTTCAATAATATTTTTGAAACAATTGATAAATATAATTTGTATGGAAAGGTAGCATATCCAAAGAAACATCTCCCAAGTCAGATACCTGCTTTGTATAGGTGGGCTGCTAGTAGAGGTGGTGTATTCGTAAATCCAGCTTTAACAGAGCCGTTTGGTTTAACGCTTCTTGAAGCTTCTTCATGTGGATTACCAATCATATCAACAAATGACGGAGGGCCAAAAGAAATTTGTTCAAAATGTGAGAATGGACTTCTAGTAGATGTTACTGATATTAATGAGTTGAAAGTTTTTCTTGAAAAAGGAATTTCTAATACTAATCAGTGGAAATTATGGAGTAGAAATGGAATTGAGGGTGTTAACAGGCACTTTAGTTGGAACACTCATGTACGAAATTATTTATCAATACTCACAGAAGAATTTTCAAGTTCAAATAGTTATTCTTCCTCTGAAATTAAACAAAGTTGTTTAAAAGGAAGTTCTTCACTTATAAAACCCCATTGATCAAATACTTTAGGATCAGGGTGAAGAATTAGTTGATTCTTATTAGTTTTCTTTAGTTTGAAACCTTTCTTAGATAGTTTTTTCATTAAGTTAGCAGTTTCTTCAAATCTTGATGCCATTGCATCAAGACTTGAGCAGTCACTTGTTAATCCATTATCTTTCCACGTAAAAAAACTCATAATAAATTTTCTAGAGAATGATTTTTAAAACTATACCTAAAATTACAAGTAAAATGTTGATTTTCCAAAAATTTTCAACTATTTTTTGTTCCTTAACTCCTTTAAGTTCAAAATGGTGGTGCAAAGGAGCCATTAAAAATATGCGTTTACCTCTATGAAATAACTTTTTTGTAATTTTAAAAAAACCTACTTGAATTATTACTGATAATGATTCAATAATAAATATTCCTGAGAATATCAATAAGGTAAAAACGCTATTAGTTAATAACGCTATAGAACCAAGAATTGCACCAATAGATAAAGATCCTGTGTCACCCATAAATATTTTTGCAGGATAATTATTGTATTTGAGAAATCCTAAGCATATGCCCGACATTGAATAACATAAAATACTAAAAACAAAAAGCTCTTGCTGTCCTTTCATCAATATTTCTGTTCCTAATCCAAAAAAGACAACCCCACTGCAACCAGCTGCTAATCCATCTAGCCCATCAGTTAAATTAACCGAATTACTTATGCCAACAAGTACTAAAAAAGAAATTGGCAATATAAAAATATTTACGTTTATTCCCCAAGAGTCAGATACTGTAATGAATGGATCTATTAAATTTTTTTTATAGGCTAAAAATATAAAAATTATTGAAATAATACTTTGAAGAGCAAATTTTTCTTTTGTTTTTAAACCTTTGTTCTCCTTTTTTTTAATGCTTAAATAATCATCTAAAAATCCTGTAATAAAGAAACCAAAAATAGTAAGTAATAAAAGAAATAATTTTAGAGAACCTAAATTGATGGTTATTATCAAAAGCAAAATTAAAAAAGGTATTATCATAAAAATCCCACCCATTGTTGGAGTATCACTTTTTTTAAAGTGATTAGCTGGACCTTCACTTCTAATATTTTGAAGTAAATTTAATTTTCTGATTATTTCTAGACCATTTTTTGTTGCACATAAAGAAATAAAAAAAAATGAAGTAAAGACTCCTATAAAAATAAAATTATTAAAAATATATGAAGTTACAACTAAAGCAAAAGTATTTAATATTAATAACGATTTAAAGTTAAAAGTTTTAATCTTCCCAATCATCTTCTGAAGGTTCTTCTTCAGTTTTATAATCTTCTTTTTCGCCCATAAGTGCTGAAAGTTCTTCTTCTTCTATTGTACTAATTTCTTGTGAATCTCCTTCTTTTTCAGTAACAAGTCTTCCTGAATTTTCAAGCCAAGATAGAAGATCAGGTTCATCTCTTAATGGCAATACAGGAGCTGGATCATCTCTGTGGTAGCAAGTTAAAGCAGGGTTGACCTCAGAAATATCGTCTAATCTAATTTTTAGTTTATTTGAATCCATTAATTGTTATGTTCTACATATAAGATAATACATAATAATGGGGACGAAAAACTTTGTTTGATAAAGGAAATTTAAAATACTTTTTTATTTGGCTAATTTCATTGTTGCTGTCAGGATTATTTAAACTTATAGGATACTTTAATCCCAATGTTTTAATTATTAATAATTTTCTTATCTTATTACTAGTTTTTGGTCCAGCTCTTTTAGTTACAATAATATTAGTTTTGAATAAGTTTTCAAATTCTTAATTACGGCAAAAAATAAAAATTTATGGAGAAAATTTAAATGAAGCAGACAAAAAAAGTTGTACTTGCTTATTCTGGCGGCGTTGATACTAGCGTTTGTATTCCATATCTGAAGAATGAATATGGGATTTCAGAAGTTGTTACTTTTGTGGCAGATCTTGGACAAGGCGAAGATTTAGAACTTATTAGGCAAAAAGCTTTAAATTCTGGTGCATCCCAATCAATCGTTGGCAATTTAATTGATAGTTTTGTCGAGAGATTTGCTTTTCCAGCTATTAGAGCAAACGCATTATATTTAGATAAATATCCTCTATCTACAGCTCTTGCAAGACCTTTAATTGCTGAAAATCTAGTAAATATTGCACGAGAGATTAATGCTGATGCAGTGGCTCATGGATGTACTGGTAAAGGGAATGATCAAGTTCGATTTGATTTAGCAATAAATGCTTTGGGACCTGATTTGAAAATAATTACTCCTGCAAGGGAGTGGAATATGAGTAGGGAAGAGGCAATATTGTATGGAGAAAAATTTGGTATTCCTGCACCAGTATCAAAAAAATCACCATATTCAATTGATGTGAACTTGCTTGGTAGGAGTATTGAAGCGGGTCTATTAGAAGACCCAATGCAAGAACCACCTGAAGATATATTTGCCATTACATCATCAATTAATAATTCACCTGATTTCCATCAAGATATAGAAATTGTTTTTAAAAATGGGTTTCCAGTTGCAATTAATGATGAATTTTTAACTCCAGTTGAGATTATTCAAAAAGCTAATAATCTTGCAGGTGAACATGGTTTTGGAAGAATAGATATGATTGAAGATAGAGTAGTAGGAATCAAAAGTAGAGAGATTTATGAAACACCTGGACTCTTACTTTTAATCAAAGCTCACAGAGAGTTAGAAAGTATTACATTAAACCCCAATGTTATAGATTTTAAAGGGATAGTGGAAAAAAAATGGGGCCAATTGGTTTATCAAGGTTTTTGGTTTGGACCTCTTAAAGATAGTTTAGATGCTTTTATTTCATCAACTCAAACCTCAGTTAATGGAAGAGTAAAGATTAGACTTCATAAGGGAAACGCCATAATAATTGGAAGAATGTCTGAAAATAATTCACTTTACAGAGAGGATTTGGCAACTTATAGTCGTGATGATGGCTTTAAACATTCTTTAGCAGAGGGTTTTATTTATATGTGGGGTATGTCTAATAAAATTTGGGCCGAGTTAAATTCAAAGTCAAGTGATTAATATTTAATATTATTCATTTTCTTTAGTTTCAATATTATCTTTTCCCGAAGTTGAAGTATCTGCGCTTACTTTTGATTGTTCTTCCTTAGATTCAATTTTAGTTTCTGGATTTTCTTTATCATCTGCTTTAGTTGAACTCTTCGTAGAAGGTCTTGGAGTTGGCAAGGGCCCTTCTTGTTTAACGGTCATGTATCTAATAACATCTTCACTTAGTCTCATTGCTTTTTCGATTTTGAAAATATGTTGTCCATCTCCTTGATGACTTAGTTGGACGTAAATACCTTCTCTATGTTTTGCTATTTGATAGGCTAATCTTCTTTTACCCCTCATTTGACTATCGAGGATGGTACCGCCAAATTCTTCTAAAAGCTTATTGTATTTATCAATGTGTTTAGTTACTTCATCTTCCGCAATATCTGGGCGGAGGATATACATGGTTTCGTAATAAAATTGTTGATCGTTCATAGTTTCAGACAAGGTCTTTGGCTCATATTATTAATTTATGAGCGTCTGTTCATCTTTAACGATACATCATGATGTGCAGTTCCTTGAAAATTAGCATTATTTTAAAGATGATTTTTGAGTGCATCGTTCATAATATGAAAAGGTACTTCTAAGCCATTTGTCCAAAATGATAATGATTTCAATCCCTGAGCAACAAGCATTTGCAAACCATCGATAGTCATGCATCCTTTATTGGCGCTGAATTTTAATAGATGAGTCGGAGCAGGATTATAGATTAAATCATAAACAATAGTTTTTGAGTTAAGAGATCTCCAAAAATAATCTCCATATGGCAATACATTCGACTCATTATTAGCTGTTTTCATTCCTACTGGCGTTGTATTTACAACCAAATCTGCTTCTTCAATTGAATTTTGAGCTTGATTATCGTTACTTAAGAAGCCCTGAAGTTCAATTTGATTTTCAAATTTTTTTATTAATTCATCTAGTGATGATTTGTTACGTGCTATTACTGAAATTTTTGAAAGATTTAAATTTATTAAACCTTGAATAACAGATTTTGCTGCACCCCCAGAGCCAAGAACTATTGATTTTTTCTTTGCTAAGTTTAAATTTTTTAATGGATAAATAAATCCTTCTAAATCAGTATTAGTAGCGCTCCATTCATTTTCAGAATTTAATTTCAGGGTATTAATGGCTTTCAGTTTGCTTGCAATAGGCGAAATTTCACTACATAGGTTAAATACTTTTTCTTTATGGGGAATTGTAATATTTAAACCCTTGCAATTAATTTTTTTCAAAGAATTCAGAACCAATTCTAGATCTTCATCTTTGCAAGGTATAGCAATATAAATTAAATCTAGGCCTAAATATTGGAATGCAGCATTTTGCATAATCGGTGACAATGAGTGGCTTACTGGATTGCCGATTAATGCTATAAAAGATGTCTTACTTGAAATCATGTTTAGATTTTTTTTTTAAAATAATGATCTGTTCGGGAACCACACCCCATCTTTGAGTAACAATAATGACGTCAATGACCGATTATGGAGAATAACAAATATAAAGTGTTTACCCATGGGTAAGGTTGTAGGAATTGATTTAGGAACAACTAATAGTTGTGTTGCTGTAATGGAAGGTGGTAAACCTACTGTAATAGCAAATGCTGAGGGTTTCAGAACTACTCCATCAGTTGTTGCATATACAAAAAATCAAGATCAGCTTGTTGGACAAATAGCTAAGAGACAGGCTGTAATGAACCCTGAAAATACTTTTTATTCAGCAAAACGATTTGTTGGAAGAAGAGTTGATGAAGTTAATGAAGAATCCAAAGAAGTTAGTTATTCTGTTGAAAAATCTGGTTCTAGTGTCAAATTAAAATGCCCTATTTTGGATAAGCAGTTTTCTCCTGAAGAGGTAAGCTCTCAAGTTTTAAGAAAGTTAGCAGATGATGCGGGTAAATACCTTGGTGAAAAAATTACACAAGCTGTAATTACAGTTCCAGCTTATTTTAATGATTCACAAAGACAGGCTACTAAAGATGCTGGAAAGATTGCAGGTTTAGAAGTCCTTAGAATTGTTAATGAGCCAACCGCTGCAGCTTTAGCATATGGTTTAGATAAAGAAAATGAAAAAATTCTTGTTTTTGATTTAGGGGGAGGAACATTTGATGTCTCAGTTATTGAAGCAGGAGATGGAGTAACTGAAGTTCTATCTACTTCTGGAGACACACATCTAGGTGGTGATGATTTTGATAGATGTATTGTAGATCACTTAGCTAATACTTTTAAATCAAATGAGGGAATTGATCTCAGACAAGATAAGCAAGCTTTGCAAAGATTGACTGAAGCTGCAGAAAAAGCAAAAATAGAGCTCTCAAATGCTACGCAAAGTGAGATAAATTTACCTTTTATTACAGCCACGCCTGAAGGACCAAAACATTTAGATTTGAACCTTACTAGAGCAAAGTTCGAGGAACTAGCAGCTTCTTTAATTGATAGGTGTAAGACCCCAGTTGAGAGAGCTATAAGCGATGCAAAAATTTCTACTAGTGAAATTGATGAAGTTGTTATGGTCGGAGGCTCATCCAGAATACCTGCTGTTCTAGACTTAGTTAAAAAAATAATTGGTAAAGATCCAAATCAAACCGTTAATCCTGATGAGGTAGTAGCTGTTGGAGCTGCAATACAGGGAGGAGTTTTGGCAGGAGAGGTTAAAGATATATTGTTGCTTGACGTTACTCCACTTTCTCTAGGTGTAGAGACTCTAGGCGGAGTAATGACAAAAATGATAAATCGAAATACTACAGTACCTACAAAGAAATCTGAAACATATTCAACTGCTGTAGACGGTCAAACAAATGTTGAAATACATGTTTTACAGGGTGAAAGAGAAATGGCTTCTGATAACAAAAGCTTAGGAACCTTTAGATTGGATGGAATACCGTCAGCACCAAGAGGAGTTCCGCAAATTGAAGTTACATTTGATATTGATGCAAATGGAATTCTTAGTGTTACCGCTAAAGATAAAGGAAGTGGTAAAGAGCAAAGTATTTCTATTACTGGTGCTTCTACTCTTTCTGATAATGAAGTAGAAAAAATGGTAAAAGATGCTGAATCAAATGCATCTGCTGATAAAGAAAAAAGAGAAAAAATTGATTTAAAAAATCAAGCTGAAACTCTTGTCTACCAGACAGAAAAGCAACTTGGTGAGTTAGGAGACAAAATTGATGCTGCTGCAAAGTCTAAAGTTGAAGAAAAAAGTAATGCTTTAAAAGAAGCAACTTCAAAAGAAGATTATGAATCAATGAAAAAACTTCTTGAAGAACTCCAGCAAGAACTTTATGCAGTTGGTTCATCTGTTTATCAGCAACCAGGCAATCAGCCTCCATCAACTGGTGCAGCAGGCGGTCCTGATCAGAGTGATTCAAATGAAAAAGGTGGAGATGATGTAATTGATGCAGACTTTACTGAAACAAAAGATTAGTAAAGGTAATTTTTAATTTCATCAGCAACCCATTTAGAGCAAGCGGGAGCAAGTAAAATCCCATTTTTATAAAAACCTGTACATATAATTAGTCCATCTGCAAGATTTTTCATTATTGGTGAAGGTTCACCATCTGGTCTTGACCTAATTCCGTACCACTTTTTTGAAATTTTTCCTTTCTCCAGCCAATTTGGTTTTTTATCGAGAAAATTTGTGAGTTTTTCGAATGTATTTTTTTCTGGCTTAGTACTATATTCGTCAGTTGATCCAATAATTAGCTTATTTTTTGATTTTTGAATTATATTTTTACCATTTATATTGAATTGTTTTGGCAGCGATAACAAATCAACTTGTGGATCATTAATCTCAATTTCCATAGCTTGTCCTAAAACAGGCTTTAATTTGATGTTGTGAGATCGGCTATCTATTAAATCAATCGCTTTTAGTGAATTACACAAAATAACCATGTCAGATTTGATATTTTCATTATTCCTTGTTGTAGAAATCCATTGATTGTTTGATTTTCTTATTTTTATTATTTCTCCTTGTAAATAATTTACTTTTTTATTTTTTAGATATTTATCTAATGTTTGAAGTAATGATAAAGCATTTATTCTTCCATCTTTGAAGGAGATCATTCCTTTTATATTTTTTGTTTGGAAGGCTTTATTTATATTTTTGATTAATATTGAGTCTCTTTTTAAAATTAGTAAAGTTGGATCATTATTTTCATAAACAAATTTCTCTAATTTTTTAAACTTTTCTTCATTAGTAGTTAGTTGTATTAATGGTTTTTCGATATTTAATTCAGAATTAAATTTTTGTAAGAACGTAATCCATTGTGGCCATAATTCAATACTTTGTTTCCTGAGATCCCAGCTTCTACCCCTTCTTTTTTGATACATATTACCCATTAGCAAGCCTAAAGCTGCATTGCTACTATTTTGGAGTTGAGTTGGATCTATTATCGTTACCTGGAAACCTAATTCTGATAATTCTAAGGCGTTAAATTTTCCAATAATCCCTGATCCAATAATAACTATCTTTGCTTTTTGAAAATTTTCTTTTAAGCTTTTCATTGATATATTAGAAATACTTGCTTATTTGACTAATTAGTTAAAGATTTTTTGGAACATCCATCAATTATATTCCAAATTGTTTGTCCCGATCGTCCTGGCCTTGTAAGTTTACTTACAAGTTGGATTTCAAATTACGGTGGCAACATAAAACATTCTGATCATCATACAGATCAAGATGCAGGTTTGTTTCTTAGTCGAATTGAATGGAATATTAACAATGAATCTTTTAATAGGGATGAAATTTATAAAGAATTTGAAAAAATTGCAGATGAAGTAAATGGACAATTTAACGTAAATTATTCTGATGAAATCCCAAATGTTGCGATTTTTGTAAGTAAACAAAATCATTGTTTGATTGATTTACTTTGGCGAGTAAGAAATGGAGAACTCAAAATGAAAGTTCCTTTAATAATTTCAAATCATTCTTATCTTGAAAATATTGCAAATGACTTTAATGCAAAATTTGTCCATTTTGATACCTTTAAAACTGAAAAAACTATTGTTGAAGATCAATTTTTAAATTTACTAAAAAAATATGACATTGAACTTGTTGTATTAGCCAAATATATGCAAATTTTGAGTGACTCTTTTTTAAAAAAGTTTTCTTCGATAATAAATATTCATCATTCTTTCTTACCTGCATTTAAGGGCGGGCAACCATATCATAGAGCATGGAAGAGAGGTGTTAAATTAATCGGTGCTACTGCTCACTATGTTACTGAAGATCTTGATGAAGGCCCGATAATAGAGCAATGTACAGTTAATGTAAGTCATAGGGATGAAGTTGATGATTTGATTAGAAAAGGAAGAGATATTGAAAGAATAGCTTTAGCAAGAGCAGTTAGATTACATCTAAATCATCAAGTATTTGTCTATAACAGCAAAACTGCTGTTTTTGATTGAAGATAGTTTCTTAGTCTTCTAATTCTATTTGTATTTGTCTTTCATAAATTGATTCTTCATTAAAAGCTCTTGCTATCAAGAAACTGGCAATGCAGCTGATTAACACAGGTTTCATTATTAATAAATTTTTTGTTAAAGCAAAAGCTAAAAACATTGCTGTTATTGGCGTTCGCGAACATCCTGCTACGAAAGCTCCCATTCCCGCAAAAATGTATGTACTTGGTGCATGTCCTGTAGCAATTTCCACCCAGCTCCCCATTATTAGTCCGATTGACCCTCCTAAAGTAAGCATTGGATAGAATAATCCTCCAGGAGCTCCGGATGCTGCAGCTAAACCTGTTGTGATAAATAGTACTAAAACTGCTAATAAAGCAATTCCAATACTTGTATTTTGTTCAGCTATTATTTTCTGTAATTCATCTAAATTATGAAATGTACTGGGTAAAAAAGAGTAGATACTTCCTAAAATAAGTCCACAGATACTCATTTTTAAAACAAATTTATTTTTATACCACTTTTTCCCAAGATTTTGCATTAACAAAACATATCTGCTGTACAATTCTGCAAATATCCCAATAATTATTCCTAGTAAAACTAAGTAAATAAAATCTACAGGTAAGAAAAAAACTGATGGGTCATATTCTCTTTGAATCAAAAATCCGAGGTTAAAATCAAAGCCTCCTGCTTTAGGATCTAAACCCAAGGCTTGAATAATATCAGCAGATGAATCTGCAATAAAAGTTGTAATTAATACTAATAATAAAATTACTGGTCTAGCAGAGTTTAATAACTCCTCTATTGCATAGATAAAACCTCCTAATGGAGCGCTAAATACTGCAGCTATTCCAGCACCACCACCTGCTGCTACTATTACTCTTCTGAAAGCTGTAGGAGCTTTGAGCCACTTGGCCATTTGCCAAGCTACGGATCCTCCCATTTGAACTGATGGACCCTCTGGACCCAAAGGGAATCCACTACCAATCGCAATAATTCCTGATATGAGCTTTACTAATCCTACTTTTAAATTCATTGGAACTTTTTTATGTCTTAAGAAACCCATGATTTGACTCACACCTGAACCTTTTGCAGCAGGCGCTATATTTTTGATCAAATATCCTGCAATAGCTCCTCCTAGAGCTCCAAAAATAGGTAAGACTGCAATAGATGGGAATTGGTCTAATAATGCTAATCTCCAATTATTAATAAAATAGATTCCAGTTTTAAAAGATATGCTTGTAATCGAAGCTCCTAGACCCGTTAATAAAAGCGAAAATGCAACGACTAAAGATCTTTGTTTTAATAATTTTTTGATGCTACGAGAAGAATTATTACTTGTTTTTTGAATATTATCTTTTATAAAGTTTGGCATTGTCCATGATTACTTTGTCAAGCTGAAATCGTGTATTTCATCAAATTGAAGATAGCGATAAAGTTCATCTGAATATGGATTAATTTTATTTTTAGTAATATCCTGATATTCTTCTATTTCAGGTATTTTTCCAAGCAGTGCACAAACTGCTGCCAATTCTGCACTCCCTAAAAATACTTGCGCATTCTTGCCAAGTCTATTATCAAAATTTCTTGTACTGGTAGAAAATACTACAGAACCTTCATCAACTCTAGCTTGATTTCCCATACATAAAGAACAGCCTGGCAACTCTAATCTTGCACCACAATTTTCGAATATTTTATAGTAGCCTTCAGCTTTTAGAGTTTCTTCATCCATCTTTGTTGGTGGACAAATCCATAATTTAGCTTTTAAATTTTGTACTCCTTCAAGAACTTTTGCAGCTGCCCTGTAATGACCAATATTTGTCATGCAAGAACCTATAAAAACTTCGTCAATATTTGTATTTGCAACATCAGTTATTTCTTTTACATTATCTGGATCATTAGGGCAAGCAACTATAGGTTGTGTTACTTTTGCTAAATCAATTTCAATGATTTCTTCATACTGAGCGTTTGAATCTGGTTGAATTAATGATGGCTTTTTTAACCAATTTTTCATATCATTTATTCTTCTTGAAATCGATTTTGAATCTTCATAATTGCTCTCGATCATTTTTTCTAGCAGGCAAATATTGCTTTTTAAATATTCTTCAACAGTTTCTTGGGATAAAAGTATTGTGCTACCAGCGCATGAGCGTTCTGCAGTAGCATCAGTAAGTTCAAAAGCTTGTTCAAGTTTTAGGTTTGGTAATCCCTCAATTTCCATAATTTTCCCGTTGAATATATTTTTCTTATTTTCTTTCTCAACAGTTAAGAGTCCTTTTTTAATTGCGAAGAGAGGGATTGCATTAACTAAATCTCTAAGAGTAATTCCTGGTAATAATTCTCCCTTAAATTTAACCAGCACAGACGCCGGCATATTTAATGGCATTGATCCTATTGCAGCGGCAAATGCAACAATGCCTGAGCCTCCAGGAAATGAAATGCCAAGAGGAAATCTTGTATGACTATCTCCACCTGTGCCAACAGTATCAGGGAGAAGCATTCTGTTAAGCCAGCTATGAATGATTCCGTCTCCAGGCTTAAGAGCTACTCCACCTCTTTGAGATATAAAATCAGGTAATTCTTTATGGGTAAGTAGATCTACTGGTTTAGGATATGCAGCTGTATGACAAAAACTTTGCATCACTAAATCTGCAGTAAATCCTAAACAAGCTAGTTCTTTTAATTCATCTCTAGTCATTGGCCCAGTAGTATCTTGACTACCAACTGTGGTCATAATTGGCTCACAGGTCATTCCTGGCCTAACCCCATCTAAACCGCATGCTTTGCCTACTATTTTTTGAGCTTGAGTAAATCCGGCACTACTTTCGGTTGGATTTTGTGGTCTAGTAAATATTTCACTTGGTTGATAATCTAATTTGTTTCTAATTTTGTCCGTAAGAGATCTTCCAATCATAAGATTAATTCTTCCGCCAGCTTGAATTTCATCAGTAAGAGTTGATGGATACAACTCGAATTTGCTTATTAATTCTTCAGTATTTGAATTTTTTTCAATTTTTTTAATAATGCCTTTATAGGGATATATTTTAATAACATCTCCTGTTTTCATTTGAGATACGTCAGCTTCTATAGGTAAAGCTCCTGAATCTTGTGCAGTATTGAAGAAAATTGGGGCTATTTTGCTGCCAATTATTATTCCACCTGTTTTTTTGTTGGGAACAAAAGCGATATCTTCTCCTATATGCCAAATGAGTGAATTAATAGCAGATTTTCTAGAACTCCCTGTTCCAACAACATCTCCAACATAAGCTATTGGTAAATTTTGTTTTTTTAAATTATCAAGAATCTTTAGTCCATCAGGTTTTTTAAATTCCAACATAGCTAATGCATGCATTGGAATATCCGGGCGTGTTGTTGCATGTACAGCTGGAGATAAGTCGTCTGTATTTGTCTCACCGTCAACTTTAAATACTAAACAAGTAATCTCTTTCTCCAGAACTTTTTTATTTATGAACCATTCTGCATTTGCCCAACTATTTACAACTTCTTTTGCATAAATATTATTTTGAGATAATTCATAAATTTCATTAGCCGAGTCGTAAACAAGAATAATATTTTTTAAAACTTCTGCCGCTTTTTTTGCGAGTAAACTATTTTCTCCTTTAAGTATTTCAACCAAAGAATTTACATTGTATCCTCCTATCATTGTTCCTAGTATTTCAATTGCTTTTTCGGGATTAATTGATTTGCAATATTTTTCGGAATTAACAATAGCCGTAAGCCAGCTTGCTTTTACATAAGCAGCCTCATCAACTCCTGGGGGCACTCTATTTATTAGTAAATCAAGTAAATAAGATGAATCGTAAGTACTATCTTGTTCTAATAATTTTGTAATACAATTTGTTTGTTCAGCATTTAAAGGTAAAGGAGGTATACCTTTGGCAGTTCTTTCAGCTACATGATCTGCATAATCTTTTAGCAATGTTTCCAAATTCTTCATTAGTAAGGTTTAATGCCTAATCTATTGTTATTTTTAATATTGAAAAGGAGAGTATTCATAAATGCTTTTTTAAATATTCAAACTTCTTAATTAATCAATGACGACATCATCAAATAATTCAGCTTTAGAAAAGACATCAGATTTACATGTTCTTGAAACACGTCCATTAATACCTCCAAGCAGATTACATAATGATATACCTTTAGATCACGATTCTGCTAATACAGTATCTAAAACAAGAAGATCGATACAAAATATTTTGCATCATAATGATCAGAAGCTTTTAGTAATTGTAGGTCCATGTTCAATTCATGATCTTGAGGCGGCAAAGGAATATTCAAAATATATTCAAAAATTCCGAGAAATGTATAAAGATAAATTAGAAATAATTATGAGAGTATATTTTGAAAAACCAAGAACAACTATTGGTTGGAAGGGATTAATAAATGATCCTCATCTAGATGATTCTTATGATATTAATACTGGTTTAAGAAGGGCAAGAAGTTTGCTTTCATATTTAGCAACTCGTGACATACCTTCTGCTACAGAATTACTAGATCCAATTGTTCCTCAATATATTGCCGATTTAATAAGTTGGACAGCCATAGGTGCACGGACTACAGAAAGTCAAACTCATAGAGAAATGGCATCAGGATTATCAATGCCTATAGGTTTTAAAAATGGAACGGATGGTTCTTTTACTACTGCAATTAATGCAATGCAGTCAGCTTCAAAATCCCATCACTTCTTAGGTGTAAATGAAAATGGAATGGCTTCTATAGTTAATACTACAGGAAATCCAGATGGACATATAGTTTTAAGGGGCGGTTCAAAAGGCCCAAATTTCGAAAGTGATCATGTACAAAGAATTTCAGCAGAATTGAGGCAGTGTAATCTTCCCCATAAAGTGATGATTGATTGTAGTCATGGAAATTCCAATAAAGATTTTCGAAAACAGTCGGAAGTGCTAAAAAATGTAGCTTCTCAAATTAGTAATGGTGAAAAAAATATTTTAGGAGTTATGCTTGAAAGTCATTTGGAGGAAGGAAATCAAAAACTTTTAAAAAAAGAAGATCTCCAGTTTGGCAGAAGCATTACAGATGCATGTATAGATATAGAAACAACAAAAGAATTAATCGCTATTTTATACGATTCACTTAGCTAGTTATAAAAAAATTAAAAAATAATGCTGAAGAGATTGGAACTATGAAATTATCTATTCCTAGAAGACTAAATTGTTCGAGCAAAGTTGCAATAAAAGCTATTGTAAAATAATTTAAGTTTAGACTATTTTGTTGAGAGTATCCTATTGAGCAAACTACTATCAAACTTGTTAAAAACATTGTTATAGTTCCATATAAAGATTTTTTTTGTTTAAAAAAAATCCAACTCTTTGAATTAAAGCTTTTTCCTATTAATCCAGCTAATCCATCACCAAAAGTCATTATGAAAAATCCACTAATTAGTGCATATGGATCCTTATCCCAGAAAAGATAAATCAAAATAAATAAACTTAGACAATAAAATAATGTCCCATAACTTTTTCTCTCAACATCCTCAATTGTTGGAAATAATTTATAGTTGTAATTGATGAAAACCATTAATGAAACAATTCCTGTAAAAATTAGAGCAGAGTTTTGATTAATTTTTAAAAATTGAGCAATTGGTATTAAAGGTCCTATTCCAATATGTATTATTTTTCTGACGATTTCTCTGCTATCTTCATTATATTTTTTAAAAACTATTGATATTAAAAAAATTGAAAATAAATATAATAAAATTACAGTAAATTTTATCAATTTGGTTAAGCTGCTTTTTGATGAGTTGTCATTACTCGCAGCTTTAATATTGCTTTAGCTTCTAGTTGCCTTACTCTTTCTCGTGATACATTAATTTGCCTTCCTATTTCTGCGAGTGTTAAGGGTTCTTCACCATCTAGCCCAAATCTGAGCTTCATGATTTTTTGCTCTCTTTCATTTAATTGAGAAAGCCAAGTTCCTAAATGCTCTTTTTGAATAGTTCTATCCATACCCTCCATAGGCTCTTCACAGTTTGGATCAGGTATGAGTTCACCAAGAGTACTTCTGTCTTCTTCCCCTCTTGCATGTGCATCTAGGGAGGCGCAAGGAGCACTTTGAGAAATTAAATCTTCTAAATCTTTTTGATCAATTCCCATCTCAATTGCCATTTCCAATCTTGTAGGTTGTCTGCCAAATTTATGCGATAACTCTCTAGAGACTCTTCTCATTTTGGACAGTTTTTCACTTATGTGAATAGGCAAACGGATGGTTCTAGCACTGTTATCAATTGCCCTCGTCATTCCTTGTCTAATCCACCAGTAGGCATAAGTTGAGAATTTATATCCCATTGCAGGATCAAATTTATCTACAGCTCTTTCAAGGCCAATAGCTCCTTCCTGGACAAGATCTAATAATTCAAGCCCTTGGTTTTGGTATTTTTTTGCAACCGAGACAACGAGCCTTAGATTAGCTGCCATCATTCTATCTCTTGCTCTTTTGCCAATCTTAATTTGATAAAGATTTCGTTGGGTTCTATCAGTTTCAGGAATTTGTAGTAACTTTTTCATGTTTTGAACATGATGGGCTAACTCTATTTCCTCTGCAGGAGTCAATAGAGGTACTCTTCCAATGCTACTTAAGTAATAGCCAATAGAATCTGAAGCGAGTCTGCCAGATTTTTTTTGGCTTTGTTTTGCCGTAAGACTGGATTTCGATTTGCGAGGCTTGCCCGCAGTGTTTGGTAATCTTGGCTCATCAAAATTATTATCTGAAGAGCTTTTCGCAGATTCCAGAGGGATCCCCATCACCCTGGCCTCCTAAATAATGGATTTTTTAAAAAGCTAGCACTGAAATCGAAATAAAAACTACTTTTACGTTGAAATTTTAAAGACAAAAAATTTTTTTTTAAAGCTTATTTCTTGAAATCCATTGATATGAAATGATTTTATAAAAAATAAAAAAAATTTAAAATATTAAGTATTTTTTTTAAATGTTGTAAAAATCAATATAAATTTTATTTTTCTATGAGGTCAATTTGCGAACGATTATGCGATGAATCTAATTCATTTTTCGAATATGAACCATCATCTTTCATTATCCAAGAAAAGTAATTATCTTTAATGTAAGTTTGCAAAAGCCTGTATATTTTAGATTTCAATTCATAATCCTCTATAGGAGTAACAGCTTCTATTCTTCTATCAAGATTTCTTCTCATCCAATCTGCACTCCCTATAAAAACCTGATTATCCCCATTATTACAAAACCAAAAAATTCTTGAGTGTTCAAGAAAATGGCCAATAATGCTTATAACTTTAATATTTTCACTTAAATTTTTTCTTTGGGGATATAGGCAACAAATACCTCTTATGATGAGGCTAATTTTTACACCTGATTCTGAAGCTAAATAAAGAAGTTTAATTATTTCTGGGTCTACTAAAGAGTTCATTTTTGCTACTATTTCGGCTTTTTTGCCTTCCTCTGCATTTTTAATTTCTCTCTTTATCAGAAATATAAATTTCTCTCTCATCGATGAGGGGGAAACTAATAACTTTTGATAACTTTTTTGTTTAGAAAAACCAGATAAGTAGTTAAATAGCTCAAGTAAATCAGATGCAATATCAGGATCCGTTGAAAGTAATCCTAAATCTGTATAAAACTTTGAAGTATTAGAATTATAATTTCCTGTTCCAATATGGAAATAATTCCTTAATCGTCCTTTCTCTTTTCTTACTATTAAGGCAATTTTTGTATGTGTTTTAAATCCGATGATTCCATATACAACATGAATTCCAGCTTGTTCAAGTTGTTTTGCCCATTGAATATTATTGTCTTCATCAAATCTTGCTTTTAGTTCAACAAGAGTCATTACTTCTTTCCCATTCTCTGCAGCTCTCATTAAAGCTGCAATGATAGGGGAATCTTGGGAAACTCGATATAAAGTAATTTTTATAGCCATTACAAGTGGATCATCAGCTGCTTTGTTTATAAATTCTTCAACTGAAGTTTTAAATAAGTCATAGGGATGATGAAGCAGAATATTTTTTTTTCTAAGTATCTTGAAAATAGAATTAAGGTTTTTGTTTGAAGGCAAATCTAAATGTTTTAATTCTGGGTGAGTTTTTCCAATTAGTAGATTTTCTTTTAAATCATCTCTATCAATTTTTGTAAGCTGATTTAAATCGTCTAGGCCTAATAAACTTTTGCAAAAGTATATATATTCTTTCTGTATTGAGATACTTTCAATAAGTAACTTTAGAATATTTTCTGGCATATCTGACTCCACTTCTAATCTAACTACGTCTCCACCTAATCTTCTTTTTTGCAAACTTTGTTCAACAGCTAAAAGTAGATCATCCGCTTCAAGTTCTTTTAATTCTAAATCTGCATCTCTTGTCACTCTAAAAAAAGAGTAATTTATACATTCCATTCCGTTAAATAAAGTATTTATATTATTCCCAATTAAATCTTCAACACTTATGAAATAGTAAAAACTTTCATCACTAAGTTGAGTAATTTCATTGGGAATTCGTATAAATCGAGGTATATTTTTTGTTGGTATTTTTACTCTGACAAACTGATTTTTAGAATCCTCCTCATCTTTTATTAAAGCTGCTAAATTTAGACTTAAATTACTTATAAAAGGAAATGGATGTGCCGGATCAACAACTAATGGAGTTAATAAAGGGAAAATAGATGTTGTAAAGAAGTTATTACACCAATTTCTTTGATTTTCACTTAGGTCCTTATATTTTTTTAAAATTACACCTTTTTCTTTTAATTCATTTTTTAATTCATTATTTACATAGTTTTCTTGGAGGATAGTTAACTTTTTTATTTCATTATTGATTTTTTTTAATTGCTCTTTAGGGGTAAGTCCGTCAATACTTTTTTTAGTAATTTCTGCTTCAACTTGAGCCTTTAACGAAGCTACCCTTACCATGAAAAATTCATCAAGATTATTACTAAAAATTGAACAAAATTTTACTTTATCTAGGATTTTGTACTCCTTTTCCATACCAGTTAGGAGTACTCTTTTATTGAATTCAATCCAACTTAATTCTCTATTAATAAAAACATCAACCTGGCTTTTCATTAAGATACTTTTGAATTTTGATTGCTAAAAGAATTATTGTTTTTACCCTCTGCAATAAGGTATATCATGAAAAGTAAGATAATGGAACCAGCTATAAAAGGTGATTTAGGACCAAAACTATCATAAACCCTCCCTGCCATTGCAATTCCTAAAACTCCTCCAAGACTCTGCAGACCTTGAAGGTTACTTAGAATTGAGCCTTGTTTATCAACGTCTAATTTCTTTGATATTAGTGCTCTTAACGTGGGCGTAATTAATCCTGCCCCAACAGCTAAAAATGAAACAGCTGAATAAATATTAATTGTCGCATTTTCTTTTGGAGCAGTTATTAAAAGAGCACACGCCACAAGAATAAAGCCTGATCCGATAAGTGTTAATCGCATTTCGCCAAATTGCTTTACCAGAGGCCCAATTAATCCTCCCTGAACGATAATCGCAATGATTCCTACTACAACAAGAGTTCCGCTTGATGCTTTGGTCGTCCAGTTTAAAGATTCTTGGAGGAAAAATATAAGGATATTTGTCAATCCAGTAAAAGCAATAAAGTAAATAAAGAAAGCTAATGATAATTTTTTAATCTTTTCTTCTTTGAAAACTGTAAATAGAGCTTTTAAAGGGTTTTTTAAAGCAGTTGTTGATTTATTTATTTCACTATTAGGCTTGGTTTCTGGTAAGTAAAAAAATACAAGAAGAAAATTTATTATTGGGATAATTGAGGCTATCAAAACTGGAATAATAAAATTATTATTTGTATTTCTTGCAAAAATTACAACAAAAATATTACCTAAGAAAAAACTTAAGCCAAAAGCTACACCAATAAGACCAAATGTTTTTGCTCTTTTTTCAGGGCTTGAAATATCTGCAAGAATTGTTGTTGCAGTAGCTGCAGTCCCTCCACTTAAACCGTCAATAAGTCTCGCTAAAAATAATAAAAATAACGGGATAGTGGCTATTGAATTTGACCAATTAAAAAGAACTGTAAAAGATAATATTGATATTCCTATTACTGAACCAGTAATACAAAAAAGAGTGACAGGTCTTCTTCCATATCTATCACTCATAAGTCCTATAAAAGGAGAAGCTGTAAATTGAGCTAATTGGTAAGTGCATGATAATAAACCATATGTACTTGCTTTAGAGTCAAAAAGTAAAACAAAAGAGGGTAATATGGGTAACAGTATACTTTCACTTAAACGATCATTTAGAAGAGTGATAAACGCACTAAGTAGAGTAAATTTTTTATTTGGTTTTAATAAACTTTCTTTCACAATATTTACCTTCATTGCGATTAACTTTTACTACCATACTTGTTAATGGAGATTATTGTGCCCGGCATTGTTTATTTAGTTGGAGCAGGTCCTGGTGACCCTGAGCTTTTGACTCTTAAAGCTTTACGTCTAATAAAAAACTGTGATGCATTAGTTCATGATGCTTTAATCCCGGATGAAATAACAAAAGAGGCAGGAAAAAATACAGAAATTTTCCATGTAGGCAAAAGAGCTGGGAAGTGTTCTGTACCTCAGGCTGAAACTAATGATCTTATTTTGAAATTGGCAAAAGAAGGCAAAAATGTCGTAAGGCTTAAAGGAGGAGATCCATTCGTTTTTTCTAGAGGTGGTGAAGAGGTATCGATTTTAGAAAAAAATGGAATTTCAGTTGAAATCGTTCCTGGTATTACTTCTGGGATAGCTGCCCCCACATATTTTGGTATTCCACTAACCCATAGAGATGCTGCTAGTTCCGTAACTTTCGTCACTGGACATGAGCGCGTAGATAACGAAAAAAAGACAGTGAATTGGAGAGATTTAGCTAAATCATCAGATAGTTTAGTAATTTTTATGGGTATAAAAAATATTGAATATATTGTGGAAGAATTAATTCTTGGTGGTTTAGATAAGAATACCAAATGCGCTGTGATTCAAGAAGCTACTTTAAAAAATCAAAAATGTTTGATTGAGAAATTAGATAATCTTCCAGCTAAAATCAAAGATAAAGAATTTTTAGCTCCATCAATTATCATTATTGGAAAAATTGTTGAATTTAAGGTTAATAACAATATAACTAAAGTTTCTGATGTCTACTTACCAGATATTAATAAAGTTCAACTATATAATAAATCCCAAAAATAAATTGGATCGAATTTAGGTTTAAGCTTTAAATCATTAACTTGATTAATTTGTCTGCAAGATAAGCTATTAATTGCAATTATTATGTCATCATTTTGAAAATTTGGAGGAATTAATTCTTCTTTTACAATTTTCAATTTTAAAGCTTTAGAAATCATAATCCCCTCTAAACAGCCGCTCTCTTTTCTAGGAGTAATCCATTGATTATTTCGTTTAATTAGAAGATTAAATGTACTTCCACAACAAAGTTCACCTGACGTATTCAAAAGGATAGAATCATCAAATGATTTTTCATTAGCTTCTGTCAAAACTTGTATTGCCTGATTATATGAAAATGTTTTGCATTTACTTATAAGACTGAATTCATTTATTTTTTCTGTTTGACTAATGCAAACGCTTATTGGATTAAAATTTGGTTTGATTCTATAGAACTCAAGCCATATATTATCCAAATCTTTTGTCTCTGAAGTGCTATCAATTGTTAGGGTTCGACCTTCATTAGTTCCTCGACTATAGTTTATTCTTACTGAAGCAAATTGATCATTTTTAAGCGATAACTTTCTAATTCCATCGTGAATAAGTTGTTTCAAAGTTAATTTATTTATTTTGAGATTAATATTTAAAATCTTGCTACTTTTTTCTAACCTTTTCAGATGTTCATCAAAAAGAATAGGTTTGTTTTCTTTTATCAAAATGGTCTCAAATATACCATCAGCAAATTTTAATCCTCTATTATTAGCAGCAATAAATATTCTTTCAATATCCAACCATTGATCCTTGTGCCAGCCTAATGTTTCAATCATTTGAGTGAATCAATTAACGGTAAAAGTTTCCACTTTAGTTCATTAGTTTCCTCTTCAGGATTTGAGTCAATAACTATTCCGCAACCAGCATATATATTGATTTTTTTGTCTTTAATTAAAAATGATCTTATTAGTATATTGCTGTCAAACTCTCCATTCCAGTCAAGCTTTAAAAAAGAGCCACAGTAAGGTCCACGTTCATATTCTTCTAATTCAAAAAGTCTCTGGCATGATCTTAATTTAGGTGCTCCAGTTATAGAGCCCCCAGGCCAACAAGCTTTTAGTAAATCAATCCAGTTTTTATCTTTTTTTAATTTGCCTCTGATTACTGAAGTTAGATGATGAACTTTTAAGAAACTTTCAAGCTTTAATATTTCTGGCACCATAATACTTCCTGTCTCGCAAACTTTACTTAAATCATTTCTTATTAGGTCAACAATCATAATATTTTCTGCTCTATCTTTTTCGTTCGTTATTAAATCGATAGCATTAAGTGCGTCTTGATTTAAATCCTTATCTCTGGATCTAGTTCCTTTGATTGGTCTTGATTCTACAAAATTTTTATTATCTATTTTTATAAATCTTTCTGGCGAGGTAGATAATACAGCCTCTTTATAATTATCATTATTTATTATTATTCCTCCAAAGGGAGCTCTTAATTTTCTTCTTATTTTCAAATAAATATCTAGAGGATTATAGTATTTGGAAGATTCAATTTCGCATTTAGTTGTTAGGTTTGCTTGAAATATATCCCCTAAGGAAATTAATTTTTTTAATTTTAGAATATTTTTCTGAAATTTTTCAGCCATTTCTTCCAAATTGATTTTTGAAAAATCAAAATTCAAATTTGTTTTAATAATTTCTTCTTCAATATTTTTAATATTATTGATTATGTTTTTATAATTCATCAGTTCGGATGAGTTTGTGCCTTCGATAATTATTTCTTTTTTTATTAGATTACATTTAATGATTGGATCATATGATGCAATCCATAAAGTTGCCATATTAGATTTTCGCCATGGGTTCTTGGGTTCTATGAATACTCCAGCTTCATAACTTAACCATCCGATCCAAAATCCTTTTTCAATATTTTTTAAGTTGTTAAATGGATTATTAGTTTTGTCTAAGTTATTGATATTTCTTGATTGGATTATTTTTTTAGGTTTAATTCCTATTATTGACCATTCCCCATTTTCTTTGCCATCACTGTCTAGCCAAGCTAATCCTTTATCTCCGAATTTTTTTGTTAGATGATGCGTAATCAATGCTGGATCTATCCATTTTTCTAGAATTATTTTTTTTATTTTCATTTTTTATTATTGTTATTAAGCCATTTTTCATAAGCGGTATTTCTAATTCTGCAGCTATCACACTTACCGCATGGTTTTGAATTACCCGAATAACAACTCCATGTTTTATCTAAAGGGACATGATTATCAAAAGCTAATTTAATAATTTCCTCTTTATTTAAATCTAATAGTGGTGTCCAAAGTTTTATTGGATTATTTTCTCTTCCTCTTTTATTGGCTAAATCTGCTAATTCTTGAAATTTTTTAATGTAGTCAGGTCTGCAATCTGGATAGCCAGAATAATCTAGTGCATTAACTCCTAATCCTATAAAATCAGCATCTATTGCTTCGGCATAACTTAGTGCAACGGAAATAAATATAGTATTTCTCCCAGGAACATAAGTATTAGGAATTTGATTAGTTTGTACTCCTTCTATTGGAATATTTTTTTGAGTATCAGTTAATGACGACCCTCCCCATAAAGATAAGTCAAGCTTAATTATTTTAAATTCTTCGATATCAAAGTGTTTTGCAATTATTGATGCAGAATTTAATTCTTTTTTATGGCGTTGACCATAGTCAAATGAAAGGCCAAAAATTTTAGCTTCGGATTTTTTGGCGATACCAGTAACTGTAGAAGAATCTAAACCTCCAGATAATAAAACTACTATCGATTTATTTTTAAGAGTCATATGATTTCAATTGATTTTTAAGTATTTGTGAGTTTGAAGGCTCAATTTCCAATCGGGGTTATTTTTTACGAAATCAATAGCAAGAGAGAAACCATTTGCATTGTTCCATGCTGGCTGTAAATAAAAAATTTTATCTTCTTTTTTTAAGCTATCTTCGCTTTTAGAAAGTTGATATTGTTTTAAAGTTTCATTTTTTATTTGAATAGCAAATTCAATATCTTCTATTTCATTTATAATTATTTTGATTTCATTACAGTTTTTTAAAAAATAATTTTTTGGAGGTGAGTGTCTTTTAGGAGATAAAGTAATCCAGTCATAGCTTCCTGATATCGAATTAACTCCACTTGTCTCAATATGTATCTTCATTGGCTTTTGTTCTTCTCCCATCGTCATTTTTTTTATGGCTTTGCAAAAATTATCCAAGTTATGTTGTAAAGGTTCTCCACCTGTAATAACGCAAAAAGATGCTCCTTTTTCTCTGGCAATTTTTATGCGATCTATTATTTTTTCAATTGATATAGAAGGGTGTTTTTTTTCATCCCATGAATTCTTAGTATCGCACCACGAACATCCAACTTTACATCCGGCTAATCTTATAAAAAAAGCACTTTTTCCAGCGTGATAACCTTCACCTTGTAATGAATGAAATTGTTCAACTAAGGGTAAAAAATTTGTCATTTTCATTCAAAAAAATAAAGAATATTAATTTGATTGAGTTAACTTATCTTGAGAGGCTTTTATTAATCCTCTAAATAAAGGATGAGGTTTGCCAGGTCGTGATAAAAACTCAGGATGATATTGACAGGCTAAGAAGTATGGATGATTTTCTAACTCAATTAACTCAACTAATCTGCCATCTGGTGATGTGCCACTAATTTTGTATCCAGAATCTAAAAAACTTTGTTTGTAGTAATTATTAAATTCGTATCTATGTCGATGTCTCTCATAAATAACATCCTCATCATATAAGTTTTTTCCAGTTGTATTTTTTGTCAATCTACATGGATAAACTCCAAGTCTCATTGTCCCACCTAAATCAACTACATCTTCCTGTTCTGGTAATAAATGTATCACTGGATTTGGAGTGTTTGGGTCTAGTTCTGAACTAGATGCATCTGGAAGATTAGCTACATTCCTGGCCCATTCTATAACTGCACATTGCATACCAAGGCACAAACCTAAAAAAGGAATTTTATTTTCTCTTGCGAATTTTATAGCCGAAATTTTTCCATTGACTCCTCTATTGCCAAATCCCCCGGGTACGACAATTGCATGAACTTCATTTAAGTAAGTTTCTGCTGAATTCTTTTCTATCATTTCAGCACTTACCCAATGTAAATCTAATAAAGCCTTTTGTTCAATGCATGCATGTCTTAAAGCTTCAACAACGGATAAATATGCATCTCCAAGTTCAATATATTTGCCTACAAGGGCAACTTTTATTGGATCTCCAGGATTTCTTAGGTTGTGTATTAGTTGTTCCCAATTTTTCAAATCACATTTTTTATCTTCAAGGTCTAAATACTTCAGGGTTTCTTTGCATAAACCTTCTTTTTTTAAAGAAAGAGGTACAGAATAAATACTGTCTGCGTCTAAAGCTTCAATTACAGAGTTGATACTGACACCGCAAAAACCACTCAGCTTTTTTTTAAGAGCTTCATTGATAGATTTATCACTTCGGCATACAAGTAAATCTGGCTGAATTCCAATTGATCTTAATTCTTTCACTGAATGTTGTGTTGGTTTAGTTTTTATTTCGCCAGAGGTTTTGATGTAAGGAAGTAATGTTACGTGTATGTATGCAACATCGTTCCTATTGACATCATTTTTGAATTCTCTTATTGCCTCTAAAAAAGGAAGAGATTCAATATCACCAACTGTTCCACCAATTTCAGTAATAATAATATCTGCATTACTGTTAGCGGCTACTCTATGAATCCTTTCTCTAATTTCTCCCGTTATGTGAGGTATTACTTGCACAGTTCCACCGTTATAATTACCTCTTCTTTCTTTATTAATAACTGCTTGATAAATAGATCCCGTTGTTACACTATTCAACCTAGTCATTGCTGTATCAGTAAATCTTTCGTAGTGACCTAAATCTAGATCGGTTTCAGCCCCATCTTCGGTTACAAATACTTCCCCATGTTGAAAAGGGCTCATTGTGCCTGGATCAACATTTAGATATGGATCTAGTTTTAATATTGAAACAGTATATCCTCTAGACTTTAATAATCTACCTAGGCTTGCAGCTACAATTCCTTTACCAATGCTAGAAACTACTCCTCCGGTGACAAAAACAAATTTTGACATTAAATATTTTTAATTAAGCACTGCCTCCTTATACTTTATTTAAACAAAAAACTTTTAGAACATCCATATATATTCTTATTCATCAATTGTTATTTCAATATCTAATTCTTTTAATTGTGATTTTGAGACATTTGAAGGCGCATTTGTGAGAAGACATTTTGCTTGTTGATTTTTTGGAAATGCAATTGTTTCTCTGATTGAATCTGCACCTATGATCAGCATGGTAATACGATCTAATCCAAACGCTATTCCACCATGAGGAGGAGCACCCATTTCTAAGGCTTCAATTAAAAATCCAAATTTTTCATTAATCTCTTTAGCAGTAAGTCCTACCGTTTTCAAAACCTCTCTTTGCAAGTTTGCTTCATGAATACGTAAAGAGCCACCTCCTAATTCCAAGCCATTAAGAACTAAGTCATAAGCATTTGCTATAGAGTCCTCGATTTCTTTTTGCAAGTTTTCAGGATCTTTAGATTTTATATTTTTTGGAGAACAAAAAGGATGATGTAAAGCTTCATATCTATTTTCCTCTTCATTTCTCTCAAACATCGGGAAATCAGTTACCCATAAGAAATTCCATTTACTTTTATCTATGAGATTTAAGTCTTTTGCGATGTATTGTCTCACTCTATCTAATGACTGGTTGACAATTTGTTTATCTCCAGCACCCAAGAGAATTAAGTCTCCATCTTGCGCTTCGGTGATTCTCAAAATATCAGCTATATGCTCTTCATTTAGATTATTTTTAATTGCCCCAATAGTCTCAAGCTCATCTCCTTTGACTCTTATAAAGGCCAAACCACCCGCTCCTGCATCTTGAGCTACTTGGAAGATATCACCTCCGGGTTTAATTCTTACGTTGCTAATACTCAAATTACCTCCTTTGACTGTTATGGATTTTATAGAACCTCCAGACTTAATTGCCTTGGTGAAAATATTAAAGCCAATATCACCTAATACTTCTCCTAAATCTTTTAATAACATTTGATATCTTGTATCTGGTCTATCAGTGCCGTAATTATCCATTGCTGCTTTCCATGACATTCTTGGAAAAGCATTATCAAAATCAATATTTAATACTTCTTTCCATATTTTTTTTATAAGACTTTCATTAAAAGAGATTATTTCTTCTTCACTAATAAAGCTCATTTCAATATCTAATTGCGTAAACTCTGGCTGTCTATCTGCCCTTAAGTCTTCATCACGGAAACATTTTGCAATTTGATAATACTTATCTAAGCCTCCCACCATTAAAAGTTGTTTAAATAATTGTGGGGATTGAGGTAGAGCAAAAAATTCTCCATTCGAAAGACGAGCAGGAACAAGAAAATCGCGAGCGCCTTCTGGAGTTGATTTTGTAAGTAATGGAGTCTCTACTTCTGTAAAGCCAAAACTATCAAGAAATTCTCTAGCAATTTTAATAATTTTATGTCTTGTTTTTAAATTTTCTAGTAATTTACCTCTTCTTAAATCAAGGTATCTATATTTTAATCTGAGTTCCTCTTTTGTATTTTCATAATCATGTATAGATACTGGAAAAGGTAGGTTTTTTTTAATTTGGTTGAGAATTTGCAAATCTTTAACTTTAAGCTCTAACTCTCCAGTACTTAAATTTTTATTTATTGAATCTTTTGGCCTTTCGTTAATAATTCCGCTAACCATTATTACTGTTTCATTTCTTAGAGTTTCTGCCTGTTTAAATAGATCTGCACCATCATCGGGGTTAATTGTTATTTGTAGGAATCCACTATGGTCTCTTAAATCAATAAAAATGACACCACCATGATCTCTTCTTCTATCTACCCATCCGCATAAATTAACTAATTTACCAATATCTGTATTATTGAGTTCTTCGCAAATTTTGTTTCTCATCTAAGTATGATTTATTTATCAATAACTTATAATAATTCTTTAAGGGTAAATTTAGTTAATAATTTTTTTTATAAAACGCTCTTTTTGTTATAACCCCTTTGAATTTTTTGCCTCTTATTAATATTTGAACTTCATTATTTATTAAGGCATGCGAAGTATTGATGTATGCAAAAGCTATAGCTTTTTGTTTAGTTGGAGACCAACTGCCGCTTGTTATACTCCCAATATTTTCTTCACCTTTAAGAACTGAGCAACCTTTTCTTCCTATTGCTTTACCCTCTATAGAGAGACCAACTAACTTTTTTTGAATACCTAATCTTGACTGTTCTTCAAGAAATCTCCTGCCAAAGAATTCGTGATTATTTTCTAGATGTACTAACCAGCCTAACCCTGCTTCATATGGAGAAGTTTCTTCATTTATGTCTTGACCATAAAGATGCATGCCTGCTTCAAGTCTAAGAGTATCTCTAGCTCCTAAACCACAAGGTGCAACATTTTTGGAAATCGAGAAATCCCATAAATTAATTGCTGCTTTTTTAGATAAAAGTATTTCTAGACCATTTTCCCCTGTATATCCTGTCTTTGAAAAGAAAATTTTTTCTTTAGGCGAAATATGTTCAAAAATTTTATATTCGCATCCAAAGTTAGGGATATGTGAGATCGAAGATTCAATCCATTCTTCAAATAAATCGAATGAGTTTTTTCCCTGTAGTGCTAAAAGTACTTTGTCTTTTTTAAAGTTTGTTATCGAAATTTCATATTTATTTAAATTATTTTTTATCCACTGAAAATCTTCTTCATATCTACTTGCATTAACTATTAATAATAATTCTGATATGTCATTTTCTTGTATGCCAAGGTCATAAATTATTAAGTCATCTATTATTCCTCCTTTATCATTGAGCATTACTGTATAAAGCCCTTGACCTTCAGAAAATGAATATAAATTAGTAGGAAAAAGTTTTTGAATATAATCCTTTGGATTGATTCCCTTGATAGAAATCACACCCATGTGAGAAATATCAAATAATCCTGCTGATGATCTAACTGATTCATGCTCTTTAATTAATCCTGAAAATGATATGGGCATTTCCCAACCTGCAAAATCCACTAATTTTGCATTGGCTTCAACATATTTTGAATAAAGAGGACTTTTTAGCAAATCCATGAAATATTTAGTTTGTATTTAGTATTTTTACACTGTAGTTTAGAAATTTTTTATTGCATATTTTCTAATGACAAAATTAAGCTTCTAAGTACTTTGGCTGCAACTATGCTACTTACTCCGCTTTTATCAATTTCTGGAGATAATTCCACAATGTCTGAAGCCACAATTCTAAATTCTTTTAAAGTTTTCAGTATTTCTTCAAAATCATTCCAAAAAAATCCTCCCGGTTCTGGAGTGCCCGTCCCTGCTAATAAACTGGGATCAAACCAATCTAAATCTATTGTTAAATAGATTGGAGACTTAGCGAACGGTAGAAGAGCTTGTTTTAACTCATGTGCATTTCCGCCTGGACAAAAGTTAACTAATTGTTTGTTGTTATGCATAATTTCAAATTCTTCCTTAGTCCCACTTCTAATTCCTACTTGTAAAATTTTCTTTTCTGGTAGCACTTCTAAGCATCTTTTCATAGTACAAGCATGACTATGTTCATTTCCTATATATGATTCTCTTAAATCTGCATGAGCATCAAGTTGAACCAATATCAAATCTGGATATTTTTTTACTAATGCTTCAATAGCACCTCTTGTAATAGAGTGTTCGCCTCCAAGCATAATAGGACTAAGACGTTTATTAATTAAATAATTTGTTGCTGATTTAACCGATTCAATAACCGACTTTGAGTCATTTTTATCAATTAGTATTGATCCAAAATCAACATAAATAATATCCTCTAAGTCTTTTTTTATTTTTGGACAATATGTTTCTAAACAAGAACTGACTTGTCTTATTGCTTCTGGACCAAATCTTGCTCCTGGTTTAAAGGAACATGTCCCGTCATAATTAACTCCAAATATACCAATTGAGCAATTCTCGGGACTTCTTTTTGCTCCCATATAAATTGCATTTTCGTTATCAAATAAATTTTTTGTCATCTTATTAATCTAGTTCTTTTACAATTTTATTTGGCATCATTTTGAATGCTGCATTTTGAAAATTTAAATTCCAAATTTCACATCCTTTTTCTATTTTTAGGACTTCATCACAATTTTGCTTTGATAAATTTAGATCTTCTGAAGAAGCGAATGTCCAACTCCAAATCCCGCTTGGATATATAGGCACAAAGGAATACATAGTTTTAGAAACTTTAAATATATTTTTTAGGGTTTTCAAAATATTTATGTGAATATTTTTAAAGGATTCAGGAGATTCACTTTGCGTTGCTAATATCCCCTTTGGTGTAAGTATTCTTTTACATTCTTTATAAAAAGAATCTGAAAATAATAAATTTGAGAATTCTGAGGGATCTGAACAATCTATAAAAATAACGTCGTAAAAATTATCTCTTGTTTTTTTTACCCATTTAACACCATCATCAACATGTATTTCTAATCTTTTATCATTCCATGCTTCGCCTCCAATTTCTTTTAAAAATTTTTTAGATATTTTGATTACCTCCTCGTCAATTTCTACTAGATCAATTTTCGATATTTGAGAATATTTAACGCATTCTCTTGCTGTACCGCCGTCTCCTCCACCAATAATTAGTACATTAGATTTTTCGTCAATGCTACTTAATGCTGGATGCACAAGACACTCATGATAATATTTCTCGTCTTTTAGTGATGTCATCCAACAACCATCAAGCATTAAAGCTCTTCCATAGTATTCATTTTCAATAACAATAATTTCTTGATATTGTGATTTTTGTTTAATTAAAACATCTCCATTTAGACCGAATCTTGAGCCTTTATGATATTCATCTATCCATGTTGAAATATTAGTCATTTGCTTTTTAAGAATTTTTTCTTTTAAGTTTTCGCTTGGCTATTTGCCAAAGCCGTTGAAAGTCTTTAGGATTTTGTTTTTTTATATTATCGCCTGCATGATGTTCAATGATTGAAAACCTGTCTAAAAATTTTTTATTAGTTTTTTGTAGAGCTGATTCAGGATTGATTTTTAAAAAGTTTGAGAGATTCAGAAGGGTAAAGTAAATATCCCCAAATTCATTTTTTATTTCTGAATCATTATTGCTTTTAATTGCTTCCTTTAATTCATTAATCTCTTCTTCTAACTTTTCAAAAATCTGATCGGTACTCTCCCATTTAAAACCATATTCTTTAACAACATTTGTGATTTTATCTGTTCCAACCATTGGTGGTAAATTTTTGATTGTCATATTTAAATTTTTACTTATTGATGATTCCATATGAGGTGTTTCTTTTTCTGAATTTTTAATGTTTTCCCAGATTTGTTGCGATTTTTCAAGAGATACTTTTTCTTTTTTTTTAAAAATATATGGATGTCTATTAATAATTTTCTTGTTTAGATTTTTTATAACATCATTTAGTTCAAATTCTTTTTTTTCGTAACCGATTTCAGCATGAAGCATTACTTGTAATAAAAGATCTCCTAACTCTTCACATATGTTATCCGCCTTTTTTTCATATATCGCATCTATAAATTCATTACTTTCTTCATGTAAAAATGGGATCAACGATTTATGAGACTGTATTTTCTGCCAAGGGCATCCCCAAGTTTTATCTTTTAATGATTTGATATTAGATATTAAAATTTTAAAGTTTTCTAAAGTCTCTAAATCGGAATTTTTTTGTAAGTTATATCTATCGTTTGAGGACATAGGATATATTTTATTTATTTAATTTTGCCTCAATCATGAAATATTTAAATACTTAGTATAAATATTTCAACTTCATCTATTAGAATGGTTTATTATAAGGGCGATTAGCTCAGCGGTAGAGCGCCTGCCTTACAAGCAGGATGTCCCTGGTTCGAACCCTGGATCGCCCATTTATTATTTTTCTAATGACTGAGATCGTCAATCTTTCAATCAGTCAAAGCGCTGCTTCAGAACTATCTAGGCAAGCTTCTTTTGGAGGTTCTCCAGGAGAAATGTCGATTGATTTGATAGAGGATAAAAATTGTTCCGAAGGATGGATGCATATTAAATTAAGGCCGGGTACATGTAATGGATCCCCTATTTCAAGAACTGAAGGAGTAACTTTATACGCGGATGTAAAAAAGTTTAATTTACTTAAAGATTTAAAATTAGATTATTACGGTGATTTGAGTGGTGGTGGATTTCTTATTTCAACACCAAAAAATGCAAAACGTTGTTCTTGCGGTTCTGGCTTCAAACTTTTGTAGAATGTATGTTTATTTTTTTGCAAACTAATATTATTTTCATTAATTGGCTGCTCTCAAGATAAAATAAACAAAAAGTTTATTGAAATAAAATTTGGACATGACAGAGATGAATGATCAATTATCTTTAGAGAATTATTCACCTTTTGAAGTAGAGAAAAAGTGGCAAGAAAAATGGGAAAGTCTAAAGGCGTTTAGTCCTAATCCTGAGGATGATGGGGAGCCTTTTTGTGTTGTTATTCCGCCACCAAATGTAACTGGGTCTTTGCATATGGGGCATGCATTTAATACGGCTTTAATAGATGTTGTAGTACGTTTTCAAAGACTTTTAGGTAAGAATGTTTTGTGCTTACCAGGAACTGATCATGCTTCAATAGCTGTTCAAACTATTCTTGAAAAACAATTAAAAAGTGAAGGCAAAACAAGCGAGGATATTGGAAGAGATGAATTTCTTAAAAGAGCATGGAATTGGAAAGAACAAAGTGGTGGAAGAATAGTTTCTCAATTAAAAAGGATAGGATATTCAGTTGACTGGACTAGAGAAAGATTTACTCTAGATCAAAAATTAAATGAAGCAGTTATTGAGGCTTTTAATATTCTCTATAAAAAGAATTTAATTTATAGAGGCGAATATTTGGTTAATTGGTGTCCTGAATCTCAATCTGCCGTAAGTGATCTTGAAGTTGAAATGCAAGAAGTAAATGGTCATTTATGGCATTTTAAATACCCTTTAATTTCTGAAAGTGGTGAACAGTTAGATAAGTACTTAGAAGTTGCAACAACAAGACCAGAAACTCTATTGGGTGATACTGCTGTGGCAGTTAATCCTGATGATGATAGATATAAAGAATTTATTGGTGTCAATGTAAAAGTCCCTTTCGTTGATAGAGAAATACCTATTATCGCTGATTCACATGTTGATAAAGATTTTGGTACGGGTTGTGTAAAGGTTACTCCAGCCCATGATCCAAATGATTTTGCAATAGGAAAAAGGCATAATTTAAAACAGATTAATGTAATGAACAAAGATGGAACTTTAAATATTAATGCAGGTATTTTTCAAAATTTAGATAGATATGAGGCTAGAAAGAAAATTATTAAAGAATTGGATAATTTAGGTCTTTTGACAAAGATAGAGGATTATAAACATACTGTTCCTTTTTCTGATAGAGGTAAGGTTCCAATTGAACCTTTATTATCAACACAATGGTTTTTGAAAATGGATGATATATCACAAGGATGTCTTAATGAAATTGGTTCTAAAAAACCATCTTTTATTCCTCCACGCTGGGAGAAAGTTTATAAGGATTGGTTGGAGAATATTAATGATTGGTGTATTAGTCGTCAATTGTGGTGGGGACACCAAATACCAGCATGGTATGTTTTAGATGAAAATCAAGACTCAATAGAACAAAATACTCCATATATCGTTGCAAGAAATGAACAAGATGCCTTAATCGAAGCTAATAAAAAATTTGGATTAAATATTAAATTGGTTCGTGATAAGGATGTTTTGGATACATGGTTTTCAAGTGGTTTATGGCCTTTCTCAACCCTTGGTTGGCCAAATACAAATGATCCGGATTTTAAAAAATGGTATCCAAATAATGTTCTTGTTACTGGTTTCGATATTATTTTCTTCTGGGTGGCAAGAATGACAATGATGGGGAATACTTTTACAAATAATATTCCTTTTAAGGATGTTTATATTCATGGTCTAGTTCGAGATGAAAATAATAAAAAAATGAGTAAAAGTTCAGGTAATGGTATTGATCCAATACTATTAATTGATAAATATGGTTCTGATGCTCTACGATTTGCTTTAATTCGAGAAGTTGCAGGCGCTGGACAAGATATCCGGCTTGACTTTGATAGGAAAAAAGATACGTCTTCAACTGTTGAAGCTTCAAGAAATTTTGCGAATAAATTATGGAATGCAACTAAATTTGTGTTAATTAATAAAACTTCTAATAATAATTATTCGCTTAATGAGAGTGATGAAACTTCTTTAGAGTTATGTGATAAGTGGATTTTATCGAAATTGAATCAAGTAAATATAAAAGTCGCTGCTTTGTTGAAAGAATATAAATTGGGAGAATCTGCGAAACTTCTATATGAATTTACGTGGAATGATTTTTGTGACTGGTATGTAGAATTTGCTAAACAAAGGTTTAATAATAAAGAGACTAATAATAGACAAATATCTGAAAAGGTTTTAATAAAAGTGCTCAATGATATTTTGGTGATGATTCATCCTTTTATGCCGCACATTACTGAAGAACTTTGGCATGTACTTCAACTTAAATCAGATAAAGAATTATTATCTCTTCAAAAATGGCCAACCCAAGAAAATAAATTTGTTGATAATAAGCTTGATAATTCCTTTCAACAACTCTTTGAAATTATTCGATTGATTAGAAATTTGAGAGCTGAATTAGGCCTCAAGCCATCAGAAAAAGTTCCTGTTTACTTGATTTCAGATAATGATGAATTGATTGATTTTCTAAAAATTTTAGTTGATGATATTCAAACCTTAACTAAATCTTCTGAAGTATTTATTTTTAAACCTAATGCTGTTGATAAAAAAGAGTTTGCTAAATCTTTTTCTGGGATAATTAGTGATTTAGAGGTTTACTTACCTTTTCAGGATTTTGTAAATATGGATGCATTAAAGGAAAGGTTAAACAAGGATTTAAAAAAGGTGACTATTGAGTTAGATAATTTAAATAAGAGATTATCTAACAAAAATTTCGTGGATAAGGCTCCAAAAGATATTGTTGATGAATGTAGATTTAAATTAAATGAGGGTTCGGTACAAATGGAGAGAATTACTAAAAAACTCGAACTTTTGAATTGAGAATGAACATATTTCTTGAAAATATTTATAATTTATCTTTTTTTTTTAATACTGGAATTGGGATATTTTCGTTTGTTTGTATTTATATTTTAATTGTTTTATTAATACTCCCAGCTTCTTGGTTATCTTTATTATCAGGTTTTTTATATGGCTCATATTTAGGATCAATTATCGTTTTTTTCTCCGCTTCCTTAGGAGCATCATTTGCTTTTTTTGTATCAAAAAGTTTTTTTGCAAAAAAGCTAAAAAATCTTTTTAGTCGTTATCCAAAATTAAGTGTTATGGAAAAAGTAGTTGAAAAAGGCGGACTTAAATTAATTTTTTTAGCAAGATTATCTCCGATATTTCCCTTCAGTATTCTTAATTATTTTTATGGTTTGAATAATGTTAAATTTCGAGATTTCGCTATTGGTCTTCTTGGAATAATTCCAGGAACTTTTCTTTATTGCTCAATAGGTAGTTTGGCAAAAAATATTCAGGAGCTAAAAAATGTCCAATCACCAAATAACTTATATATGACTATCATTGGAATTATTTCAACTTTTTTAGTTGTATATTTCTCAGCTAAATATTCCAGGGAATATTTTGAAAAATCCTAAGAATTTACTCTTTAATATTCCAATCTCTAATAGATGCTATTAAGATAAACCACAAAAGCCTAAATTTACCTAGTAGAGTTTTGTTGGCTTCTAATTCGATATATTTTGCTTGTCCACAAGGTGTTTTTATGAAGTTGAAAACTGTTTTCTTCGTCATAATTCTCTCTAAAAGTCCTGATAATTATTCTTACATTTTATAGCTAAGATTTTTAGTTTTTTTACTTAAAAACTACATTTTTCATTGACTACTTTTTAAATATAATTTTTTAAAATTTAGACTTTTTCTCCAGCTTTAAATCCTCTAAAGCATTTGAATCTCGGAAACCTCAGACTAAAAGCCACCCCATCCTTGGATTTAGTTTTAGCATCAGCTCTGATTTCTACAAGTTGACCAATAAGTTGATTCCGTTTTGACCAATATTCTTCACGTTGGATATCACTAAATCCGCTTCCACAACTAAGACTGTATTCATGCCCATCATCTTCACCTTCTACTAGTACAGCTCCTAGTCTACCTTTATTACGACCTGTCCCTTCCTCAACAGATACAACTTTTAAGGTGACTTCAATGAAAGGTTTTGCTTTTAACCAACTGTGTGTTCTTTTACATTCATATATTGCATCAGGATCTTTAATCATTACCCCTTCATATCCACCCTCTACAGCAGATTTATTTAGCTCTACAAATCTTTTCTGTCCTTCAATGGTATCTAGATCTACATTTTCCCAGTCAAGTGTTTTTATATGTCTAAGAAGTAAAGAATGTTTTGCTACCCATTCTTTTACTAATAAACTTCTTGCTGTTTGACTAGTGTTCCATCGCCCTTTTTGGAAGTCTTCAAGGGGACATAAATCAAATAGATGTAGAACTGCGTCTTTTGTTTGTTTGCCATCTTTTCTATGTACCTGTTTCATTAAATCTTGAAAGTTAGCGCTCATCACTTCACCATCGAGTACTAAGTCATAAGGTGCTGGATCTTCTTTTAAGGCGTTTTCTATTTCTGAAATAATATGACCAAAATTATGGAATTGTTTCCCATTACGAGAAAACATTTCTACTTTATTTTGTCTAATAATAGTTAAGACGCGTACACCATCTAATTTGATTTCAATTTGCTTTTTCCCTATCATTTTTTTTTCATGATTTGCACTGTCATGAGCTAAAGGACAAGAAAAAATAGGAATAGTATATTTGGGAAATTTTTTTGCTATCTTGTTGATTGTTTTTTCAGATACACCACATCTAAGATCTTTAATTAAAACTCGTCTATAAAATCCATTCCACTCTTCTTTTGTTGCAGATTCCATAGCCGTAAGAATTGCATCGCGAGCAGCGTGACCAGTAAGTTCTCTTTGAATAAGCTTATTGGCTAATTTTCTAAAATCTTCCCATAAAAAATTTTGACTTTTTTCAGTCTCTTTCTCAGGGACAATTTTTACACCAAAAGTTACTAATGGATCAAGTGCCATACGTATACCCTCAAAAAAATCATCTAGACCATCTTCCATTGCTTCTGAAATGATTTTTTCTTTATCTAATCTACTTGGGTGTAATTCTAATTGATGTATTATTTCTTCTTTAAACAATTTTTTGCCTCACAAGAAATTATTAATTAACTTTAGCTATTCTGTCTATTTTCCAATCATTGTCAGTTTTTGCAAAAGTAAAATCTAATGGGAGTTCATCTTGTTTGTCTTCTGATTTTAGATTCAAAGTTATTATGATTTGATCTTCTTGGACTCTAGGTCTTCCTGATTTTAAATTTCTATATTTATTGAGGTTTAAACTAGCTAAAAATTTAAGAAAATCTTGTCGTTTTACATGCGTTTTATAAGTTTTTGTAGTCAAACCATAAGCTGCATCAATTCTGCCAGCAGCTATTTGATCGAAAAACTTTCTTACTAATGGATTAATTCCTCTGGCGCTTATAACTAATTTGACTGCATTAAAAGTCCAAAAAGAAACTAGTACAGCTCCACCAACTAATAATGCTTTAATTCCGATATCTTTAACTAGTGTTGCATCCATGTTGATTTGAGTTTTTTATTACTTTAAGAAAAGAAATCGTTTTTGATGGCTTTTTTTGTCAAAATAATACTAATTTTAATCCATAATGCCTGTAATTCCTCTTTTACCCTTATTTCATAGATTTAATAGCCAATATTTTGAAAATTCTTTAACGGTTAATAATCACCCTTTAGTAAAAGTTAGATGGAGTGATAATAGATTAAAAACTACTGCTGGTTTTTATAAAAGAAAACGCATTAATGGTTTTATAGATTCTGAAATTATCTTATCGAAACCTATTTTGAGTAAATTATCTACTAGTGAAATAAACAGTACTTTATGTCATGAAATGATTCATGCATGGGTAGATAGGATATTAAAAAAAAATGAGATACATGGTCCAAATTTCTTAGAAAAGATGAATGAAATTAATGAGAAAGAGAAGAATTTTCAAATTTCTGTGAGGCACTCATTTCCTATTGAAAGGAGAGAATTAAAGTACATAGGAACTTGTCAAAATTGTGGTGAGAAATTTTTCTACAGGAAAAGGATAAAGAATATTGCTTGTAAAAAATGTTGTGTCAATTTCTTTAATGGATCATGGAATAAAAACTGTTTAATTTTGTTTGATTAAAAATATAAGATGTGTTTTTGTTTCTATATTTGGAATTATTTATTTTTTTAATGTAATTTATATTTTAAAAAGCAAAATAATTTATGGATTCAAAGAGAATTAGAAATCTTAGAAATAGTTTTGATAAAAATATTGTTGATAAACAGGTTGATAAAATTTTCGAAACTGGAAGGCAATTTGTTGATGGAGTATCTGGTGCTAGACCAGGAAAAAGAAGGAACTCAGATTTTCAAGGAATAACAAGTAAGAGTGTGAAAAAAGTAGGAAGATGGGTATCTGAAAAAGTGGATTTATTTTTTGATGAAGATAATGATGATTGGAATGATGAGAATTTTTATGATGATAACAGCGATATTAAGACATTTTCTAGAGAATCAAATTCTTATGAATCAGCTAAACAGTACTCAAAAAGACCTTTAGAAGCAATATCTTTAAGGCAACCAAAAAATATAGATACAACTGAGCAAAAAAAATTACCTTATGTGAGAGAGAGTAAGGACGAAGATTGGCCAGATGAGATGGATTTCAAAGTTGAAAGATGGCAAAGAGATTCAGAAAAAGAGAATAATACTTCGAGAGTTCAATCAAACCAACAAGTTCAATCAAAATCAAGAAATCTTCCCAGATCAAGAAGAAGAAGAGTATAGTTTCGTAAATTCTTTAATTCCTGAATAGCCTAATAAACTTTCTAAATGTGGATTGAATACTTCTCTAATAACTGTTAAGGGCTTTTTGTCTCGAAAAAATCTATAATTTCTTGACCAGAATGGACCTTTAAAACAAAATTGATCCTCTAACCAATTTGAATTAACAAGTGAAATTCGGTCAACTTCTCTAAACAATTCTGATCTGTCTTGCGTCAAATTCTTCCAAATTGGTTCTTCTTTGGCTTTTAAATTTTCATTCACTTGTTCTTCATTCCACCAACTTTCAGCCCATGCTAGGTTTTTATTATTGTTTTTAATCCATACTTGTCTTCTAATTAAAGGTCCATTTAATTGATTTAATTCTTTAGGACCTTCTTCAATGAATAGAGGATCAACTCGCATTGAAATTAACTTAATTTTTGTCTCTTGATTAGTTAAAAGCTGTAAATGTCTAGTTGGACTTCCATCCCCAAGCAACATTAATTTCCATGGACCAGATATTTTTGGGAGTGAATTTTTCACTAAAAAAGAGGAGGCTTTTTCTTCCCATAAAATATTTGGTGATTTAAAAAGTTTATTATTCAGTGCTCAGAAGGAATCCTTTTAAGATGATAACTTTTTTTCGATAAAAATATTTGCCTTTTCTTTTTTAATTTCTCTTATTTTTAGCCAAACAAGTAATGCAGTTAAATCAGCTTTGCTTACTCCAGGAATTTTTGAGGCATCACCAAAATTTTTTGGCTTTATCTTATTCAAATTTTCTCTAGCTTCTAAAGATAATGTCTCTATCTTTTCATAATTTATTTCTTGAGGCAGAGATTTACATCTTTGACGATTTATTTGTTCTATGTTGTTTTTTTGTCTTTTAAGGTAACCCTCGTATTTAATATCTATTTCAACACCTTCTTGTATTGAAGGACCTAGATTTTTTTTATTCAAATTATATTTAATTAGATCTGAATAATGAAAATTTGGTCTTTTTAAGAGTTCTTTCAAAGTTGTTGAGCCTTTGATTTTTGATCCCGTTTCTAATTCTATTTTTTTTGATATTTCATCGGTATTTTTTAAACGAGTATTATTTAATCTTAATTTCTCTTCCTCGAGGAATTTCATTTTTTCTTGATAGACCGACCATCTTTTCTCATTAATTAGTCCTATTTGATAACCTAATGGCGTTAATCTCCTATCCGCATTATCTCCTCTAAGAGTTAACCTATATTCACTCCTACTAGTGAGAACTCTATATGGTTCTTTGAGATCTTTGGTAATTAAATCATTGATCATTGTTCCAATATAACTGCTTTCTCTAGTGAAGATTATTGGGTCTTTTTTGTTTAATTTTCTTGTCGCATTGACTCCTGCAACTAACCCTTGTGCTGCTGCTTCTTCATAACCAGTAGTCCCATTAATTTGTCCTGCGCTAAATAAATATTCAATTTCTTTCGTTTCGAGAGATGTTTGGAGCTGTGTTGCAGGAATATAGTCGTACTCCACAGCATATGCTGGTCGCAACATTTTACATTCACTTAATCCAGGTAAGGTTCTTAAAAGTTCTAATTGAATATTTTCGGGTAAACCTGTTGAAAATCCTTGTACATATATTTCAGGGGTATTAATTCCTTCTGGTTCTAAGAAAATTTGATGTGATTCTTTATCGGCAAATTTAACGATTTTATCTTCAATAGAGGGACAATATCTTGGACCTTTACTATCAATAAAACCGCCGTAAATGGGAGTTAAATGTAAATTATCTCTAATGAGTTGATGTGTTTTAGAAGTAGTTCTAGTGATATGACAACTAACTTGGGGCATATTATTTTTTATATCTGGGTCAAACGAAAAATATTTATCAGCTGCAGTACTAGGTTGAATATCTAATTCATCAAAAATGATACTTTTTTTGTCAACTCTTGCTGGAGTTCCTGTTTTTAAACGTTCTGTTTTAATACCAATTTCGTGCAAGTTTTGAGTGAGACCTTGTGCTGCTTGTTCGCCCGACCTACCTGCTGACATAGATTTATTCCCTATCCATATTTTGCCTTCTAAGAACGTACCAGCTGTGATGATAACTGATTTCGCTGAATAGTAACTACCAAAGAATGTTTTTACACCCTGTATTCTTTTTTTTATGATTTTTTTTGAGTTCAATCCAATTTGTTCAGTTTTTGCAATATCCAGTTCAGTAATCATTGCTTCTTTTAAAGATAAATTATCTGTATTTTGTAGTATTTCAATCATTCTTTTTGAGTATTCTCTTTTATCTGTCTGAGCTCTTAACGCCCATACAGCTGGGCCTCTACTTGCATTTAATATTCTTTTTTGAATAGCTGTCTCATCGGCTAATTTACCAATAATTCCACCTAATGCATCAACTTCATGAACCAACTGACTTTTTGCTGGGCCTCCAACCGCAGGGTTACAGGGTTGCCAGGCAATTCTATCTAGATTAATTGTAAATAAGGCAGTAGAAAAACCTAATTTTGCTGTTGTTATAGCGGCTTCGCATCCTGCATGTCCTCCTCCAATAACGATGATGTCAAAAGATTCATTTGTTGATTGATGATCTTGCATTTTAGGATCGATTTAGTTAGCTAAATTCCTAAATCTCGTAAATTGAGGTTCAAATAATAATTTAACAGTTCCTACGGGTCCATTTCTATGTTTAGTGACAATGATTTCTGTAATTCCTCTATCTTCAGTCTCCGGATTATAGTATTCATCTCTGTAAATCATTAATACTAAATCTGCGTCTTGTTCAATAGATCCTGATTCTCTTAGATCGCTTAACATTGGTCTTTTATTTGTTCTAGACTCAACCCCTCTACTTAGCTGAGATAAAGCTACTACTGGTACTTTTAATTCTCTGGCCATGCTTTTAAGACCTCTTGTTATTCGTGAAAGTTCTTGCACTCTATTATCAGGGGTTGATCCTTCCATTAACTGCAGATAATCAATCACAATTAATCCAAGTTCTTTTTTTTGTTCAGCTATTAATCTTCTGCACAGAGATCTCATCTCTAGAACACTTAAGTTAGGCTTATCATCTATAAATATTGGTAATTGACCTAATGAATTGATACCTTCTCCGAGTAATGGCCATTCATCTTGCTGTAATCTTCCTGTTCTTAGCCTGCCACTTTCGATTCCCACTTCCATAGAGAGCAGTCTATATGTCAACTGTTCTTTACTCATTTCAAGGCTAAATACACACACAGGTAAATCTTGAGATTGTGCAACATTTTTAGCTAGATTAAGAACCATTGAAGTTTTCCCCATTGAAGGTCTTCCAGCAACAATTATTAAATCACTTCTTTGAAAACCTTGAGTCATCGCATCAAGATCGTAGAAATTTACAGGAATTCCAGCTACTGAAGTACCTAATGATCTTGACTCTATTTCATTGAAAGTACTTGTAAGGATTTCAGCTGCTTGAGTCAGACCTTTTGAAGGTTTTTCTTGACTGATTTCAAATATTTTTTGCTCTGCTTTATCTAGAACTTCATTAGTATCTTGAGTTTGATCAAAACCTAGTTGAACCACTTCATTTCCAGATCTAATAAGTTGCCTTCTCATGAATTTGTCGTTAATTAAATTAGCAACTTGTTCTATGGAAGCTGTAGAGGAAACATTTTCAACGAGTTCTACCAGTTTGCTGTTTCCTCCAATTTTTTCTAATGATCCATTATCTGCTAACCAAGCACTCATTGATGTTAAATCAGTTGGTTTTCCCTGGGTATGCAACATTAATGCTGTTCTATAAATCTCTTGATGGGCATTTATATAAAAAGCTTCAGGTTTAATTAAGTCTGCAATTCTTCCGATCGCGTCTGGATCAAGAAGTATTCCACCAAGAACTGCTTCCTCTGCTTGAACGTTTTGAGGAGGAACTAATCCAGCATTTTCACTATTAAAATCCTTTTTAAAATTTTTATTTTGCCCATTATTTGGAAAAGGTACGGAAACCATATCTTTAATTGCTTAGATATATACTCTGGCTACTTTTCAAAATAATGCAACAAATTGATTAACTTGTTACTTCAATATTTACTTCTGCATTTACTTCTGGATGTAATTTTATTTTTGCAGTAAAGGAACCTAAATTATGGATATCAGGAACAGTAATGTTTCTTCTATCAATTTCTTTTTTAGTAGCCGCTTCTATCGCTTCGGCAACATCACCATTCGTAACCGTTCCAAAAAGGACACCATCTTCTCCAACCTGTTTTTTGATAGTGAACCTACCTATTGTAGATAATGCAGTTTGGAAATCTAAAGCTTCTTGCTTTAATTTATCAGCAGCGATTTTTTCTTTTTCTTTCTTCCTCTCAATTTGTTTAAGGACTGCTGGTGTTACATTCATTGCCTTCCCATAAGGTAACAGAAAATTTCTTGCGTATCCTGGTGCTACATCAACTAGATCTCCTTCTTTACCTAGTGATGCGATTGATTCAGTTAATGCGACTTGTACTCTTTTAGACATGAAAATATTGAACAATATAGTTAATAATAAGACCTAGAGGGTAACTTTACTTTTTTTGCAAAACCAAATTTTGCAAGAATCTTAATATGTTCCCATGTTATGTCTATCTGACCTTTAAATAATCCTTGTTTTGCCGAATTAGGAAATGCATGATGATTATTATGCCAACCTTCTCCAAAAGTTAATGCAGCAACCCATGCATTGTTTTTAGATGAATCACCACTTTCAAATGGTGCTTTACCCCAACAATGCGTTGCGGAGTTGACTAGCCAAGTCACGTGATAAACAACCACAAGCCTCAATGGAATTCCCCAAAGGACTAGAGCCCATCCTCCAACTCCTAATTTTTGACCTATTGCGTACAATGAAAGTCCAATAGGAATTTGTAAGAATAAAAAATATTTATTTAGAAATCTATAGTATGGATCCTTGATTAAATCTGCACTTAGTTTTGGAACAGCTTTTAGTGCTTCTACGTCTTTAAACATCCAACCCATATGACTCCACCAAAACCCCTTTTTACTATTGTGATGATCTACTTCGGTATCTGAAAAAGAGTGGTGATGCCTATGTAAACCTACCCAATCTATTGGGCCATGCTGGCAACTTATGGCTCCACAGGTAGCAAAAAATCTTTCTAACCATTTTGGCACAATGAACGATCTGTGTGATAGCAATCTGTGATATCCAAGGGTGACTCCTAAACAAGCAGTTACCCAGTAAAAAAATAATAATGAAGTGACTGCAGGGAGACTCCAAAATTTTGGTTGTAAAGCTACAAGAGAAAGAATATGAATTGCAACCATAAAAACTATTGTTCCCCACGTTTTATGTAGTCTTGGAGGATATCTTTTTGAATGACTGGAAGGTTCCAGTAATTTTTCTGAGAGTTCTATAACTTTTTCAGCTGGAACAGGTTTTTTTAATTTTGCTGTTTCTTGGAAAATTACTGAATTCATGATATTGAAATACTATTTTCAAAATTACCGATATGTAATATTATCATACTATACTATTGATAAGTTTAATTATCTGTGAGTCTCGGATATCGCGATAAATTATCTAGAGGTCGAAGGGCTATGGCTCATTTGATACACCTCTGGCATGAAAGAAATGGATGGTCTCACAGAGTATTGCCATTACTTTCTGAAGTTCTTGATTTAGGTAAAGTTCATAATTCGCAAATTTCTAATCTTAGGAATGGTAAGTTATCTTCGCCAGGTCCTGAAGTTTTTCTTGCTTTAGCTCAAGTTAATACGATTCTTGATCAAGGTATTGAAAAAATCAGGGATCGTTTTGAAAGTGATTACCCAGAGTTATGGAAATCTTTGGAAGAGTCTGCATTACCCCTAAAAAATGATTCTGGTAATCCATTGTCGGCCGGGGAGTTATTCGAGATATTTTCAGGATTAAAACCTCTACCTTCATCTTTTGACTGGTACATAGAAGATGAAGAAGCTTCTGCTTTAAGTGATGCTCTTTCAGTGCATTTTTGTCAGAATAAGGCTTGGAGATCATGTAAAATGCAGGTAATGGAAGCCTATGCTGTCAATAAATCTGCCCGTAGAGAACGTTTTGCTGAGGTAATTGCAGGAATTAGAGATTATACGGCAGAAGAATTAGATGGAGAACTTCTTGATTTATATGAGGCTTCAAAAACACTTTCTTATTTTCAGGGTAGGGGACCTAATGCTTTCCTCGCAGAATTAAGAAATTTAGCTTCTGAAAAATAAGATGAATTTTCATAATAAATGACTCTTGACAATAACTTAAAATTGGCTGAAAAAGCTATTCTTTCTGTTGAAGAGAGTTTAAGTAAAGTTTTCCAAGAAAGGTCCAATCAGGTTTTCCAGAAATTAGAAAATATTTTGACAATTTTTAAGGAAGAAAAAGTTTCTACTAGTCATTTCAATCAATCTTCTGGTAGTGGTCATGATGATATATCTAGAGAAAAAATTGATGCGGTATTTGCAAGATTGTTTCTTGCTGAAAAGGCTGCTGTGAGGATGCAATTTGTAAGTGGAACGCATGCAATAAGTTCTGTCTTATTTGGAATTCTTCGACCTGGAGATGTAATGTTATCTCTTACAGGACAACCATATGACACTTTAGAAGAAGTCATAGGAATAAGGGGAGGAGGAAAAGGCTCACTTAAAGATTTTGACATTGAATACAAGCAAATAAATATCTGCGAGAATTTTGATTCTTTTGAAGAAAAAATTGTTCATTCTTTTGAAGAAAATTCATGCAAATTAGTATTCATACAAAAAAGTTGTGGATATAGCTGGAGAAAATCTCTTACGAATCATCAGATAGAGAAAATTTGTAGTCTTATTCATTCTCTTGATCCTAATTGTATATGTTTTGTTGATAATTGTTATGGGGAGCTTGTTGAAGATAGTGAACCAATTTCTAAAGGTGCAAATATAATTGCTGGATCATTGATTAAAAATTTGGGGGGAACAATCGTTCCTACTGGTGGGTACGTTGCAGGAGATGCAGAGCTGGTTGAAATGGCATGTTCTAGATTAACTTCACCAGGCATTGGCTCTTCTGCAGGAATAAATTTTGGACTAGGAAGATTAATTTTGCAGGGTTTGTTTTTAGCACCACAAATTGTTCACGAATCACTAAAAGGTGCTGATATGATTGCAGCAGTCTTTAAAAATTTGGGATTTAAGGTTTTACCAGAGCCAGCAAGTTATAGATCTGATCTTATTCAGTCAGTAAGATTGAATAATCCTGATTTGGTACAAAAAGTTTGTCAATCTTTTCAAAATTCTTCACCAGTAGATTCTTTTCTGAATGTTGTTCCATCATCAATGGACGGATATGATTCAAAATTATTAATGGCAGGAGGTACATTTATTGAAGGTAGTACGAGTGAATTTTCTGCTGATGCTCCTTTAAGAGATCCCTATAACATTTATGTTCAAGGTGGTTCTCACATAGCTCATATCAAAATTGCTTTAATTCAACTATTATCTGAATTATTAGAGGCAAAATTAATTACAAAAGATTCTCTAATTTCTTTATCAACCTAATTATGTCTTACCAATTTCCAGATAACCTTAATTATGCTGATACGCATGAATATGTATTAGAAGAAAACGGATTTTTAAAAATTGGAGTTAGTGAATTTGCTGTTGATCAATTGGGGGATATTGTTTTTGTTGAATTAGCTGATCAAGGTTCAACTTTAGAGAAAGGTGATACATTTGGAACAATAGAATCTGTTAAGGCTGTTGAGGAAGTTTACCTGCCTTTTTCAGGAGAAATAGTATCTGTAAATGAAAGTGTTATTGATAACCCAGAGCTTTTACAGAATGATCCGATTGGAGAAGGATGGTTGATTGTTATTAAACCCGAATCCAAAGTATCATTTGATAATTTGATGACCTCAGAGGTATATAAATCAAAGGTCATGCCAATTTAAAGCAAAATCTTTATCAATAGGCTAAGCTGTTGAAAAAATTGGATATGAAATCCACCGTTAATTCAGATTTATTTATTAATAGACACCTTGGTCTGAGTGATTTGGATGAGCAGACAATGCTCTTCAAGCTTGGTTTCAATAATATTGATCAATTTATAGATCAAGTTGTTCCTGAGGATATTCAGTTAAAAGATAATTCTTCTGAAATATTACCCAGTGGATGTTCGGAAATTGAGGCTTTAAACGAATTAGATGAGATTGCTAATAAAAACATTAAAATGAGATCTCTAATAGGACTTGGTTATTACGATAATCACATGCCTAAAGTAATCCAAAGGCATGTTCTTGAAAACCCCAGGTGGTATACGTCTTATACTCCATACCAAGCAGAAATTGCTCAAGGAAGACTAGAAGCTCTTTTTAATTTCCAGACTATTGTTTGTGAACTGACAGGATTCCCTGTTGCTAATGCTTCTTTGTTAGATGAAGCCACTGCTGCTGCAGAAGCTATGGCTATGAGTTTTTCCGCAAGAAAAAATAAATCTTCGAAAGTTTACTTAGTAGAGTCAAATGTTTTTGATCATACTTTTAATGTTTTACAAACCAGGGCAAAACCTTTGGGAATATCCTTAAAACGCTTTACTCCAAGCAACCTTCCTAATAATGAGGATGTTTTCGGAATTTTGTTGCAATTACCCGGCAAAAATGGGGAATTATTTGATCCAACATTTTTAATATCTCAAGCACATAGATCAGAAATTATTGTAACTGCATGTATTGATCCACTTGCACAAGTTTTAATTAAACCAATCTCTGAATTTGGTGTGGATGTTGCAGTAGGTAGTATGCAAAGATTCGGAGTTCCAATGGGTTTTGGTGGGCCTCATGCCGCATTTTTTGCATGTAGCGAAAAATATAAAAGGCTTATCCCGGGAAGAATAGTTGGTCAAACTCTCTCTAAAAATGGAGAAAAGTCTTTGAGACTAGCATTACAAACAAGAGAGCAACATATTAGAAGGGAGAAGGCTACTAGTAATATATGTACTGCTCAATCTTTGTTAGCCATAATTTCTTCTTTTTATGCTATTTATCATGGACCTAATGGTTTAACGGAAATTGCTAAGAGAATAGTTCAGTTGAGAATCAATTTAGAATCATGTTTGGCTAATCTAGGTTTTTATGTATCTGATGGGATTAGATTTGATAGTGTAGATGTTTATTCTGAGCATGCCCAAAATATTCATAATGAAGCTTTAAAAAATGGATTTAACCTAAGAATTTTGCCTTTGGGATCAACTATTGAAAATTCCACTGGTTTTGGAATCTCTTTAGATGAGCTGAGTAATGAAAAAGAAATCCAAAACATCTTAAGTTTCATAGCAAGTGCTGTACAAAAAAAAGACGATTTAGAGAATATAAAATTTGATAAGGGATTTCAGCTTGAAAGTATTGGTTTGAGATCTGGTAAATGGATGCAGCAAGATATTTTCACAAATTATCAAAGTGAAACTGAATTAATGAGATATATATTCCGTCTTGCTGAAAAAGATTTTTCTTTGGTTGATGGAATGATGCCATTGGGAAGCTGTACCATGAAGTTAAATTCTTCAGCCGAGTTAAATCCTGTCTCCTGGGCTAATTTATCTTCGATTCATCCTTTTTCTCCACTAGATCAAACTAAAGGCTATTCAAAAATAATATCTGACCTAGAAAAATGGATAAGTGATATTGTTGGTTTAAAATCAGTTTCTTTTCAACCAAATGCAGGATCTCAAGGCGAGTTTGCAGGTTTATTGGCAATAAATTCTTATTTTGAATCAAAAGGCGAACTTTCAAGAAAAAAATGTTTAATTCCTAAAAGTGCTCATGGAACAAATCCTGCTAGTGCAGTTATGGCAGGTTTTGATGTTTTAACTGTTGAATGTGATAACGAAGGAAATATTGATTTTCAAGATTTGTCGATCAAGGTCAAGAAATTTGATAACCAAATAGGGGCTCTTATGTTGACGTATCCCTCTACTCATGGAGTTTTTGAATTACAAATTAGAAAGATATGTGACTTAATTCACTCCGTTGGAGGATTTGTTTATTTAGATGGGGCAAATTTGAACGCTCAGGTTGGATTATGCAAACCGGGGAATTATGGTGTTGATGTTTGTCATTTGAATTTACATAAAACATTCTGCATTCCACATGGAGGAGGAGGTCCAGGAGTTGGTCCAGTTGCTGCATCAGATACTTTAAGTCCATTTCTTCCTACTCATTCTCTTATGGATAATAATTTATCTAATAGTTCTAATTTCGTATCATCTGCAAAGCATGGCAGTGCAAGTATTCTTCCAATAAGTTGGATGTACATAAAAATGGCTGGTCTAAGTGGTTTAAGGAAAGCAACTGCACATGCAATTTTATCTGCAAATTATATTGCGCATTCTTTAAAGCATAAATTCAAGATTCTTTATAAAGGAAAAAATAATTTTGTCGCACATGAATGTATTTTAGATTTTAGAGATTTAAAATCCAAAACTGGTTTGAGTGTAAATGATTTAGCTAAACGATTAATTGATTATAGTTTTCATGCCCCAACTATAAGTTGGCCTGTTCCAGAGACCATAATGATAGAGCCTACTGAAAGTGAAAGTTTGGTTGAATTGGATAGATTTTGTGAGGCTATGTTATTGATTGGAGAAGAAATCAGCGAAATAGAAAAAAATATTGAATTAAAGAATAATAATGTAATAAGTAACGCTCCCCATACGCTGAAAGAGTTAATTGCTGATAATTGGCATTATCCTTATTCAAAAGAAAAAGCTTCTTTTCCTTATAAAACCTCAACATCTATTAAGTTTTGGTCTTCAGTTTCTAGGATCAATAATGCATATGGCGATCGCAATTTAATTTGTTCTTGTAATGTAAATCAAGATGAGACTTTAGAAGAAAAAAAATGTGCTTAAAGGACTAGCGTCCTTGAATTTACTTAGTTATTATCAGTGAGAATAAAAATTTAATATTTTCTTATAGAATTTTTTTAAATTTTTTTATTACAATAATTGGGCATCAAATTTTTGGGGTATTTGAAGCTATGACCAAAGATTCTAAATCTGGTAATGTTAAGCACCTGCCAGTTAAAAACATCGACTTACCAAATTTTGTCAATAAATTTTCAGTTGATAACTCAAACATATTTTCCATTGAGGGAACCAATGTTATAAGAGTTCCTTTTGGTAAAAAATTTTCAAAGAAAAAAAGGCCTGAAAAGAATCAAAATATCGCTACTCTTATACTTCCTTTAAGTTCGTATAGTAGTCCTACGCCTCCACACGTAGCATAATTAAGATTTAGCTTAATCTATTTTTTTTAGAGTATCTGCATAATAATTTTGTAGTTGTAACGTTGCTTGATTCCAATCCCATTTTTCTGCTTCGTTTCGTGCTTCTTTTCTCATAACTTCTCTTTTATCTTCATTCTCTAAAATTTTTTTTGTTGCTTCAATCAAACTTTGTATCCCATTATCTTTTTCATCTGGATCATATAAACAACCATTAATCCCATCGCTAATTATATCTGGAATCCCCCCCTTGTTGGCTCCGATAACTGGACATCCTGCGGCCATTGCTTCTAGTAAAACTAAACCAAGTGTTTCTGTACTAGAGGGAAATAAAAATATATCTCCAGAGGCATAGGCGCTAGCAAGTTCATCACCAGATAAATATCCTATGAAATTAGTCTTGGTATTTTCGAAGATTTTTTCAAGCTGGTTTCTGTACGGTCCGTCACCTACAAGTGCTAGACAAGCATTAGGGATACTTTCTAAGACTGGTTTAATTCTCTCAATTTGTTTTTCTGCTGATAATCTTCCAACATAAATCAATAAATAATTAGCATCTTTATATTTTCCAAATAACTTATCTCTCATTTTCTCACTTCTTAAATCTGGTCTGAAACTGTAAGTATCTACTCCTCTTTGCCAAAGAGCAGTCCTTTGAATACCTTTATCTTTTAATTCATTGACCATAGCGGTGGATGTACATAAATTTAACAAGGCTTGATTATGAGCTGCTTTAAGTAATTCCCACAAAAGTGGCTCTAGCATACCCATACCGTAATGTTCCAGATATTTCGGAAGATGAGTATGGTAGCTAGCAATTAAAGGAATATTATTAGTTTTCGCCAACCATATGCCACCTAAGCCAAGTACAGCTGGATTAACAACATGTATCAAATCTGGGTTAAATTTTTCTAACTTATCTGAGACTGCTGGACCTGGTAAACCAAGCTTCAACTCTGGGTATAAGGGTAATGGCATTGCAGCAACTCCCACTACAGTTGCTCCCATATATGATTCTGGACACCCCTCTGGACAAAAAATTATAACTTCATCACCATTTTTTATTAAAAATTCAATTGTTTTAGTCAGTCTTGTGACTATGCCGTCAACTTTAGGTAAAAAAGTTTCAGTAAACAATGCAATTTTCACTTTCTTAAGGTAACTATTTCAAAAATTTTAATTAGTCTTTATAGCCTCAGCTTGTTTTTTTGTCCAGGATGAAACACAAGGTATGCGATTAAGATCACATCTATTGGAGTATTTTTTAGCAACTTCAACAACTTCTTCTAATAAGCCATTATCAAGAGTAGTTGGGTTTAATCCTAATTCTATAAAGCATTTATTATCAACAATTAGATCATTTTCTACTGCTTCATTCCTTGGATTTGGTAAATAATTGATATCAGCTCCAGTTAGAGAAGCAACTTTTTTAGCTAGTTCTCCAACTTGATGACTCTCAGTCATTTGATTAAAGATTTTGACTCTTTCTCCAGATTTTGGAGGATTTTCAAGAGCAAGTTGTACGCATTTTACAGAGTCTTTTATATGTATAAATGCTCTTGTTTGCCCTCCTGTCCCATGAACACTTAATGGATATCCAATTGCAGCTTGCATTAGAAATCTGTTTAAAACAGTTCCATAATCTCCGTCATAGTCAAATCGGTTTGTCAATCTAGGATCTTTTAAAGTTGCGTCTGTATTTGTTCCCCAAACAATGCCTTGATGTAGATCAGTGATCCTTACAAGATCATTTTTGTTGTAGTAAAGAAATAATAATTGATCTAAAGTTTTAGTCATATGGTAGACACTACCTGGGCTTGCAGGGTGTAATATTTCTTCTTCAAAGCGGCTTCCATCAGGTTGTGGAACTTCAACTTTTAGATAACCTTCTGGAATTGTTGCACCTCTATGTGATCCATATCCGTAGACTCCCATTGTTCCTAAATGAACAACATGAATATCTAAATTACTCTCTACTATCGCAGCAAGTAGGTTGTGGGTGCCATTAACGTTATTATCTACTGTATATCTTTTGGTAAAACTCGATTTCATCGAGTATGGTGCTGCTCTTTGTTCTGCAAAATGGATCACGGAATCTGGTTTTTCATCAATGAGCAAATTGAGTAATTTTTGATATTGTTTAGAGATATCCATGTTTAGAAATCTCATAGGCTTGCCTCCAGTCTCTTCCCATGCAGAAAGTCGTTCTGTTATAGAAGAAATTGGAGTTAAAGATTCTACCTCGAGATCAATATCAATTTTTCTACGACTTAAATTGTCGACAATAATTACATCATGATTTTGCTCTGCTAAATTCACCGCACAAGGCCAACCGCAAAAACCATCTCCACCCAGAACAATAACTTTCACTCAGAACTCCAGAATTAAAAGATTCATAATATATTTATTAAATTACTACAGCGTGCTTCCACTTTGCGAAAAAACATTGTAAATAGTTTCAAATCTTCTTTCTTAATACGATAAATAAAAGAAAATAATAAATTTTTACTTTCTTTTTAAACTTTTCTCAATTTAGAGAATTAGATAGATATATTTTTTTCCGGCGAACTTGCTACTGCAAAGTCTTGTTTTTTAATTCTTCCTGCCAGAAAAGCTTGCCTGCCAGCTTTCACACTATAATTTATCGCTTGGGCCATTAGAGGAGGATTTGCAGCTTGTGCTATTGCACTATTAATTAAGACACCATCAGCTCCAATTTCCATAGCTTGAGAAGCTTCACTAGGCACACCTATTCCTGCGTCAATTATTACTGGCACTTTTGCATTTTCAATAATAATCCTTATATTTGATAAATTTAACAAACCTTGCCCTGAGCCTATGGGAGAGCCCAATGGCATTAAAGTTGCACAACCTATTTCTTCTAGTCTTTTTGCAAGAATAGGATCTGCATTTATATAAGGTAGTACAGCGAAACCCTTTTTTATTAAAATTTCGGCTGCTTTAAGAGTTTCTATTGGATCTGGTAGCAAATACTTTTTGTCAGGAATAACTTCTAACTTCACAAAATTATTTTCTTCTTGACCAGATAATTTTGCAAGTTCTCTACCTAAAATTGCTATTCTGACTGCCTCATCAGAATTAACACAACCAGCTGTATTAGGAAGCATCCAGTATTTTTCCCAGTTGATCTTTTCGAGTAAATTTTCTCCCGTCTGATCATTTTTAATTCTTCTAACAGCGACGGTTATAATTTCCGTTTCAGAATTTGACAAACTTTCCACCATATCTTGAGTAGATTTGTATTTGCCAGTACCAACCATTAATCTACTGGAAAATTGTTTTCCACCAATTAGTAAAGAAGAATAATTTTCCATATTTAGAATCCCTTATCTTTAATACCTTTATAAGGTTCATAACTGTTTCTTTTTTCTAACTCCTTACTTTTTTTAATTGCTGTTTTGTTTTTTGGATCTATCACTAAAACCTTTTGATAAGTTTCATATGCCAAGTCGTACTCAAGTAAACGCTGTTGTGCTGATGCGAGGTTATTTAGGGCTATAGGATATTCTGGAAGTGATTTTATTGCAGATTTATAGTGTTTAATTGCTTTCTTAAATTCATTTTGAGCAGCGTAAGAAAATCCTAAAGCATTATTTATTATCGCTTTGGCTTCATCAGGTTCATTTTCATAATTTTCAATTGCTTTTAAAAAAGTTTTAGTAGCTTCAGAATATAATCTTTTTTTTATCTGAATAGACCCAAATTCATACAATTCTGTAGCTTGAGTGAGAGAATCTAAACCTTTCTGCTCAAATTTTACTAAATTTAATTCTTCACTTCTTGTTTTTAGAAATTGTCTAAATACAAAAATAGAAATTATTATTAATACAACAAAAAGAATTATTAAATAAGATTGAAAGGAAGATATTTCCATTATTTATGATTACCTTTCTAGATTATATTCTTTTTTCTACTTACTAACGGAAGAAACAATTTTTTCAAAACACTTAGGATCGTTTAAGGCTAATTGAGCAAGCATTTTTCTGTTGATAATAATTTCTGCATTTTTCATCCCATTTATTAACTTGCTATAGTTTGTTCCATTTATCCTCGCAGATGCGTTAATTCTAGAGATCCAAAGTCTTCTAAAATCTCTTTTTCTTCTTCTTCTATCCCTATAAGCATTACAAAGAGCTTTCATTACTCTTTGGTTTGCGGTTCTGAAAAGATTTTTGTTGCCGCCTCTAAAACCTTTTGCAAGATTTAAGATTTTGTTTCTTCTTTTTCTGGCTATGTTGCCTCTTTTTACCCGTGCCATGAATATCTATAAAAATTGGTTAAAGATTTATGCGTATGGAATCATTAATCTTACATTATCAGCATCTCTTTCATCAACTACGGCTTTTGTTGATAGATGTCTTTTTAATTTTGAGCTTTTATGATCAAGTAAATGATTGTGGAAAGCTCTTCTTCTCATGAATTTACCCGTCGCAGTAGCTTTAAATCTTTTGGCAGCTGATTTACGAGTTTTTAGTTTAGACATTTAAGTCAAATGTGTTTAATTAGGATAATCTAAACCTTTATACGCATTGGTGCAAATTAAAGTTTTTAATTGATAAGGAAAGTTCTAATTTATGAAACTTAAATTTGCCTTTTTAAACTTATTTTTAGGCTGTATTTCTCTTTTAATAATAAACACTAAATTTATTTCAAATGCAAAAGGGGAAGAATTGCTAAAGGTTGAACTCCATAATGAAATTAAAAAAGGAAAATTTTTAATTGGTTTAAAGCAATATTTAGGCGGGGAGAATGATAGTTTTTCGGAGAAAAAAAATATAAACTTTACAACTAATAAAGGTTTTTTAAACTTGATATCGTCCAACGGTATTAAACATAAATCAAAACAGATAAATATCACTTGGGCGGATATTCCCGTTAAAAATCCAAAAACAATTGAAAGATTTGTTTTTGGTCCTTTTGCTAGCTATGAATCGGCAAAAAAACAATCAGAGAAACTAAGAGATAAAGGATTTGAGACGACTGTTGCCTACCCTAAAAATTGGGAAGTATGGATTCCATTTCAAGATGATCTGCCAGAGTTTGAATTAAAAAATAAGATTTTCAGAAAAATAAAAAATTTTCAAATTACTCCTGTTCTTAGAAATGACTACACTGATATGAAACTTGAAGGTCCAATATATATTTATTCTGAAGAGAAAATAAAAATAAATGGTGTTAATTTTGGCAAAAATTTTTATTTAATAAAGGATTTATATGGAACTTGGACATTAGTTCAAAAAATTGAATTTGATGACTATTTGGCAGGTGTTTTGCCATATGAAATTGGACCGAATTCTCCTTTAGAAGCACTCAAGGCTCAAGCAGTTATTGCAAGAACTTGGGGCATATTTAATTCTGATAGATTTAATATGGATAAATATCATTTATGTATAAGCACTCAATGCCAAGTTTATAAGCCTTCTGAAATTTCATATAAAAACGTACAAAAAGCCATAGACGAAACTTCAAATTTAATTCTCACTCATGAAAATCAACCAATAAATGCTTTTTACCATGGTTCTAATGGTGGAGTATCTGCTACTGCAGGAGAGTCTTGGCAAATTCAAGATTATTCTTATTTCAATTCAATCATTGATGGTTCTGAATCATTAAATAAAATTTTTGAACTTCCAATGACAAATGAATCTTATTTAAATAATTTTTTAGATTTTGATAAAGAAAAGTTTTATGGGAGTAATCATTCTCTTTTTCGATGGAATAAGAAAATTTCTAATCTTGAAATTAAAGAAAAGTTAATTAAAAACAAACTTATAAATATTAATGAAGATGTTTTGGAATTAAATCCTATTGAACGTGGGTCTAGTGGCAGAGTGACAAAATTGGAAATACAAACTGACAAGGGTAATAAACCTATTGTTCTTGTTAAAGATGATATTCGACGGGTATTAAATTTTATACCTAGTAATTTGTTTACTATTAATAAATTAAATGATGATTTATGGCTTTTGAGAGGAGGAGGCTTCGGTCATGGTGTAGGTTTATCTCAGTCAGGAGCAATTGAAATGGCTAAATTAGGATTCTCTTATGAACAAATATTGAATCATTACTATCGAAATGCAAAACTAAAAAAATTTGAGATATTGTCTCAATGGAAGTTAAGTAATTAACAATTTACTTTTATGAGTAAGGGTTTTTATAAAAATCGAAGATTGAAGTCGTTTATATTTCTTAGTGCTTGTTTTTTAGTAGCTTTTATTCCTCATGCTAACAATATCGAAAATTTCTTTTACATAATATTGACTCTTTCTTTTGTGATTGTTTTTTACGGTTTAATAGTTATTTCTAAAAATTTCAAAAGGAACAACGTTTTAAATACTGTAAGCAGAAGAATTAGCAATAAAGAGTTACCTGTGCTTGATATTTTAGTCGCAGCTAGAGATGAAGAGAATGTCATATCAAGATTAGTTGAAAGATTATTTAGTTTAGATTATCCAACAAATAAATTAAATATTTACATAATCGATGATGGTAGTTCTGATAAGACGCCTTTAATTTTAGATCGATTATCTAGACAATATGACAAGCTAAAAGTCATAAGTCGTTCTCCAAATGCAGGAGGAGGAAAGTCAGGAGCTTTGAATTATGCCTTGAAATTTACCCATGGTGAATGGTTATTAGTTTTGGATGCTGATGCTGAATTAAAACAAGATTCTTTGATAAGGTTATTTAGTTTTGTAGAAGAGGGGGATTGGTCTGCAGTTCAACTAAGAAAATCAGTAACAAATGTAAGTAAGAATTTTTTAACTTCCTGTCAGTCAATGGAGATGGCTATGGATGCAATCTTTCAATATGGAAGATTATCAGTTGCTGGAGTTTCCGAATTAAGGGGAAATGGTCAATTAATTAAGAAAGAAACATTATTAGCATGTGGTTCTTTTAATGAAGATACAGTTACAGATGATCTTGATTTGAGTTTAAGATTATTATTATCAAAATCTAGAATTGGAATCTTATGGGATCCTCCAGTCATGGAGGAGGCAGTTGTAAATTTAAATGCTTTATTAGCGCAAAGGCAAAGATGGGCAGAGGGGGGGTTGCAAAGATTCTTCGATTATGGAGATCAATTATTTACTAATAAAATTGATTATTTGCAGAAATTTGATTTAACTTACTTTTTCATCTTGCAATATGCATTACCAATCATTTCTATTTTTGATTTAGTTTTCAGTATTGCTTTTTTAGATTCACCAATTTACTGGCCTATTTCACTTACAGCTTTTATGTTATCTGGAATCGCTTTTTGGTACGGTTCTTCTTGTAAAAGTGAAGTACCTGTATTGCAAAAAAGTAATTTTTGGATGGTATTTGTATCGGTTTTTTATTTATCACATTGGTTTTTAGTAATCCCTTGGGTAACTATAAAGATGTCTATTTTCCCCAAAAAGATACTCTGGCGAAAGACTCTTCATACTGGAGTTTAATCTATTCATCAAGGTCTATAATTTCTCCATTAAAAAAATTTGCTAAGTTTTTTGAACTATCATCATAAGTTTCCTCGTTAGATATTTTTGTTGACGAATTAGTTTTTGGTTCTATTTTTTTTATTGGCCGGAAATTATTTCCTTCATTTTGGGTTATTTCTGGAGTTTTTGTTGGGTTACTTTTATTTAATTGTTTGGTTGAAAAATTAAGTATTATTCCATCTCCAAATATCTTTTTTAAAGTATTTTCAATTATAACTTTTCTGCTTTTTATCATACTTTCCCAGTTTGGTGATAATGCAATTGTGATTTTCTCCGAATCAAAACTTTCAAGTTCGGCTTGTTGTGAAAGTAACATTCTTGTTGATGGTAACTCTACTTTAGAAAGAATTAATTCCCATTTATCTTTTAAATTTGATCCAGAATTATTTTGGTTATTTTCAGAAATATTTTCAATACTTTCTTTTTCAAGAACTTCAAATTTTTCTAATTTTTCGTCTTTTTTTTCGATTAGTTCCTTGTGATTTATCTCTTCTTGGATAATTGGTTTTGGAATCTCATCTGAAATATTTTTTTTATTAATTGGAATGTTTTTTCTACTTTCATGCTTCTCCTCAGTCGTATTATTTTCACTTTCTTTTTTATTTTCAAAACTATTTATATCTTGACTATTCATAAGTCCAGTTAAATGTATTTCAAACCAAAGCCTTGGATTATCACTTGATTTGATTTGATATTCAATATTTCTAAGATTATTATGCCAATTAATTATTGTTGATTTATTTATTGTTTTTGAGATTTTATCTAACTCATCTCGAAATTCATCAGACGTATAGTAAAGATCTGAATATTTATTATTAGTAGTGTGTAATAGTAGATCTCTTGTTATATTCAATAATCCGATAATTATTTGAAGAGGTTCGTTTCCGGCATCATATAATTTGTTGCAAGTATCAATTAATGACTCTGGATTATTCTCAACCAATGATTTAATCAGATTTGTTAATTCGCTTTCTGATACCTCTCCTAGGAGGTTTTGGATATTATTAATTGTTATCCCTTCTGGTAAAAGATTCAATTGTTCAAGGAGGCTTTGTGCATCTCTCATACCTCCATTAGACCTTTTTGCAATCATTTTTAACGCCTGAACTTCGTACTTAATGGATTCTTTTTCGGCGATTTCTGATAAATGTTGAAAAATATCACTAGGGCTTATTCTTCTAAAATCAAACTTTTGGCATCTACTTTTTATTGTATTTAATACTCTCTCAGGATTTGTCGTCGCAAGTATAAATACAACTCTTGAGGGCGGTTCTTCAATAGTTTTTAGTAAAGCATTTGAAGCTGCCGTTGAAAGCATATGACATTCATCAATTACATAGACTTTCCATCTCGCTTGAGTTGGTGCAAATCTCGCTCTTTCTATAATTTCTCTTATATTTTCTACTCCTGTATTTGATGCTGCATCAATCTCGATAATATCTAGAGCGCTCCCATCTGTAATTTGTCGACATAAGTCACATTTGCAACAAGGAGTTATCGTAGGTTGGTCGAATGCCTGACAATTTAGAGATTTTGCAAATATTCTTGCACTTGATGTTTTTCCAGTGCCTCTTGGACCATTAAAAAGATACGCAGGAGCAATTTTTTTTGTTAATAGAGCTTGTTTGAGTGTAATGGATATAAATTTTTGCCCAACCAGTTCGTTTAAGTTGTTTGGTCTATATTTTTGATGAAAAGGCTTATGTATATTTGGCATTTATTTTTCATTAATTACAAAAATTAGGGATTCAATTAAAAAAATTAAACTCTAATTTTATGCAGACTCTTTAATGATTCTTGTTGATCCTGAAGGTAGTTTAACAATTTTAGATGAGAATAAATTATCTACCATTTTTTTCGTAATTGTGAATTCTTTTATATTTTCTTCAGAAGGCAAAGTGTACATTATGTCTAGCATTAGCTCTTCAATTATTGATCTTAATGCTCTTGCACCTGTTTTTCTTTTGTATGCTTCATTTGCTATCGCTTCAACAGAATCAGGCTCAAATGATAATTCAACATTATCCATACTTAGCAAAGTTTTGAATTGCTTTACTAATGCATCTCTTGGTTGAGTCAAAATAGATTCTAAAGTTTCTTTAGTAAGACGATCTAATACAGCACAAACCGGAATTCTTCCAATAAATTCTGGAATTAGGCCATATTTCACTAAGTCATCTAATTCTAAATTTTTCAGGGAATCTCTTGGGTCTACTATTTTTTTTGTATCAACTTTGTTTTGATCCGAATTGGTGGTAAATCCTATAGAGTGTTTACCCATACGCTTTTGAACTATATCCTCTAAACCTATAAATGCCCCCCCACAAATAAATAGTATTTGACTCGTATCAATTTGGATGCAGTCATGATAAGGATGTTTTCTTCCGCCTTGAGGTGGCACATTAGCAATTGTTCCTTCAAGCATTTTTAATAATGCTTGTTGTACTCCTTCACCAGAGACATCTCTAGTAATTGAAGGATTTTCGCTTTTTCTTGCAATTTTATCTATTTCATCAATATAAATAATTCCTTTTTGCGCCAGTTCTACATTCATTTCTGATTTCTGTAGAAGTCTTAAAAGTATGTTTTCAACATCCTCCCCTACATATCCAGCTTCTGTCAAAGTCGTTGCATCAGCTACTGCAAAAGGAACATCGAGAAACTCTGCTAAAGTTTGCGCTAATAGAGTTTTTCCACTCCCCGTAGGACCGATGAGTAAAATATTTGATTTTTGTAATTTAGTTGCTTGTGAATCTGTTGAATTGTTATTTTTACTATCTTCCTTAACTTTCCAAGCTAATCGCTTGTAATGATTGTATACGGCTACTGATAATATTTTTTTTGCAGATTCTTGTCCAACAACTTGATTATCTAGAAAACTTTTAATTTCTAACGGCTTAGGAATTGAGGTTAATTCTAAAGGAACAGATTTTTTTGAATTATCAGTTGGTAATTTCTTTTTTACTTGCGGAGAGTTGTTTGTGTTCGCTTGATTATCAAGTAGTTCTTCATCTAGGATTTCATTACATAGATCTATGCACTCATCACATATATAAACCCCAGGACCAGCTATAAGCTTTCTTACTTGGTCTTGTGATTTCCCGCAAAATGAACATTTAAGATGGGCGTCGAATTTAGCCATCGATTATAAGTTTTTAAAGTGAAAGGTGTTTAATATTCCTTATTCACTAGGATTGCTTATAAATATCGATTCGTCATCATATTCTTAAAAAATCAGTATTCCTTGTCACTTTTTGATAACTTTATCAATTAATCCATATTCGACTGCTTCTGAGGGAGATAAAAAGTAATCTCTTTCTGTGTCTTCATTAATTTTTTCTAAAGGTTGACCAGTATGTTCCGCTAAAAGCGAATTTAATGTTTTCTTGAGAAAAAGTATTTCTTTAGCTTGTATTTCAATCTCTACTGCTTGACCTTGTGCACCTCCCAGAGGTTGATGAATCATAATCCTAGAATTAGGTAAAGCCAATCTTTTACCCTTGGCTCCTCCAGACAGTAGAAATGCCCCCATACTTGCCGCAACTCCAAAGCATATTGTCACTACATCAGGGGATATTTGTTGCATAGTATCGTATATGGCCATTCCTGCAGTTACTGAGCCTCCAGGAGAGTTAATATAAATTTGTATGTCTTTTTCGGGATCTTCCGCTTCAAGAAACAATAATTGCGCAACAAGTGAGTCAGATACTTGATCATTAATTCCAGTACCTAAAAAAATTATTCTCTCCCTCAATAGTCTCGAATATATATCAAAAGCTCTTTCTCCTCTTCCCGATTGTTCTATAACGGTAGGAACAGCAGCAATAGTTTTATTATTACTTTCGTAAGAACTTATTGAGCTTTGGATCAAATGTTTTTTTTCTGAGTTCACAAATTAGTTTTCGTCTTATAAGTAATTTAAGGGGTTTTTGTTTAATTAGTAGGAAATTTCATAAATTATTTTTTTTCTTTTTTATTTTGAGTTTTTGAAGTTTTTGTAGTTTTTGAAGTTTTTGTGGCTTTTGTTGCTTTGGAGGTTTTGGTAGTATTAGAAGTTTTTGTAGTTTTTTCTTTTACTTCAGAGTTTTCTTCAAGCCAAATTATTAATTTTTCTTTGAGTAGATCGTTAGTTACTACTTCTGTTAGTCTTTTAATATCTATTTGTTTTGAAGATTGAGAGATTGCATCTTCATAATCTTTCATTTTTAAATCAATTTCATCTTTCTCGACTTTTATGTTTTCTGTTTCAGCTAATGCTTTTAAAGCTAAATTTCTTTGAACATTTTTTTCAGCTTGAGGCCTCGTGGACTCTGCTAATGATTTAACTAATTCCGGAGTGAAAGTAGATTTTACATCAAGACCTTGTTGAGCAAATCTTTGAGCGGTTTGTTCAATATTATTCCTTACTTCTATATCAATCATAGATTTTGGAATTTCAGCAACCAATTCGTTTGTTAATGCATCTAATAAAGCTTCAATTTTGATATCTTTTTGAGTTTTTTCAAAATTATCTTTAAGTTGCTTTTCAATATCTTTCTTTAACTCTTTTAATGATTCTTTGTTGCCAGACTGTTTCGCAAAATCGTCATTAAGTTCAGGCAATTCTTTTTCCTTAAGATCCTTGAGATTTACTTCAAAAATTGCTTCTTTGCCTCTTGAATCCTCATGAGAATAATCATCAGGAAATTTAAGGTTAAGTGTTTTAGTATCACCAATTTTCATTTTTACGATTCCCTCAACGAAACCGGGAATCATTTTGTTCTTTTCTAACTCAAGATCCATTGATTCACTTGTTCCACCATCAATCTCTTTACCAGAATCTTTATATTTTCCTTTGAAACTAACTACGGCAATATCTCCTAATTTTGCTGCTCTATTGGTAACTGGAATAATGTTTGCAAACTGATTTCTAGATTTTTCTAGCGCTTCATCTATTGACTTAGGATCAAACTTTGTCTTTGATATTTCAACACTTAGTCCTTTGGATTTTTTAAGTTTTAATTCTGGGGCAACATCAGTTTGAAGAGTAACCTTAAGTGATTTTTCAGGACTAAACTTTGCAAGTAAAGATTCAAATCCATCTACCAATTCTGGCTCACTTAGTGGCTCTATAGATTTTATTTTTAACGCTTCTTGCCATGATTTATCAATAATTTTTTCCAGAGCAGAAGCATGTAATTGTGTTATGCCAATTCTTTGGATTAAGACTTGTTTAGGAATCTTACCAAGTCTAAATCCCGGAATTTTAGCCGAACGACTGATAGAACTGATTGTTTCATTTACACACGTTTTGCATGTCTCTGATGGTATTTCTAATTCGAATGAAATTCTACTTTGAGGCAGAGGAGTTGTTTTGACTATTAGTGCATCTTTAGCCATGTTTTTCTAAGTTATTACTATGAACCGAATCTTAATTATTTCACATTATGTGATTTCCTTGAAAGTTAATTTTTTGATAAAGTAAAAAAAATAGTCAATCTATTTATAAAAATCATTTTAAAGTGTGAGACAATCTCCGTATTTGCCTAATAGGCCATTAAAAGTTGCTGTTTTAGGTTCTTCAGGTGCTGTGGGATCTGAATTGCTAAAAATTCTTGAACAACGTGATTTCCCAATATCAGAATTGGTCTTGCTTTCATCAGAACGGTCAGAAGGAAAAAAAATTATTTGGAAAGATGAAGAATTAGTTACAAAAAAAACAACTAAGGAAGAATTTAAGAATCTTGATTTAGTTTTGGCTTCAGCTGGCGGAAGTATTTCAAAAAAATGGTTGTCTACCATTACTGATCAAAATGCTTTACTGATAGATAATTCAAGTGCTTTCAGATTAGATAAGAACGTTCCTCTTATAGTCCCTGAAGTTAATGCTAGTGACGTACTTAATCATGATGGGGTAATAGCGAACCCAAACTGCACTACCATTTTGTTGACATTAGTTTTAGCTCCATTAAACAAACTTTCGACTATTCAAAGAGTTATTGTCTCAACATATCAATCTGTTAGTGGTGCAGGCCAACTGGCGATGGAGGAACTAAAACTTTTAACTGAACAATATCTTCAAGGAAATCCTCAAAAAAGTGAAGTTTTACCATACTCCCTTGCTTTTAATTTGTTTTTACATAATTCCCCTATGCTTTCAAATAATTACTGCGAAGAAGAGATGAAAATGGTTAATGAGACAAGGAAAATATTAAATATTGCTGATTTAAAGCTCTCTGCTACATGTGTTCGAGTTCCAGTACTGAGAGCACATTCTGAATCGATCAATATTGAATTTGCCGATGTAGTTGAGCCTAAAGATGCTCTTGAAGAATTAAAAAAATCTCCTGGAATTGAAGTTATTGAGGATTACAAAAGTAATAGATTTCCTATGCCAAATGATGTTATGGGAAGAGATAATGTTGCTGTTGGCAGGCTAAGAACTGATATAAGTCAGCCTCATGGATTAGAATTATGGTTATGTGGAGATCAAATAAGAAAAGGAGCAGCTCTGAATGCTGTTCAAATAGCTGAGTTATTAATTCCAAAAAAATGATTACAGACAAAACTGAGTGTAATAATCCACTATTTGGAAGAATATTGACTGCAATGGTTACCCCATTCACTGAGAATGGAGATGTAGATTATGAACTAGCTATAAAACTTTCAAATTATCTTTATGAGAACGGTTCCGATGGAATTGTGTTGTGCGGTACTACTGGAGAATCTCCGACTCTTTCATGGGCGGAACAGCATGATTTATTTACTGCGGTAAAAGGATCTTTGGATGCAAGCTGTAAAGTAATAGTTGGCACTGGTAGCAATTGTACAAGCGAAGCTGTGGAAGCTACAAAAAAAGCTTACGACTCTGGTGCCGACGGTGCTTTGGTCGTTGTTCCTTATTATAATAAGCCGCCTCAAGAAGGTCTTTATAAACATTTCAGTTCTATTGCTAAATCTGCAGAGGATTTGCCTCTTATGCTCTACAACATTCCAGGCAGGACTGGATGCAATTTATTACCTGATACTGTGAAGAAACTTATGGATTTCTCAAATATTCTCAGTATTAAAGCTGCAAGCGGTAGAATAGAAGAAGTGACAGAATTAAGAGCTATTTGTGGCTCCGAACTCTCTGTATATAGTGGCGATGATTCATTGTTGCTTCCAATGTTATCTGTAGGTGCTGTAGGAGTAGTAAGTGTTGCAAGTCATTTAGTTGGATTGCAATTGAAAGAGATGATTCATTCTTTTCAAAGTGGAGAGGTTTCCAATGCTCTTGCTATTCATGAAAAACTTCAGCCTCTTTTCAAAGCACTCTTTATGACTACTAATCCAATCCCAATTAAGGCTGCTTTGGAGCTATCGGGATGGGATGTAGGTAATCCTAGAAGTCCTTTGTCACCTTTAACCAATGACATGAAAAAGCAACTATCTTTTATCCTGAATTCCTTATAATTGGAATTATATTTAACTTGATAATTAAATTTAAATAAACCTTATTTGATTACAAGCAGGCCTTCATAAATTTCAAAATTATGCAATCAATTACAAATTCAACTGTAAACAGATCTACTCATGATTCATCTAGATCTAAAAGTAATACGCCAGCTCTACGTGTAATACCTCTTGGAGGACTACATGAAATAGGAAAAAACACTTGCGTTTTTGAATATGGTGATGAATTAATGCTTGTTGATGCTGGCTTAGCTTTCCCATCTGATGGTATGCATGGCGTAAACGTTGTTATGCCTGATACAACTTTTTTAAAAGAAAATCAAAGAAGAATAAAAGGAATGATTGTCACTCACGGGCATGAAGATCACATTGGAGGTATTTCTCATCATCTAAAGCATTTTAATATTCCCATTATTTATGGCCCAAGACTAGCAATGTCAATGCTTAGAGGAAAAATGGAGGAAGCAGGGGTATCTGATAGAACAACTATACAAACAGTAAATCCTAGAGATGTTGTAAAAGTAGGGCAACATTTTTCTGTTGAATTTATTCGAAATACACATTCTATTTGCGATAGCTTTTCTTTAGCAGTTACAACACCTGTTGGCACAATTATTTTCACGGGAGATTTTAAGTTTGATCATATGCCAGTAGATGGAGAGCAATTTGATATTGAAAGAATGGTGCATTACGGAGAGAAGGGTGTTTTATGCATGTTCAGTGATTCTACTAATGCCGAAGTTCCAGGTTTTTGTCCTTCTGAGAAGACTATCTATCCCTCTTTAGAAAAACATATTGCAGAGGCAAAAGAACGAGTTATCCTTACCACTTTTGCTAGTTCTGTTCATAGAGTGACAATGATCTTAGAATTGGCCATGAAACATGGAAGAAAGGTCGGTTTGTTAGGTAGATCGATGATAAATGTTATTGCTAAGGCAAGAGATATTGGTTATATGAAATGCCCAGATGATTTGTTTGTTCCTATCAAGCAAATTAGAGATTTACCAGATAGGGAGACTTTATTATTAATGACGGGTAGTCAAGGAGAACCCCTAGCAGCGTTAAGCAGAATCTCTCGTGGTGAACATCAGCATGTTCGTCTTAAGACTACTGATACTGTAATATTTTCAGCCAGCCCAATTCCTGGGAATACTATTTCTGTTGTTAATACAATTGATAGATTAATGAAACTCGGAGCAAAGGTTGTTTATGGAAAAGGTGAGAATATTCATGTTTCTGGTCATGGTTTTCAAGAAGATCAAAAGTTAATGTTGGCACTCGCAAAACCTAAGTTTTTTGTCCCTGTTCATGGAGAACATAGAATGCTTGTTTGTCATGGGAAGAGTGCACAAACTATGGGGGTTCCAAAGGATAATATCTTAATTATTGAAAATGGAGATGTAGTTGAGTTAACACCTAATTCTATTCAAAAGGGTGATCCTGTAAAAGCTGGTGTTGAACTGCTTGATAACTCACGAAATGGGATAGTAGATGCTCGAGTACTAAAGGAAAGGCAACAATTAGCTGGTGATGGTGTAGTAACTGTTTTAGCTCCTATTAGTACAGATGGGAAGATGGTTGCGCCTCCTAGAGTTAATTTAAGAGGAGTTGTTACTACTGCAGAGCCAAGAAAAATGTCTATGTGGACAGAACGAGAAATAAGCTGGGTCTTAGAAAATAGATGGAAACAATTATCCAGACAAACTGGGCCGAATAATTTTGAGGTAGATTGGATTGGTGTACAAAGAGAAATAGAAAATGGTTTATCGAGAAGAATGAGAAGAGAATTACAAGTTGAACCACTTATTTTGTGTTTAGTTCAACCTGCTCCAAGTGGAACTCGTGCTTATATCCCAAAGATTACCGAAGAGCAAAATTTCTCCAATAGAAATAGAAATAATAATTTCCATAAGAAATCAAATAATAATCATCCTAATAGTTCAAATAATCAACAAAATTCCCAAAAAAGTCCAAAAGTTTCACAGAATCCATCAGCTGAGACTGCTACAGAAGATTCATTTGAAGGTAGAACCAGAAGAAGAAGATCTGCTGTAACATCTTAACTTTTTTCAAAATTTATATAGTTTTTATCCCAAACAATTTTTAAAAACTCTTGCAGATTAATTTGACCTTTATTTTTTTCATAAATTGAAGTTGCTAATTTTGTCAGATTTTTAGAACTACATTGTTTTGCAGATATTTCTTTTAAAAATCTATTTAAAATTGTGCACCTCGCTTCAATACACATACCATTTAGGAGATTCCTATCTATACCTTTAACATCTTTACAATATAAATAAGCTAGTTCACTAAGATCATTACGTTCATTATTGTATTTGCTCATTTTTTGGGAAAAATTATTTATCCTTTCAGAACAACCTGGATAAATGACTTCTAAAGTAGGAATAATTTTTTTTCTTACTAAATTTCTTTTTAATTTAAGATCTGAATTTGTAGGATCTTCCCAGATTGGGATCTTCATATCATTGCAAAATTGTTTTGTATCTTCCCTACTAAAAATTAATATTGGTCTTATTAAATAAATTTGATTTTCTATTAATCTTTTACTCTCAATATTACTCAGACCTGCAAAATTGCTTCCTCTTGATAAATTCAGGATAAATGTTTCTGCATTATCACTACTCGTGTGACCAGTTAACAAATAAATATTATGTTTTTCCTGGTTTTTATTTAATAAAGTTTTGGCTCTTTCACATAATTTTTTATATCTCCATTCTCGTGCTTTTTCTTCTGAAGAAATATTTACTTTATTTGCTTGATCAAAAGAGAATGAAATATTTCTATCTTCGCAATAATCTTTTAATTCAAGAGCATATAGTGATGATTTTTTGTGCCACTGATGATCACCATGCCAAACACTAATAGACCAATTATGTAGTTTTTTTAGGTCATTAATTAGGGTTAATAAGGCCATTGAGTCTTGACCCCCCGAAACACTTAATAAAATATTGGATCCTTTGGGAATTAATATTTTTTTGTTAAGAATCTCCTTATGAAGCTGATGATGCCATGATGACCAATTTTTCTGACTTAATTTTTTATCAGTCATTTTGTGTTGCTCAGATAATATTTTTTAAAAAATGCACTGTTTTACTAAAACAATGTCACAATCGGGTAATAAATTCATTAAGTAAATGAGTCTGATTAATCTTTTGCCACAAAAAATCAAAGAAGAGTTAAGAAGCAAATCTTTACTCAAAGTTATTTCAGGATTGAATAATTTCGATGTTCAGTCTGTGAAAATAATTGTTGAGGCTGCTTCATTAGGAGGTGCAGATCTTGTCGATATTGCTTGTAAACCTGAACTCGTTGATTTAGCACTAAAGAATTCAACACTACCCGTTTGTGTCAGTTCAGTAGTGCCTCGATCTTTTCAAGATTGTGTAAAAGCAGGAGCATCATTAATTGAGATAGGAAATTACGATACTTTTTATGAAAAAGGCATTCATTTTTCAGATAAAAAAGTTTTAAACATTACAAAAGAGACGAGGGATTTATTGCCTAATTTTCCTTTATCAGTAACTGTTCCTCATACTATGCCTATTGATAAACAGGTTGATCTTGCTGTAAAGCTAGTCGAAGAAGGCGTTGATATTATTCAAACAGAAGGTGGTACCAGTTCTACTCCTTACTCTCCAGGAATTCAAGGTTTTTTTGAAAAATCAGTACCAACTCTTGCAGCTACCTATGCTATCCATCAAGAATTTAAGAAACAATCTCTGAATATACCAATCATGAGTGCCTCTGGATTAAGCCAAGTAACTTGTCCACTAGCAATATCCTCTGGAGCCTCAGCAGTTGGCGTTGGATCTGTGATTAATAAATTAAATGATTTAATATCAATGATTGCGGTTGTTAGGGGCTTAAAAGAATCTTTGAAAAATTCAATAATTGGAGAAAAAATTTCTTAGTATAGCAACATCCTTTAGCTACTAGCTTGATGAACAACTATAAGCTTCAAGCTCCTTACGAACCAAATGGAGATCAACCAGAAGCTATTAAAAAATTAGTTAAAGGCGTAAATAATGGTAAACAGTTTCAGACTCTTTTAGGAGCTACTGGAACTGGTAAAACATTTACCATTGCCAATGTAATTCAACAAACAGGAAGACCAGCACTTGTTTTAGCCCATAACAAAACGTTGGCTGCACAACTATGTAATGAATTAAGGGAATTTTTTCCAAAAAATGCTGTTGAGTACTTCATTTCTTACTACGATTATTATCAACCTGAAGCTTATGTACCTGTAAGTGATACTTACATAGCCAAAACTGCTTCAATTAATGAAGAAATAGATATGCTTAGGCATTCTGCAACACGCTCATTATTTGAAAGAAAAGATGTAATTGTTGTAGCCTCAATAAGTTGTATTTATGGTCTTGGTATACCGAGTGAGTATTTAAAAGCTGCAGTTAAATTTGAAGTGGGAAAATCAATAAATCTACGTTCTTCTTTGAGGTCTCTTGTTGAAAATCAATATACTAGAAATGATATTGAAATTACTAGAGGTAGATTCAGAATTAAAGGCGATGTTTTAGAAATCGGTCCAGCTTATGAGGATAGATTAATTAGAATCGAATTATTTGGTGATGAGGTCGAAGCTATTAGATATGTTGACCCTACTACAGGTGAAATACTTGAAAGTTTGGAACAAGTTAGCGTTTACCCAGCGAAGCATTTTGTGACCCCAAAAGAAAGACTTGAGAGTGCAATAAGTGCAATTAGAAGTGAATTAAAAATTCAACTAGATAAATTTACATACGAAGGAAAATTATTAGAGGCTCAACGACTAGAACAACGCACAAAATATGATTTAGAAATGCTCAAAGAGGTTGGTTATTGTAATGGAGTTGAGAATTATGCCCGTCATTTATCAGGTAGGGAAGAAGGTTCACCGCCAGAATGCTTAATAGATTACTTTCCCAAAGATTGGTTGTTGGTAGTTGATGAGAGTCATGTAACGTGTCCTCAACTTCATGCCATGTACAACGGTGATCAATCTAGAAAAAAAGTTTTAATAGATCATGGTTTTAGATTGCCCAGTGCTGCAGATAATAGACCTTTAAAATGTGAAGAGTTTTGGGAAAAATCAAAACAGACATTATTTATAAGTGCAACTCCGGGTCAATGGGAATTAGATAAATGTGATGGTGAATTTATTGAGCAAGTTATAAGACCAACCGGGGTATTAGATCCTGTAATTGATGTAAGACCTAGTGAGGGCCAAATAGAAGATCTATTATCTGAAATAAGAATTAGAGCTGAAAAGAAGCAACGAGTGCTTGTCACAACACTTACCAAGAGAATGGCTGAAGATCTAACTGATTATTTATCTGAAAATAAAGTAAGAGTTAGATATTTGCATTCCGAAATCCATTCAATTGAAAGAATTGAAATTATTCAAGACCTCAGAATTGGCGAATATGATGTTTTGGTAGGAGTTAATTTATTAAGAGAGGGACTAGATCTTCCTGAAGTATCCTTAGTTGCCATTTTAGATGCTGATAAAGAAGGTTTTCTCAGAGCTGAAAGGTCATTGATTCAAACAATAGGAAGAGCTGCAAGACATGTTGAAGGTGTTGCCTTGCTCTATGCAGATAATTTCACAGATTCAATGAAAAGAGCAATATCTGAAACTGAAAGAAGAAGAACTATTCAAAAAAAATATAACCAAGTCAATGGTATTACCCCAAAACCTGCAGGCAAAAAAATAGAAAATTCAATATTATCTTTTCTAGAACTTTCCAGAAAATTAGATGCTGGTGGTTTATCTAAAGATTTAATAAATATAGTCAATAACAAAACTGACGCAATTCTCGGTTCCAGTGATAATCAATGTTTGCTCGAAGAATTGCCTGACTTAATAGAAAAGTTAGAAATTAAAATGAAAGATGCTGCAAAAGAGTTAAATTTTGAAGAAGCAGCAAATTTGAGGGATAGAATCAAAAAATTAAGACAAAAATTGGCAAGAAATAATTAAAAAGAACTTATTTTTCTAATTCGAAATGATTATGAATCGCATTAACTGCTTTGTCACAATCTTTTTCTAAAACAATACATGAAGTCCTGATTTCACTAGTGGCAATCATTTCAATATTGATATTTTGGTCAGCCAATGCTCTAAATATTTTTCCAGCCGTTCCAACCTTAAATGCCATTCCCGCTCCTACAGTGCTTACTTTGGCTATAGCAGGGCCATCTTCAATGTATGATCCGGGTAATTTTTTTGTTAAGGCCTCAAAAACTAAGTTAGCTTTTTCTCTATCTTGTTTATTCATTGTAAGACTAATATCCTTAGTTTTTAAAGAGGAAATTCTTTCAGACTGAACGATAGTATCGATAAGTAAATTATTTTCAGCTAATGCTAAACATATCGATGCTGCTACACCTGGACGATCAGGCAGTTTTCGAAAACTTACTTGAACTTGGTTTTTATCTAATGCAATTCCTCTTACTTCAGGTTGATCTTGTTTTTTATTGATTGGATTAACAAATATTTGTGTATCGGATAACTTAAATTTCTCAGCAACAAATCTAATAGCTTTTGGTATATTATTGATTTCAATTACACAGCTGACTTTAATTTCACTAGTAGCTATTAACCTGACATTTATATTTGCTTGAGATAAAGTATCAAATAAATCAGCTGAAACACTAGGTCTGCCCATAATGCCTGCTCCTTGAATACTTAATTTAGTCATGTTTGTTTTTAAGTTATATTCTCCTCCTAATTGACTTGTTATAAATTCACATTGTTCTGCAGTCTTTTTAACTTCTAATTCACTAACAGTAAATGTAATATCGTTTTTATTTCCATCATTTGTCGCTTGTATTATTAAATCTACACTAATACTTGCTTCTGAAAGTTTTTCAAATATTTGTGCAGCAATCCCAGGCCTATCAGGAATATTTGTGAGACTGAATACTGCTTGGTTTTCTAATACCTCAAGACTATTTACTGTTTTTGTTAATTCTAAGCTTCCTCTTTTTAGCGGGAGAGGTTGGATTTGACTTTCTAGGAGAGTCCCACTTGAGTCACTTTGGCTTGATTTGACACACAATTTAATTCCATAATTGCGAGCAATTTCTACTGCTCTTGGATGCAGAACTGACGCACCGACACTTGCAAGTTCAAGCATTTCCTCGCAGCTAATTTCATCTAAGAGTTTTGCATTAGGAACAATTCTTGGATCAGTAGTAAGAACCCCTGGAACGTCTGTATAAATTTCGCACGTCTCAGCTCCTAAAGCTGTTGATAAAGCTACTGCCGAAGTATCTGAACCACCTCTACCCAAAGTTGTAATTTCCATTGAACCCGTATGGCTTAATGTTGTTCCTTGAAATCCAGCCACTACAACTACAAAACCCTGATTTATATAATTTTGGATCCTTTCTGTTTTAATATCCAGAATTCTCGCTTTCCCATGAATTGATTCAGTAATAATTCCAACCTGGCTACCGGTCATTGAAATTGCAGGTATTCCGTATTCGTTTAATGCCATTGAGAGAAGAGCTATGGTTACTTGCTCTCCAGTTGAGAGAAGCATATCCAATTCTCTTCTATTAGGATTTTTACTAATTGATTCCGCTAAACAATTTAAATCATCTGTAGTTTGCCCCATTGCAGAGACAACTACTACAATTTCATTTCCTGCTTCTTTACTTTGACAGATGCTACTTGCAATATTTTTAATTTTATTAATATCACCTACAGATGTGCCGCCAAATTTTTTTACTAGTAAAGCCATATTTAAATCATAATGTAAATTCTTAAACTTATAATTTGGTTAACTTAAATTAATTAATTTCTCTGTAAAAACATTTATAGGATTATTACCTTGTTTTAGTAATGATTCAATATCTAGCAAGTTACTCATTAAATTAATTAAATATTCTTGAGATACATTTTTGACTTTTCTTCGAATAAAAAAAATCCGTTTTGGATTAGAAATGCCTGCAAGATTACAAATCTTTTCTGCATTATCGTTACCTGAATTAATTGCTAATTTTATAATGGTATGAATTCTTATTTGACTAATTAAACCTGCATTTAGTCTTAAAGCAGGTTCTCCTTTCTGTAAAGAATAATTTATTTCTATGAGACTTTCATTAATATTTTTTTGTAAGAGAAGATCAATGATTTTGAAAATATTGGATTGATGATCACTAAATATTTTTTTTACATCAATACTTTGAAGAAAAAGTTGTGAATTCGAATCACTTGATACTGCAGAAAGGTATGTTTTTGCTTTGGCTAATTCATTTATTAGTTTAAAACTATCATTACCAACTGAATCAATTATTAATTCAGCTGCATTTTTTTCAATTTTGATATTCATTTCATTTGCTGTATCTTCTAAAAATCTTTTTTGTCCTTCATAGTCCCAGATTTCTGGTAAAGAAAATGACTTTTCTTGAGCTAAATTATTTTTGATAAGTTTTTGTAAAAATTTAGTACTCTTTAGTCTTGAGTCTGGTTTTTTTGTATTTTGTAAAATGAAATAAGTATTTTGAGGTATATTGTCATGAATTTTTTCAAATTTAGTTCTTAGATCCTCATTTTTGGCAGTAAAAATTGGATTATTTTTCAATGTAACTATTCTGTATCCCTCTCCAAAAGGAGGTGTAAGAACTTCATCAAGAGCTTGATTGACTTGCTCATCATCATCTCCATTTAAATTTGTTACGTTTATTTCTTTCCATTCTTTGGATACTTTCTTATCAATTAATTTTTGAATAAATGTATTTTGCGCATTTAAATCATTACCCCATAATATTTGTATTGGCATAATAGCTCAATAAAAACCTTATATTAACTATGATTACTTCTAACACAATTTAAATTTAATGGTAATAGATCATCCAATTTTTTTGGAAAGCATGAGATTCATAAGATCTCATTTATTAGCCAATGATCTAAATTATTTGGAAAAAAAAGTGTTAGAGAGATTAGTCCATACTTCAGGAGATTTTTCAGTTCAAAATCTTGTAAATTTTAGTGAAGGTGCTTGCGAAAAAGGGCTTCAGGCACTTAAAAATGGTGCTCCGATTTTAACTGATACTGATATGGCAGCAGCAGCAATAAAAACCATGGCAGAAAATACCACTAGGAATAAAGTATTCTCCGCTAGAATGTGGTCTGGAAAAAATAATCATACAAACTTAACTAAAACTGCATATGGCTTAAGTGAAGGTTGGAAGGAGTTATCCGCTATGAATTCTGGAAGCAAATCACCTATTGTAGTTATTGGCAGTTCGCCTACAGCGTTAACTTATTTAATTGATATTTTAGAGAAAGCAAAAAATTTACCTAGTTTAATTATCGGAATGCCTGTTGGATTTATTGGAGTAGAGAAAAGCAAAAAAAAACTAATTTCAACCGACCTTCCTAGAATTGTTTTGAATTCAACTAGAGGAGGTGCTGCCATGGCAGCTGCAGCGGTTAACGCCTTATTGAGGGAAACTATTTAAAAAGTATTTATTTTATAAAAATGTCAAAAATCTACTTAATATCATAATTTAATTTATTATTTTTTTCTAAAGAATTTAAAACTGATTTTGCTTTTTCTATAACTTCTTTTGGGACTCCTGCTAATTTAGCTGCTTCTATGCCATAGCTTTTGTTTGAGCCCCCTTTAACAATCCTGTGGCTAAAAATTAGCTGATCTTTATTTTGTTCTACTAAAACTTGAAAATTTTGTATATTCTTATTTGAATTTTTTAAATAATTAAGCTCATGATAGTGCGTAGCAAAAATAGTATTACATTGTATTTTTTTTGCAAGATATTCACTTACTGACCAAGCTATTGAAAGTCCATCAAAAGTAGATGTTCCTCTGCCTATCTCATCAAGTAAGACTAGTGAGCTAGAAGTTGCCTGATTTAGAATTGATGCAGTTTCAGACATTTCTACCATAAATGTTGATTGTCCAGATGATTGATCATCAACTGCCCCAATTCTTGTGAAAATCCTATCTGCAATCTTGATTTCAGCATTATTAGCAGGAACAAAGCTACCAATTTGTGTGAGAATTTGTATTAAACCAAGTTGTCTTATAAAGCAACTTTTTCCGCTTGCATTGGGACCGGTTAATATAATTAATTTTTGATTCTTCTCAAAAGAGATATCGTTTGCTACAAACTTTTTATCACTTAACAATTGCTCTACAATTGGATTTCTTCCTGCGATAATTTTTGTACTATTTTTTGTCATTGAATCATTTATTGGTATTAATAAAGGTTTTATAAAATTGTTTTCTACTGAAGTAATTGATAAACCAAGCAGTGCATCAAGAGATGCGATGGATTTTGCGATTGATCTTATTTGTTTTGTTTTTTCAGCAACTATATTTCTTAATTCGCAGAAAATTTCATATTCTTTTGATGAAGCTCTACTTTTTATTTGGAAAATCTTATTTTCTTTATTTTTAATTTCTGAAGTGATATACCTTTCTTCATTAGTAAGTGTTTGCCTTTTGATCCAATGTTGTGGAGCTAAATTCACTTTTGACTTATTTATAGAAATGTAATAACCAAAATTTTTATGAAATTGAATTTTTAGGTTTGAAATTTTGCTAATTTTCCTTTCTTTTAATTCCTCTTTATTTAGCCACTCAGAGTAATCATCCATTAAATTGCGTAAACCATCTAATATATTGTCAACACCATCGTGGATCATGCCTCCTTCACTAATATTTAGAGGAGGATTTTCTATTAGTTTAAAACTTATAGTATCAGCTAATTCTAAGAGTCCTACATCAATATTTTTTAATTGATCAGTCCAATCTGGGAGATCATATTTAAATAATTCAATTATGGATTTTAGTATAGGCAATTTTTTTAAACCTTCAGCTATTGCAATTAAGTCTCTGGGACTTGCATGACCTGCACAAGCTCTACCTGCAAGTCTTTCTAAATCCCCCATTGCTCTAAGTAAATTTTGGGTATCCGTACGTAATTTTTTAGATTCAATAAAGTTTGTAATTATATTTTGTCTTTTATAAATTTCATTTACGTTTAATAGTGGTGAATCTATCCACCTTCTTAAACATCTTGCACCCATGCAAGTATATGTTCTGTCAATACTCCATAGTAGCGAACCTACATAATTGTTTTCTCGTTGTGTATTTTTGATTTCTAAGTTTTTTTGAGTTTGATAATCAATAATTAATTTGTCGTGACCATATTGGATTTGTGGAAAGTCTAATGAGATTTTTAAAGAAGAATCTTTATCTAAATTTGAAGGATTAATTTTTTCTAAATAATTTAATAAACCTCCAAGTGATCTAGTTGCATTGTTTAAATTTTTAAGTCCTATTCCCTCTAGGTTTGCAATTTGGAAATAATTTTTTATTAAATAATTTGCTTCATTAATTCCAAAATTAGTCTCTTGAGAAACAGTATATGTAATTTGACTATTTGCTTTAATTAATAAATTTCTTACAGCATTGCTTCCTACAATGATTTCTGAAGAATCTAATTTAATAATTTCATCAAGTAGTTTTGACAGAGATTGGCCTTCTAAAGTTATTAATTCTCCTGTGCTTACATCAGCTTTTGATATACCCCATTCATAAGATTCATCTGAGTTTTCTTCTGATAAGTAAATAGCAGTAATCCAATTATTTTTCTTTGCTATCAACATCCCCTCTTCAATTACAGTTCCAGGAGTAATTATTCTTGTTATTCCTCTTTTAATTGGAGTCCCATAATTCCCAGAACTTTTTTCTAATTGATCGCATATAACCACAGAATAATTTTTTTTAATTAAATCAGCACAGTATCTCTCCATTGCATGATGGGGAACCCCTGCCATAGGGATCTTACCAATCTCTTTACCAGCATCTTTACTAGTAAGCGTTATTTCTAAAAGATTAGATATTAATACGGCGTCCTCAAAAAAACATTCAAAAAAATCTCCTAATCTATAAAGTAATAACCTATCTTTATTTTCTTCTTTTAAAGTTACATAATGCTTCATTACAGGAGTTAATTTCAGTTTTGAAACTGTTTTATAGCTATAAGATTCTTCATTGACATAAACATTTTTGTTATTTGAAATTAAATCAGTCTTGAATTTATTTATTAAATTAGTTGAATTTTTTCTTTGTCTAGGTCTTTTTTGCGATTCTTTTTTTAAATCTTCCAAAGATAAATCTTCTGGAATTTTTGTTATTTCTTTTTGCTCATTTTTATCATTACCAATCGCAAATAAATTCTTTTGAATTATCGTATCCTCTTGCATACTTTTTTAATTCCTAAATAGATATTAGATAGAAATTTTTTTTTTGCATTTTAAAGTGGCTAAAGTATGTAAATTTTCTCTAAAAATTCTCATTTTCATGAGATTATAGTATTTATAATGTTTGAAACTTAAGACTGAATTATGCAGGCTGTTAACTTTTTTTTCGTAAATGCTCTATTATTTGCTTCTTTGATTGCGGTAGTTGGAGTACCCGTTTTATATGTGACTCAACCTTCTACTGAGGAAGGACAGCGAGAAAGTAGGAGAAAAATTTATTCTATTGCTGCTGTTTGGGTCGTTTTAGTTTTTGTGACAGGGATAGTTTCTTCATTAGTTTGAACTTAATACCTTTTCGTGAGAGTCTATTAATATATAGAAGTAAAATTTAATGGCTATTTTTGAGGGTTCTTTTACCAATGCGTCTACTTTAAAAGTTGGTATTGTAATAGCAAGATTCAATGATTTAATTACAAATAAAATTCTATCTGGCTGTCTTGATTGTTTAAAAAGACATGGTTTAGATACTTCTGAATTAAGCAATCAAGTAGATATTGCTTGGGTTCCTGGTTCATTCGAATTACCAATCGCAGCTAAAACCCTCACGAAAAAAAAGAGTTATGACGTTGTAATTGCTCTTGGGGCTGTGATCCGTGGTGAAACTTCCCACTATGATGTAGTTATATCTGAGGCGAGCAAAGGTATTGCACAAGTTTCAAATGAAAATAATGTTCCAATTATTTTTGGAGTTTTAACTACTGATACTATGCAGCAGGCTCTAGAAAGAGCAGGAATTAAAAATAATCTTGGTTGGAATTATGCTTTACAAGCAATTGAGATGGGATCCTTAATTAAAAATTTAAATTAATTGAGAAAATTTAATTATTTCTATCATTGATCCCTTCTTTGAGATAAAATAAGAAAGCTATGCGGATGTAGCTCAGTGGTAGAGCATCTCCTTGCCAAGGAGAATGTCGAGAGTTCGAATCTCTTCATCCGCTTTTAATGTTTATCTTTTAGGATATTCCTAATATAAATTTTGTAATGACAAGAGTAATTTCTATTGAGGATTTAAAGGGATTATTTAATAAACCTTATGGTAAAGATGCTCCCACAAAAAAAAAATGGGCTGAATTTTATAATGTGAATGTTATTTTTATAGACCCAACTCAGGAAACAGAGGGCTTAGATTCTTATGTTAAAGCTCAAGAAAAGCTAGTTAAAAGGTGTGATGATGTTTTTTTAGAAACTCATGCAATTTCCATAACTGGGGATTGTGGATTCGTTGAATGGACAATGGGTTTAAAAATTATGGGTAAAGAATTTATTTATCCTGGAACTACTCGTTTATTATTTGGTGAAAATGGATTAATCAAAGAGCACAGAGATTACTTTGATTTTTGCGGCCCAACTTTTGGACCAGTCCCTATTTTAGGAACTTTTATAAGATGGCTTTATAGTAAATTCGTATCTTGATTTTGTTTTTTTAGGAAACAAAGTGTTTTATATTTCACGAATCAATAAATTTTGAGAAGTAACTTCTTTAAAATCGAATTGAGAGTAAAACAATTTTTTATTTGTTGTCATTAAATATAATTTTTTTGTATTTTTAATTTTTTTTGAAGATAAAAGATTTTTAACAATTATTGTGCCAAAACCTTTGCCTTGGTGATTTTGATCTATGACAATATCCCAAAGCACTCCGCGGTAAATCCCATCGGTTAAAGCTCTACCAAAACCAACTATTTCCTTACCAACCCAAAGACTTATTACGACATCACTGTTAGCAAGACATTTTTTTAGATCATTAATTGTTCTATTTTTTGCCCAGAAAGTATTGGTATCTAGTAATTTTTGTAGCTTAATTAGTCCATTTGTTGGTTTAAGATTAGGACCTAATCCAAAAAACCTTAACCCTAAGGCACCTTTGGCATGTTTGATTAGAGATATTTCTTGCATTAATTAAAAAGATTTTTGAAAAGAGATGTCAGCTAGTTAATTTTTGTGACTTCAATCTAAATACCTTAATCGATCGTTTCTATAAAATAAAGTGATAATAGTTTTCTTCATTCTGTTGTAACGCACTAATTTATAATGATTGTAATAAGATAAATTTTTTAAGGACTTTGACTTATGCTAAAACTTTTGTTGGGAGATCCAAATACACGAAAGTTAAAGCGCTATCAACCAATAGTGGAAGAGATAAATTTTTTAGAAGAAGAAATTTCTCAATTGACTGATGATGAGCTTAGAAAAGAAACTCAGAATCTTAAATCAAATATTTCAGCAGAATTAGATTTTAAAAAACAAAAAGAACTCCTAGAAGAATTTCTTCCTAAAGCCTTTGCAATTGTAAGAGAAGCAAGTAAACGTGTTCTTGATATGAGACATTTTGATGTTCAGTTAATAGGCGGGATGGTTTTAAATGAGTGTCAAATTGCTGAGATGAAGACTGGAGAGGGAAAAACTCTTGTCGCAACATTACCTTGTTTTCTAAATGCTCTTACGGGAAAAGGTGTTCATGTTGTCACTGTAAATGATTATTTAGCTAGAAGGGACGCAGAATGGATGGGCCAAGTTCATCGTTTTTTAGGTTTATCTGTTGGTTTGATTCAGCAAGATATGAATCCAGTTGAGAGAAAGAAAAATTATGATTGTGATATAACTTATGCAACAAATTCAGAATTAGGATTTGATTATTTAAGAGATAATATGGCTACCGATATTAGTGAGGTAGTTCAAAGAAAATTTAATTACTGCGTAATTGATGAGGTTGATTCAATATTAATTGATGAAGCAAGAACGCCTCTAATCATTTCTGGCCAAGTTGAAAGACCACAAGAAAAATATCAAAAAGCTGCAGAATTATCTCTGGCATTAGTCAAAGCAAAAGAATTAAGTAAAGATGGTATTGATCCAGAAGGTGATTATGAAGTTGATGAAAAACAGAGAAGTTGTATATTAACTGATCAGGGTTTTGCAAAGTGTGAAGAGTATTTGGGAGTTAATGACTTATATAATCCTCAAGATCCTTGGGCGCACTATATAACTAACGCTTTAAAAGCAAAAGAATTATTTATTAAAGATGTGAATTATATTATTAAGAACGATGAGGCTGTAATAGTGGATGAATTTACTGGTAGGGTAATGCCAGGAAGACGTTGGAGTGATGGACAGCATCAGGCAATAGAAGCGAAAGAGAGACTTAAAATTCAGCCTGAGACTCAAACATTAGCATCCATAACTTATCAGAATTTTTTCCTTTTATATCCTGGTTTAGCAGGAATGACTGGAACTGCAAAAACAGAGGAGGTTGAATTTGAAAAAACTTATAAATTAGAATCAACAGTTATACCTACAAATCAAATAAGAAAGAGACAAGATTGGTCTGATCAGGTATTTAAGACAGAGATTGGTAAATGGAAAGCCGTTGCTAATGAAACTGCACAAATTCATAGAGATGGTAGACCTGTTTTAATTGGTACAACAAGTGTTGAAAAAAGTGAATTATTAAGCTCACTTTTATCTGCAGAAAAAATCTCACATAATTTGTTAAACGCTAAGCCAGAGAACGTTGAACGTGAGGCAGAAATTGTTGCTCAGGCAGGAAGAGCAGGTGCTGTGACTATTGCGACTAATATGGCTGGAAGGGGAACAGATATTATTCTTGGCGGTAATAGTGACTATATGGCAAGGCTTAAATTAAAAGAAATTTTAATTCCTTTGTTAGTCAAGCCAGATAATGAGCATAAGCCACCAATACCTAAACAAAGAAATTCAAAATCCAAGGGTGGTTTTTCTAAAAAAGCTGGTTCAAATTTGAAAAAGAACATTTCAAATTCTTCAACAAGTCTTTTCCCATGCAAACTTGATGAAGCAATTGAAAAGAAACTCTCTCTTTTATCTGATGAACTGGTTAAAAATTGGGGAGATAGACAACTTACTGTCTTGCAGCTTGATGACAGGATAGCTACAGCTGCAGAAAAAGCACCAACTGATGATGACTTGATAAAGCTTTTGAGAGAATCTTTGTCTGATGTAAAAAAAGAATATGAGAAAGTTTTGATTCATGAAGAAGAAAAAGTTAGAGAGGCTGGTGGTTTACATGTCATTGGTACTGAGAGACATGAATCGCGAAGAGTGGATAATCAACTTAGAGGAAGAGCAGGAAGACAAGGAGATCTTGGAAGTACAAGATTCTTTTTATCTTTAGAAGATAATTTATTAAGGATTTTTGGAGGTGATAGAGTAGCAAATCTAATGAATGCTTTTAGGGTTGATGAAGATATGCCTATTGAGTCAGGAATGCTTACTAGGTCTCTAGAAAGTGCTCAAAAGAAAGTTGAAACCTACTATTACGATATTAGAAAACAAGTTTTTGAATACGACGAGGTAATGAACAATCAAAGAAAAGCAGTTTATAGCGAAAGACTAAGAGTATTGAAAGGAATTGATTTAAAAAGTCAAGTAATAGGATATGGAGAAAGGACAATGATTGAAATTGTAGATGCTTATATTAATCCTGATCTTCCTCCTGAAGAATGGAATATTGATCAATTAATTTCTAAAGTCAAAGAATTTATATATTTATTAAATGATCTTAAATCTGATGACATTAATTTACTTTCAATAGAAGAATTAAAAAACTATCTTCAAGAGCAGTTGCGAATAGCCTATGATTTAAAGGAATCACAAATAGAAAAGATTCGTCCAGGATTAATGAGAGAAGCTGAAAGATTTTTCATTTTGCAGCAAATTGATAATTTATGGCGAGAACATCTTCAATCCATGGATTCTTTAAGAGAGTCAGTTGGTCTAAGAGGTTATGGTCAAAAAGATCCTTTAATTGAATATAAAAACGAAGGATATGATATGTTTCTCGAAATGATGACAAATATGAGACGAAATGTTATTTATTCAATGTTTATGTTTCAACCTAAAATTGGTGAGGATGATAAAAAATAAATCATTATTTAATCATCTCCAAGAAATTCTATTATTTCTTTGTCCTTAAGATTTTGAGCATTACCGAGTTTAGAAATATCAATTGATTCAGAATTGTTTAGACATTGTAGAGCTTTCTGTAATTTAAGAATTTCATTTTCCAGTGAGTCTATTCTGTCCATTAAATTTTTAATCACATTAGCTTCTGCGTCTGGCAAGGCAGAGTGAGCCAATGGATTTACTTTCACGCCACTTTGATGTACGACTCTGCCAGGAACTCCAACCACAGTACTATTTCCCTCTACATTACGGACAACAACTGAACCAGCTCCAATACGAGTATTAGATCCTACTGTAATGGATCCAAGAACTTTTGCACCTGCTCCAACTACAACATTTTCCATTAATGTTGGGTGTCTTTTCCCATGACTTTTACCAGTACCTCCTAATGTTACTCCTTGATAAAGTAGACAATTATTGCCTATCTCAGCTGTTTCACCAATTACTACTCCCATCCCATGATCTATGAAAACCCGTTTACCAATTTTGGCGCCAGGATGGATTTCAATGCCTGTAACTAATCTGTTGAGATGACTTAATAAGCGTGGTATGAGAGGAATCCTTAATTGCCATAATTTATGCGTAAACCTATGCATTACTATTGATTGAAAGCCTGGGTAGCAAAGAAAAATTTCTAATATTCCTCTGGCAGCAGGATCCCTTTCTTTAATAATTTCTATATCTGATTTAAAAGTTCTAAACATTATGGTCTAATTAATAACTCCTATTTCCTTTTTTAATTGATTTATTGTTTCAATACTCAAATAATTTTTAGAGCATATTATTTGAGGTAATCGCATAAGTTGCGACCGATTTCTCAATAACGTAGTTTCTACAACGGATAAACTAGGCCCATCGCAAACTATATGGTTGGAGGCCTTTAAAAGAGATAGTAATCTACTGTTATTATCTGAGATTGCGGTCATCAGCATTAATTCACTACCTCGCATGCTGTGTATGATAACTTCTGCCGCCCTTAGTAAGCCAGGACTAATACTTACAATACCAACACAATTTCCGGCATCTAATTCTTTAAGAATTTTCAATTCTTTTTGAAAGTCACTCAAGTCAACTGCAATTGCTCTTACCCCATGTTGTTTAGCTACTTTTTCTAAAGGTTGTAAAAAATATCTGCTTGTCACAATAGTTCCGTTATTAGAATTACTTAAAACTTTTTCTAACTCTTCCATAGGAACAACTTCTACAGGTACATTAATTTTAGGAGAGAGGTCTTCTGCTATTAGCATAGAGGCGCCAATATCTTCTCTAGGAGTACTGACTATTATTCTCGCTCCACATTTAATACGCCAATCAATTTCTTTGGTTACTATTTCTCTCGTTTCTTGTAAGGTAAAGCCAAGATTTATGAAATTATCAATAGCCTTTTTTGCTTCTTGATCAGGTGGTGAACTTATTTTATCTTTCGAGTAAACTGATTTTTTGAAGTTTTTTTTAGTGAGATTATCTCTAACATAAATACCTGATCCAGCTATTGCTTCTACAACTCCATCTATTTCAAGTTGTCTGTAAACTTTGCTTATAGTATTTCGATGAAGTCCAGTCTGCATTGCAAGTTGTCTAGTACTAGGCAATCTGTGACCAGGCGGATAATGCCTTGCAGCAATTGCAAAGCAAATTTGATTATATAGTTGAGTAGATGCTGGGATATCACTTTCTTGTTGAATATGGAATCTCACTTTGCAAAATCCTGACTAGTTAATTTTTATCTATAGTGACACTTTAACATTTGGCATAGATTTTCGATAAAAATTATCATTCTGCATCTTTTTTAATAAGAGGAGTTTTTCTAGGGCTTAAAAACATAATCATGTTTCTCCCTTCTCTTTTTGGCTTTTGTTGAACCTCTGATAACTCTTCTAAGTCATTAGACATTTTTAATAGGAGTGTTTCAGCTAAATTCGAGTGTTGTATTTCTCGACCCCTAAAAATTACAGTGCATTTCACCTTATCCCCTGATTTTAAAAATTTAGTAGCTTGTCCTATTCGTACGTCATAATCATGTGTGTCAATTTTGTACCTCATTTTTACTTCTTTAACTTCAGTTTGATGAGATTTTTTTCTTGCTTCTTTTGCTTTTTTTTCTTGCTCAAATTTGTATTTTCCATAATCCATTATTCTACAAACAGGAGGATTCGCTTTTTCGCTGACCAAAACTAAATCAAGTTCTCTTTGAGAGGCTATTTCTAATGCTTTAAGTCTATCTATGACACCTAATTGTTTACCATCTGAATCAACCACTCTCAATTGAGTGTATTTTATTCTTTCATTAATATTTGGAAGCTCTCTTACAGGAGTGCGTCGGTCAAAGCGTGGGCGTGGTGGCATTCAGTTTGTAAAGATTGATTGGATGATGAACAAAATCTATTTTTATAAAGTCAGCCTAAAAAAGACTCTATTTTAATTATTGCATCTTTTAGCAGGTTTTTGTTATTAAGCCAAATGGGATTATTTTTATTACGAAACCATGTTTTTTGTCTTTTGGCAAACTGGATCGTTTTTGTAGCTGTTAATTCAATCGCCTTATCGATATTTGAATGGTTATTTAAGACATCTCTCGCTTCACGGTAACCAATAGTTTCTAATATTGGTAAATCCGATCCATATTGAGAAATAATGTTTTTCGTTTCCTCGACAATTCCAGAAAGAAACATATTTTTTGTTCTTTCTAGAATTCTATCTTTTAAATTATCTCTATCTAATCCAAGCTCTAATATTCTCCAGTCAGGTGGAGTTTGAACTTTTTGATTTGAAAAAGGCTTACCTGTTACGTAAAAAACTTCTAAAGCTCTTATTGTTCTAACTTGATCAGCAAAATTGATTTTTTTGGTTAAAGTTGGATCACATTTTTGTAAAAGCTCCCAACATTTTTTCTGACCAAGTTCTTCTAATTGTCTTCTCAAATAATTTTGCGGAGGTACATCTGGTAGAAAAAAACCCTTTGTTATGGAATTAATGTATAGACCACTTCCTCCAACAAGAAAGGGTATTTTGTTTAGTTTTATTTCTCTTTTTATTGATTTTTGAGCAATTGCTTGAAATTGTTTTGCGTTAATTGGATTAATAGGCTCCTCAATATCTATTAAAAAATGCTTTATTTGTTTTTGTTGATTCTTAGAAGGCTTGGCAGTTCCAATATCCATAAATTTATAAATTTGTCTTGAATCGATATTATGTATACGAGTTTTAAAATATTTTGCAATTTCAATAGCTAATTCTGTCTTACCACTGGCTGTGGGTCCTATTAAAAGTATTACGTGAGGTGGATTAGAAGACATATTAATTTATGAAGAAAAATCTATTGGCTATATAATAAAGTGGTTAAATTTTTCATATACTTCGAGCCTTTCTCTTATTGCGGTGGTAAGTTTAATGAAAGAACTTTTAAAAATAATATTTTAAAAATAATATTTTAAAAGTTTATCGTTTTTTTTTTATATTAAATGAGTGAGGACAAAAGATCTAATAAAATCTCAAATGACTACGGTGCGGAACAGATTCAGGTTTTAGAAGGTTTAGAACCAGTTCGTAAACGCCCAGGTATGTATATAGGGTCTACAGGTCCTAAAGGTTTGCATCATTTGGTATATGAAGTTGTTGATAACTCGGTTGATGAAGCACTTGCAGGACATTGTGATCATATTGAAGTAGTTCTTAGAGCAGACGGATCAGCTTCAATTGCTGATAATGGAAGAGGTATCCCAACAGATATTCATCCAAGAACAGGGAAAAGTGCCTTAGAAACTGTGCTGACTGTTCTTCACGCAGGAGGAAAATTCGGAAGTGGTGGCTATAAAGTTTCCGGTGGTTTACATGGAGTAGGAATATCTGTAGTTAATGCTTTAAGTGAATGGGTTAATGTAACTGTTTATAGGGAAGGGAGTGAGTTTAATCAAAGATTTGAAAAAGGTGCATCAAAGGGTGAATTGCAAACTAAAAAGCAGTCTTCAAAACCTTTTAAAAAAGGGACCACAATTTGTTTTAAACCCGATAAAACGATTTTTTCTGGAGGAATCGAGTTTGAATATGCTCTTCTTTCGTCCAGATTAAGAGAATTAGCTTATCTAAATGGTGGTGTAAAAATTGTATTTAGAGATGAGAGAAATCAATTTTCAGATGGTTCGTTCAAAGAAGAAATTTACTTATATCAAGGAGGAATCAAAGAATATGTTCAATATATGAATTCAGAAAAGGAGTCAATTCATCCTGAGATAATTTATGTTGATTCACAGAAAGAAAACGTTTATGTAGAAGCAGCTTTACAATGGTGTTCAGATGTATTTTCAGATAATATTTTAGGATTTGCGAATAATATCAGAACTATTGATGGGGGTACCCATATTGAAGGATTAAAGACAGTTTTAACTAGAACTTTTAATAATTTGGCTAAAAAGAGGGGTAAAAGAAAAGATATTGAAAAAAATTTAGCTGGCGAAAATATTAGAGAGGGGTTAACTGTGGTTTTATCAGTTAAAGTTCCTGATCCAGAATTTGAAGGACAAACAAAAACTAAATTAGGTAATACCGAAGTAAGAGGAATTGTTGATTCTCTTATTGGCGAAGCTCTTACAAAATTTATGGAATTCAATCCTGGAATTTTGGACTTGATTCTTGAAAAAGCAATTCAATCTTTTAATGCAGCAGAAGCTGCAAGAAGGGCTAGAGAATTAGTCAGAAGAAAAAGTGTTCTTGAAAGTTCAACCTTGCCAGGAAAATTAGCTGATTGCAGTTCTAGAGATCCCTCAGAATCAGAAATATATATTGTTGAGGGCGATTCTGCTGGAGGCTCAGCAAAACAAGGCAGAGATCGAAATTTTCAGGCTATTTTGCCTCTTAGGGGTAAGATTCTGAATATCGAAAAAACTGATGATACTAAAATTTACAAAAATACAGAAATTCAATCATTAATAACAGCTTTAGGATTAGGAATTAAAGGTGAAGAGTTTGATGTTAGTTCCTTAAGATATCACAGAGTAGTAATTATGACTGATGCTGATGTTGATGGAGCTCATATTAGAACTTTATTATTAACATTTTTCTATAGATATCAAAGAGAGCTTGTCGAAAAAGGTTATATATATATAGCTTGTCCTCCTCTTTATAAAGTAGAGAGAGGTAAAAATCATAAGTATTGTTATAACGAGAATCAATTAAAGGATACTGTTTTAGGTTTTGGAGAAAATGCAAATTACAATATCCAGAGATTCAAGGGATTAGGTGAGATGATGCCAAAACAATTATGGGATACAACTATGAATCCCGAAACTAGGATGATGAAAAGAGTTGAAATTGAAGATGCACTTGAAGCTGACAGAATTTTTAACATATTAATGGGAGATAAAGTTGCACCTAGAAGAGAATTTATTGAAACTCACAGTAGTAAATTAGATATGGCAACTTTAGATATATGATTAATAATTTTCTCAAGAATTTCTGCTTAATTATTTTCGCACTAATTGCTCCAATAACTTTACCTGCTGGTGGGATTCAGAAAACATTAGATCAAAATAAGTTTTTCAGTAATATAAACGAAATTATATTGACTTCTAATACTTCTCTTTATTCTTTCCCTGAAATTAATTCTAGAGAATTATTAATTATTGATATTGGTACAACTTTATCAGTTTTACGTAATTGGAAAGTTAGCGAAAGTGAAATTTGGGTTAGGGTAGAGTTGGCTTCTAATAAATTATTAGATGATCCTAATAAGATTACAAAAGGCTGGATAAAAATGTAAATTTTGGATATTTCCTCAACAATTATTGTTTTATTTGGGAGTGCTTTTGGATTAATACTAAGGATGTTGATACAAAATAATTTAAAAATTAATACAGGATTTAATATTCAAAATACTTCAATAGTTAATTTCATTTCATCCTTTTTATTGGGAATTCTAGTAGCATTAAATTTTATCAATAATAAAATTTTATTTTTATTTTATACCAGTTTTTTAGGATGTTTTAGTACATTTTCTGCTTTTATATATCAACTATTTCTTTTATTACAAAAGAGAAAATTTATCCGTTTATTTTTTCACTATCTAGAAGTATTATTAATCTCATTTGTATGTTTTTATTTGGGTTATTATTTAATGCATATTATTAAATGAAAATAAAAAGTTTTAGTGGTATTCTTTTTGCCTGTTATATTGGTACATTTTTAAGGGCATTTATAAATAATAGTTTAGTTGTTTCAATCTTTGGATCATTTTTTTTTGGTTTTGTCATTGCAAAAAGATTAAGTTACTCGAGAGAAAAAATTATGTTAAACGGTTTCTTTTCGTCCTTTACATCTTTTAGTGGATTTATATATTTTTTGTACAAAATATTTAATCAAGGAGATTGGATAAAATTTATAATTTCTTTTAATTCAATTATTATCATAAATCTATTTACAATGTATTTTGGGTTTTGGATAAGTAGAAAAATTACTTAAATTTCTTATAATGGTGTTGTTACTTTGACAAGGGATTATATTTATGAATGAAAATAATCTTGAAGCGGTTACATCCTTATCTTCTGACTTAAGTATTAGAGAAAATATTATTATTCAACTTGAAGAATTGCTTGTTGCAGGAAATTATGATGAAGCAAAGTTACTTTTAGAACCTTCACAACCTGTTGATATTGCAGATGCTATTGGAAGCCTTCCTTTAATATTGCAGGCATTAGCATTTCGGTTGTTAAAGAAAAATGAGGCAATTGAGGTGTACGAATATTTAGATCCAATAGTTCAACAAACATTATTAGACAGACTACGTTCAGGAGAAGTTTTAGAAATCGTTGAGAAAATGTCTCCCGATGATAGAGTTCAACTCTTTGACGAATTACCTGCAAAAGTTGTACGAAAATTTTTGTCTGCTCTTAGTCCTGGTGAAAGGAAAGTTACAGCTGAATTACTTGGATATGAACCTGAAACTGCAGGCCGATTAATGACAACTGAATTCATAGATCTTAAAGAGATGCAAACAGCATCTGAGGCTCTTTCTCTAGTCAGAAAAAGAGCTCCATTTACAGAAACAATTTATAGTTTATACGTAACTGATAAAGAAAGACATTTAACGGGTATTCTTTCTTTGAGAGACCTCGTAACTGCTGATCCTTCTAAGCCAATTGGAGATGTTATGACAAAAGATGTAGTTAATATTTCCACGAATACAAATCAAGAAGAGGTCGCTAGAGCAATACAAAGATATGATTTTTTAGCTCTCCCAGTAGTTGATAAAGAAAAAAGACTTGTCGGGATAGTTACTGTAGATGATTTAATTGATGTTATAGAGCAAGAAGCAACAAGAGATATTTATGCCGCTGGGGCAGTTCAATCTGGAGATGAAGATGATTATTTTCAAAGTAGTTTATTTACGATAACTCGAAGAAGAATTCTGTGGTTGTTAATTCTGGTTTTGGCGAATGGTTTGACAACGAGAGTGATAGCGATGAATGATCAAATATTAAAAGAAATAGTTTTGTTGGCTGCATTTATTCCGTTGCTCATAGGAACTGGGGGGAATGTTGGCGCTCAAAGCTCAACAGTTGTTATTAGAGGTTTAAGTACTCAAAAATTGAAATCTCTTGGTGCTATTAAGGCAGTAGTTAAGGAAGCAATAACTGGGGCGCTTTTAGGAGTTTTGATGATGCTGGTAGTATTTCCTTTCGCATGGTGGCAAGGCGAAGGTCCTTTAATAGCCTCTGCGGTAGGAATAAGTTTAATATCCATAACTACCTTAGCTGCAACAACGGGAGCTATTCTTCCTTTGTTGTTTGACAGAATGAGATTGGACCCTGCTTTAATGTCATCTCCTTTTATAACAACTGTCACGGATATTGCAGGAGTATTTATTTATCTAAGTACAGCAAAATGGTTGTTAAGCTTTTCTTTAATATAAACACTAGGTATTTATTCTCATTTTTGTAAATTTGTGGATTTTTTTGTTTAACTTTACATTTCTTAATGGTATTGTTTACAAAACAATAAAAATCTTTCATGTCTTCTGAAACTTTGAGTGAAAATAAATTGGCGTCAATATCAAGTTTAAAAGCTAGTAATGATGTTGATCTTGTAAGATCTTATTTAAGGGACATAGGTAGAGTTCCGCTTTTATCCCACGAGCAAGAAATTACTCTTGGCAGGCAGGTCCAAGAATATATGCAAGTTGAGAGAGCAGAATTAGAAATTATTGAATTAACAGGCGATAAGCCAAGTATTGAGGAATTATCAAATAAATTAAGTTTATCTACTTCAATTATAAAAAAAAGACAAAGAGCTGGACAGAGGGCTAAAGAGAGAATGGTTGCAGCTAATTTAAGGTTGGTAGTAAGTGTTGCAAAAAAATATACTAAAAGAAACATGGAATTATTAGATTTAATTCAAGAGGGAACAATAGGATTAGTTAGAGGAGTTGAAAAGTTTGACCCTGCTAGAGGCTATAAATTTTCAACTTATGCATATTGGTGGATTAGACAAGGTATTACTAGAGCAATAGCTGAAAAAAGTAGGGCAATAAGGCTACCAATTCACATAACTGAAATGTTGAACAAATTAAAAAAAGGTCAAAGAGAGTTAAGTCAAGAAATGTCTAGAACCCCAACAGTAAGTGAACTTGCAAAATACGTAGAGCTTCCCGAAGAAGATGTTAAAGATTTGATGTGCAAAGCTGGACAGCCAGTGAGTTTAGAAACAAAAGTTGGCGATGGTGAAGATACTGTTTTATTAGATTTACTTGCAGGCGGAGAGGATTTGCCTGATGAACAAATAGAGATGGATTGTATGAGGGGCGATCTCCATTCTCTTTTGCATCAATTACCAGATCTGCAATGTAGAGTATTAAGAATGAGATACGGTATGGATGGTGATGAGCCAATGTCTCTTACAGGTATCGGGAGGGTATTAGGAATAAGTAGGGATCGAGTGAGAAATCTAGAGCGAGATGGATTAAGAGGTTTGAGAAGACTTAGTGATAACGTTGAAGCTTATTTTGTTTCCTGAAGAAAGTCACATATTAACTTATTCGTTTCTTCAGGTTCTTCATCGTGAGGACAATGTCCAGCACCTTTAACTATATCTAATCTCTTAATATTATTGAATTTTTTTTTCCATTCTATTGCTTCATTTAATGATTCCCAAGGATCTTTTTCTCCCCAAATTAATTGAATTGGGGTACCGATCTTATCAAATAGATCTGTAGCAAGATAGTCATCAAATAAGTTAATAAAGCCACGAAATGCCTCCTTAGAGTTTTTCCTCTTAGACGGTTTATATAAAATTTCTATTAGTTCTTCATCTATATTTTTTCCTGAAGGGTAAGCTTGTTCAAGTATTTTCTTTATAACTTTTGGATTGGCAGCTCTATTAAATAGAGTATTACTAATTATTCTTTGTCTTACCAACGTTTTTAATAAGGGCCTAAGTAAATTCATCAAAATATCATTTTTTTTCAAGCGTTTATCATCCATAGTTCTTTGTGCACAATCAATCAAAATGACACCTTTACAATTATCTTTGAGGATTTCAGCAGCTTTCAATGCAATAACACCACCAATTGAATTCCCTACCAAGTAAACAGGAGATTTTATTACCTCTGTACAAAATGTTGATATTTGATCACCCCATAAGTCAAATGAATATTTAATTGAGTTTTCTCTATCAGGTTCGTAATTTAATAAAGCACTAGGCTGACTGCTTTGCCCAAATCCTAATAAGTCTATTGCGTAGCAGTTAGAAAATTTACCGAGAAAATCTTGATTATGTCTCCAGTGGTTTTTTGATGCCCCAAATCCGTGAACTAATAATATTTTAATATTTTTTTCAGAAGCAGATTCTTTTGATAAAGACCAAGAAATTTCCCAATTCTTCCACTTCCAAGTTTCGGATTTATTTAAAGACACTATGAATACGCTTTTAATTAAACTTTAATTCAAAAAAAAATTATTCGTTTTTAATAAATTATTCTTAGGTAAGAAAATGCGTTCATTTTATGAAAAAGAAAAAGGTCATATGTGTTGGAGAGGCTTTAATTGACAGAATCAGAAATAAGTCAAATCAAGGATTTACAGATTTTTTGGGTGGTGCGCCGGCTAATGTTGCTTGTGCATTAAGAAAATTAAAAATAGATTCGATATTTATAGGAAGTTTGGGAAGTGATGATTATGGAAAAAAATTGATTATGCAATTTAATGAATTGGACGTTAATTTAGATTTCTTGCAAATAGATAATGATTCATCTACTCGCGTGGTTAATGTCGATAGAGATCAATTTGGAGATCGTTTTTTTTCAGGCTTTGAGAAACGTTCTCATTCATGCTTTGCAGACGAAATTCTAAGCAAGAAATTAATCCAACAAGAAATTCTAAATTTGGAGAAATCTTTTCTAGAAACAAAATATTTGGTTACAGGAACGATATTATTATCATCTTCAATATCAGCAGAGACTATTTTTTTCCTTCTTGAACAGGCTAAAAAATTTGATGTCAAAATAGTTATTGATTTGAATTGGAGAGAGGTGTTTTGGGATCATTCAAGTCTTTCATCAGAAACTAGTAAAGCCGCGAGAGTTGATTTAATCAAGAAATTTTTAAATCATGCAAATGTTTTAAAACTTGCTAAGGAAGAAGCAACTTTGTTTTTTGAAAATGAAAATCCCTTGCTAATTTCTCAACAATTATCTAATAAACCAGATGTAATAATAACTGATGGGAAAAATCCCGTTAGATGGTATGTCAATGGATTGCAGGGAAGTACTGATACTCCTACTTCACAAAAAATTGTTGATACAACTGGCGCAGGCGATGCTTTTCTAGCTGGCTTAATTTCAAAATTAATTTCTTCAGGCTATCCTTCCAATGAACTAGAGATAGAAGATTGCATCAAGTTCGCAAGTGTTTGTGGATTATTAACTTGTCTTGGTGAAGGCGCTATCGAGCAACAGCCATATTATGAGAAGGTTAATAAATTTTTGGGATCTCTTATTTCGTAATGTCTTCCATAATTTTTTGCGTAACTAATTTCTATTTTCCAGAAATTATCAATAACTGGTTCTATTAATTCTGGCCATTCAATAACTAAAATTGCTTGTCTTTGTATTGCCTCTTCTTCTTCTGAAATAAAAACTTCTTTTGCTGAAGAAAAATTTTTTAATCTGTATAAATCTAGGTGTATTAGTGGAATTTTTCCGGAGTTATAGTGATGCGATAAAGCAAATGTAGGGCTTGTAATGTCCTCAGATATTGATAAGCCTCTTGCAATTCCTTGTACAAATGAAGTTTTCCCAGCCCCTATTGGACCCTTTAATAAAACTATTGATTGGGGATTTAATTTTTGTGAGAGTTTTTTCCCTAAATTTAAAGTTTCTTTTAAATTTTCAACAAACACAAAATTGCATAAAAATCATTTATAGTTTAATAGAAAAAGTATTTACTAGATATGGTTATTGCAAACTCAGTTAAAACCTCCACACCAAATTACGTAATTGCTGATATTGCCTTATCAGATTTTGGTCGTAAAGAAATTAAAATTGCAGAAACTGAAATGCCTGGATTAATGGCACTTAGAGATAAATATCAATCTGAAAAGCCACTTAAAGGTGCAAAAATAGCTGGAAGTCTTCATATGACTATTCAGACAGCAGTATTAATAGAAACTCTTGTTGCTCTTGGTGCAGAAGTGAAATGGGCTTCATGTAATATTTTTTCAACTCAAGATCATGCGGCTGCAGCAATAGCAGATCAAGGAATTTCTGTTTACGCAAAAAAAGGTGAGACTCTTGATGAATATTGGCAATATACCCACTATATACTCGATTGGGGTTCAGACTCTCCAAATATGATCCTTGATGATGGGGGAGATGCAACTGGCTTATTGATACTCGGAAGTAAAGCAGAAAAAGATTTATCAGTTTTAAATAATCCCAGTAATGAAGAAGAAATTGCTTTATTCAATTCTATTAAGTCTAAGTTGGAAACCGATAGTGACTTCTATTCTAGAATTAAGGGTAATATTGTTGGTGTTACTGAAGAAACTACAACAGGAGTTGCAAGACTTTATCAACTTCAAAAACAAAATGCTTTACCTTTCCCTGCTATCAACGTTAATGATTCAGTAACTAAGAGCAAATTTGATAATTTATATGGCTGCCGAGAATCTCTAGTTGACAGCATAAAGCGTGCTACTGATGTGATGATTGCTGGGAAAGTTGCTTTAGTAATGGGTTTTGGAGATGTAGGTAAAGGTTCAGCACAGTCTCTAAGAGGACTTGGTGCAATTGTAAAAGTTGCTGAAGTTGATCCAATTTGTGCTCTTCAAGCGGCAATGGAAGGTTTTAGCGTTGTTACATTAGACGATGTTGTGGAAGATATAGATATATTTGTTACAGCAACTGGGAATTATCAGGTAATAACAAATGAAAATCTTGTCAAGATGAAAGATGAGGCCATAGTCTGCAATATTGGGCATTTCGATAATGAAATTGATGTGGCTTCATTGAAAGATTATCCATGGGAAAATATTAAGCCGCAGGTTGATCACATAACTTTACCGAGTGGCAATAAAATAATTCTTTTAGCCGAGGGAAGATTAGTTAACTTAGGTTGTGCAACTGGACATCCAAGTTTTGTTATGAGTAACTCTTTTACTAATCAAGTATTAGCTCAAATTGAACTTTTCAATAAGTCTGAAAAATATGCAAAAGAGGTTTATGTTTTACCAAAACATTTGGATGAGATGGTAGCTAGATTACATCTTGATAAAATTGGTGCAAAATTAACAAAATTAACTAAGGAACAAGCTGATTATATTAATGTCTCTGTTGAAGGACCTTATAAACCAGAGCTTTATAGATACTAAGGTTGACTTTAATTTTTGTGAATTTTCTTAATTCAATTCCGGACTATATTAGTTTGGCTGTTGAAAAGAATTCCACAATTGCATACCTTACTATTTGTTTGGCTATGTTTTTAGAAAATATAATACCTCCAATTCCTTCGGAAATAATCATGCCATTAGGAGGATTTTTCGTTTATCAACAAAAATTAAATTTCTATATTTTAGTTTTTTGGGGATTACTTGGAACAATTTTAGGATCATTGCCTTGGTATTACTTAGGAAGATTAGTAAATGAAAAAAGACTTTCAAATTTTCTAGATAAAAAAGGAAAATATCTTGGTATTTCTTCTAATGATTTAAGTAAAAGTAAAAGGTGGTTTGATAAATACGGTGTTTCTTTAGTTTTTTGGGGCCGATTAGTACCAGGTATAAGAACTTTAATTTCAGTTCCCGCAGGCGTAGAACTTATGCCATTAAGAAAATTTTTGATTTGGACTACATTTGGGAGCTTGTTATGGGTAGCACTTCTTACTTATGCAGGTTTTTTATTTGGTGAAAATTATTTAATCATTGAAACTTACTTAGATCAAATCAAATATGTTGTAAAGCCTATTTTAATTTTAATTTTCTTTTCTTTTTTTATAAGAATACTTATTAGATTTTTAAAAAAAAATAGAGCTTAAAATGGGATTTCACTAGAGTTACTACTATTAGAATATTGGTTATTATCTGACTCTTTTCGGGAGCTTAATAAGTTTAATCTATCAACTCTAACAACTGGTTTATATCTATCCTCTCCAGTATTTTTATCTTTCCAACTATCAATTTTAAAGCTTCCTGTAATTCCAATTAAAGATCCTTTTTTAACGTAATCTGCCGCTATTTGTGCTTGCTTGCCCCATATTTCTAAATTAAACCAGTCAGGCTCCTCATCTCTACTTCTTCTGTTCACTGCAAGAGTGAAATTAGCTACGATACTTCCAGATTCAAAATATCTGACATCGGGTTCTCTACCGGCTCTGCCAACCAGATTAATAGTATTAATTTCCATAATTTTTTTATTTTTATACTACTCATATTTTTAGGTTCTGCTCAAAGTTTTGCGTGCTATTCATAACTAAACGAGAGAATTGTGAAAGCTTAACAAAAAATAGATATATTATTTATAAAAAAGAATTCCTATTGTGATTTTTAACAGATTTAAATTTTCTAGAGACATTGGCATAGATTTAGGGACGGCCAACACCCTAATACACGTATCAGGTAAAGGTGTTGTTTTACAAGAACCTTCTGTAGTAGCTATGGATTTAGAGGAAGGGATTCCATTGGCTGTTGGTAAAGAAGCAAAGTTAATGCTTGGAAGAACACCTGGCAATATTAGAGCCGTAAGACCGCTTAGAGATGGTGTTATTGCAGATTTTGATGCTGCGGAGCAAATGATAAAAACATTTATTCAAAAATGTAATGAAGGAAAGGGGATAGTTGCTCCAAGAATAGTTATTGGTATTCCAAGTGGAGTGACCAGTGTCGAGCGAAGAGCAGTAAGAGAAGCTGGATTAGCAGGAGCTAGAGAAGTCCACTTAATAGATGAACCTGTGGCAGCAGCAATAGGTGCATCATTACCAGTAACTGAGCCAATTGGAACTATGATTGTTGATATTGGTGGTGGTACTACCGAGGTAGCAGTATTAAGCTTGGGTGGAACTGTTTTAAGTGAATCTGTTCGAATAGCTGGTGATGAAATAAATGAATCAATTGCCTTATATCTTAAAAAAGTTCATAATTTAGTTGTTGGAGAGAGAACTGCAGAAGATATTAAGATAAAGATTGGTTCTGCATTTCCTGATGATGAATTTGATAAAACTACTTTAGAGGTGAGGGGTTTACATCTTTTATCTGGTCTACCTAGGTCAGTAACGTTGACCTCAGGAGAAATTAGAGAAGCTATGGCTGAAACTCTAAGCAAAATAATTGAAGCTGTAAAAAGAACTTTAGAGCGAACTCCTCCTGAACTTGCTGCAGATATTGTTGATAGGGGGATTATGCTTGCTGGAGGTGGAGCTTTAGTTAGAGGCATTAATGATTTATTGAGCGATGAAACGGGAATTTTTACTCATGTAGCAGAAAATCCATTGCTTTGTGTAGTTAATGGATGTGGGGAGGTTTTAGATGATTTTAAAAAACTTAAAAGAGTTGTTGATACTCCAGACTTTATAAGGAACGCGATAAGAGATTAATAATTATGTTAGATATCCGACGAATTTCTTCTAGTCGTTGGTGGCATAAAAAGAAAATTTGGATATTCTTTGGAATTTTTTTATTTTTAGCTTTCGTAAGGATTTCCAAAGGATCTTTATATAAAGATTTTTTTTACTTTATTTCCAAGCCTTTTTGGCCTGGTCAATTTCAAAAAGAAATAATTCTAAAGAGCATTGATCAAGAATCTACAATAAAATTGAATCTTTTTAAAAAGGATAATATAAGATTGCGGGAAATTTTATCTCTTCAACAATCATCCAATAAAGACAATATTTCAGCAGCAGTGATTTCCAGAAAAACAGGAGGTTGGTGGAGACAAATAATTTTAAACAAAGGTTCAAAAGATGGAGTGGAAATTGGTAGTACTGTTACTGGCCCAGGTGGATTATTAGGAAGAGTAAATAATACGTCTTTTTTTACTTCTTCGGTAACATTATTAACTTCTCCAGAAAGTAAATTAGGTGTATGGATAGATAGAAGTCAAATTAATGGGCTACTAGTTGGTTCAGGAGATGATCATCCTAGCCTTATACTGTATTCGAAAGATGCTGATATTCAAATAGGAGATTTTGTATCATCTTCTCCTGCTAGTTCTTTATTACCTCCAAATATTCCTATTGGGATTGTCCAATCTATAGATGACATATCTCGATCAAGAAAAACGGCAAAGATTTCACTTTTGGCAAATCCTCATTTAATTGATTGGGTGCAAATTTTAAAAGTAAAAATTTAATGAAGAAATTTTTTACAAAAAATTTATCGATAATAAGCTTTATTTTTATCCCAATTATTTTTTTGTGGCACCCTAATTGGCTTGGATTTTTAGGCGTTCAGCCATATTGGCCGTTATTTTGGTTATTGCCTTGGTCAATGCTTAATGGATCTATTAATGGATTAGTATTTGGTTTATTTATAGGTCTAATTTTAGATTCTTTAACTTTAGATAATAATTTTTCTCAAATACCAGGCTTAATTTTTTGTGGATTTTTGTTTGGGAGAATTAAATTACATAGTGATATGTTGGTGGGACATTTTAGGTATGGTTTAATTTGTATTTTTGGAAGTTTTTTTTGTGGGACTCTTAATCTCTCACAAATTTTGTTAAGAAATTTTTCAGATAGTAATTCTTTAATGTTTATTCCCGGTGTTAAAAATATCTTGGCTGAAGTCTTTTTGACAGGTTTGTTTGCTCCCTTTATTTGCTCCCAACTTTTAAGAATGTTTAAATTTTCAAGAAGAAAATTCTATTGATAAATGCCGTTAAGAAGTTAAAAGTGCTTTTAAGAAGTTATATCTTCAATTTATTTAAAATTTTTGTGAATACCAGAAATATCTCTTTGAGGGTTCTTAATGTTATATTTTTAATTGTTAGAATAAATTTCAATGCAATAATATTTGCTTTGAAATATCTGGAAATTTTTTTTAACTATGTCAAAAGCAAGAATTTTAGTTGTAGATGATGAACCAGCAGTATTGAAGGTATTAGTTACAAGACTTCAACTAGCAGGATATCAAGTTTATTCAGCAACTAATGGTGAAGAAGCTCTTGAATCTTTCCACAGAGATTCACCAGACTTGATAGTTCTTGATGTGATGCTCCCAAAAATGGATGGATTTGCAGTGTGCCGAAGAATTAGGGCTGAATCAGTAGTACCAATTATTTTTTTAACCGCACTAGAGGCAATCTCAGAGAGAGTTGCTGGTTTAGATTTAGGGGCTGATGATTACTTGTCTAAACCATTTAGCCCAAAGGAGTTAGAAGCAAGAATAGCTACTATTTTGAGAAGAATGGGACCTACAGTATCAGTTACAGAAACTAAAGAGGTTCCATCAGGCAAAGGGGTTATGAAATTTGGAACTTTAGTTGTAGATACTAATAGAAGACAAGTCTCCCGTGCAGGAGAAAGAATCAGTTTAACTTATACTGAATTTAGTCTTCTAGAATTATTATTTGACGAGCCTGGTAAAGTTGTTCCTCGAGCGGAAATTTTAGAGCAGTTATGGGGTTACCCTCCTAGGAGAGCTGCAGATTTGAGAGTTGTAGATGTATATGTTGCTAGACTAAGAGGTAAATTGGAGCCGGATCCAAGAAATCCAGAATTAATATTAACTGTTCGAGGTATAGGTTATGCATCTCAGAGAGTAGGTGAAACAGCAACTTCTTTGGCAAGTTGAACCTTAGTCTGATAATTTAATTAAATAAAACAAACATATAAAAATAAATTTTGTCTGAAATCAGAGAAGCGCGCTTACAAAAAGCTAATTTATTAATTCAGAAAGGATTTGCTTCTTACGCAGAAAATTTTAGAATTTCTCATACTTCACAATTTCTTGTTCAAAAGTTTGGTTTTCTAGAAAATGGTGAAGAAGAAGATTTCCGTGTCACTATTGCCGGTAGAGTTTTAGCAAAAAGAGTTATGGGTAAAATAGCTTTTTTTACAATAAGTGATCAAGAAGGTCAGATTCAGCTCTATTTAGATCAAAGGATTATTAATTTAAATTTAGAAAAAGAAAAATTGCTTACTTTTGAAGATATCAAGGAAATAGTAGATATTGGTGATTGGATCGGAGTTTCTGGAACTATTAAAAAAACTAATAAAGGTGAGCTTTCAATAAAAGTAGAAAAATGGGAAATGTTATCCAAATCACTAAAGCCTTTGCCAGACAAATGGCATGGTTTGACTGATATTGAAAAAAGATATAGACAACGTTATTTAGATTTAATAGTAAATCCCCAATCTAAAAATGTCTTTAAAACAAGAGCGAAATGTATAAGTTTTATAAGAAAATGGCTAGATAATAGAAATTTTTTAGAGATAGAGACCCCAATCCTTCAATCTGAAGCTGGTGGTGCTGAAGCAAGACCTTTTATTACTCATCACAATACACTCGATATACCACTTTATCTAAGAATAGCTACAGAATTGCATCTAAAAAGAATGGTTGTTGGAGGATTTGAGAAAGTTTATGAATTGGGAAGAATCTTCCGTAATGAGGGGATAAGTACGAAGCATAATCCTGAATTTACTTCAGTTGAAATTTATCAAGCGTTTTCTAATTATGTCGATATGATGGATTTAACAGAAGAATTGATTAAAGACATAGTATCTGATGCATGTGGCTCATTAATCATAAATTATCAAAATCAGGAAATTGATTTTTCCAAACCTTGGTCCAGAATATCGATGAAAGATATAGTCAAGAAATATACAAGTATTGATTTTGATTCTTTCAGTGGAGACTTTCAAGCAGCAAAACAAGCTGTTAAAAATATAAATGTTGAATTTTCTAATAAAGTCAATTCTATTGGAAGACTTTTAAATGAAGTCTTCGAGCAAAAAGTTGAGCCACAACTTATAGAGCCTACTTTTGTTATAGATTATCCTATTGAAATTTCTCCGTTAGCCAGGCCTCATCTTGATAATAAAGGGATGGTTCAGAGATTCGAATTATTCATTGTTGGCAGAGAGCTAGCAAATGCTTTCAGTGAGTTAATAGATCCAGTAGATCAAAGAGAAAGATTGCAATTACAACAATCTCTCAGAGATGAAGGAGATTTTGAAGCTCACTGTATAGATGAAGATTTTTTGAATGCTCTGGAGATTGGTATGCCTCCTACTGGCGGATTAGGTATAGGCATTGATAGGCTCATAATGTTAATTACTAATAGTTCATCAATAAGAGATGTAATTCCTTTCCCATTGTTAAAACCAGAAATAACTTCGAATAAAAATCAAAAATTACCCTTGAATGAAGTAAAATAGATTAATTGATCCAATACGAAATTTTTTTAAATGAGTGGTGAACGTGTTGGTTTCCGTTTCAAACACGCGGATGCAATAGTAAAAAGAAATCCTCAAGGCCGATCTAGGAGAGGATGGGTTATTGAACCAGTAGAGCAAACTACAAGTAGAGGTACAAAAATGCCTGCGTATAAAATTCGCTGGAGAGATAGTGAGCGTCCAGAAACTGTCCTACAACATATGTTAATCGCAGATCCAGATCCTTCTCCTCCTCCAAATTCAGTAAGTTTGGATTCATAGTTAAAAGAAGTTTGAAATATACTAATTTATCTTTTTAATGCAGAGTTGATTTCCCTATTTATACTTTTTTGTTTTTCAGTTTGTCTTTTGTCGTGCAATTTTTTCCCTTTACCTACTCCAATATTTACTTTTATCCATGAGCCTTTTAAATAAAGAGATAATGGAACAATAGTCATTCCTTTTTTTTCAGTGTTAGATTTTAGTTTTATTATTTCTTTTTTATTTAGTAGTAACTTTCTATTTCTTAATGGATCATGGTTAAAATAAGATCCCACATTTTTATGTGGTGAAATGTGAACATTTAATAATAAAATCTCACCATCTCTGAATGAGCAGTATCCATCTCTAAGATTTGCTTTCCCGTCTCTAATTGACTTTACTTCAGTCCCTAAAAGTTCAATTCCAGCTTCAATTGTCTCTGCTATTTCATACTGAAATTTTGCATATCTATTTTCCGCTAAACGTTTAAAAATAGTTTCTTTTTTGTTATTGATTTGATTTTTTTTTGAATTTTTTGCCATTTTAGTAAAAAAATCTTTCTACTCAGAACAATTCCAATTAACCTTTCATTATGGCAATAATTTCCTCTAATGTAGGCGATAATGACTTTGCTCCTGGTAAAACAGAGCTCAGGCTTGTTGATTCAAAAATTATTCCAGAAGAAAAAATAAAAAATAATATAAATTTAGCTCGACCTGTTAATTTAAAAGAATTTATTGGTCAAGATCATCTTAAGTCTTCTTTAAGAATAGCTATAGATGCTTCAATCTATAGAAAAGAACCTTTGGAGCATATTCTCTTGTATGGACCGCCTGGTTTAGGTAAGACTACCCTAGCATTGTTGATAGCTCATGAAATGAATACAAAATGCAAGATAGCTACTGCTCCAGCATTTGAAAGACCTAGAGACATAGTAGGGCTACTTCTTGGTTTAAAAGAGGGTGAAGTTTTATTTATCGATGAGATACATCGCTTGAATAGGTTAACTGAAGAGTTGTTATATTCTGCAATGGAGGATTTTAGACTAGATTTAACTATGGGAGCTAATAGAGGAGCACGTTGCAGAACTATTAATCTTCCCAAGTTTACTCTGATTGGTGCGACAACTAAATTAGCCTCAATTAGTGCCCCGTTAAGAGATAGATTTGGATTATCTCAGAAACTTGAATTTTATACATATGATGAATTAAAAAAAATAATTGTTAATTACTCCCGATTAATAAACCTGAATATAGATGATGCAGCATCTATTAATTTAGCAAAAATATCTCGAGGGACTCCAAGAATTGCTTTGAGATTTTTAAGAAGAGTTAGAGATTATGCTCAAGTTGTAAAAAAAACGAATTTTATCTCAGTGAATTTAATAAAAAAAGTTTTAAATTCTTATCAAATAGATGAAAAAGGATTGGATTCTCTCGATAGAAAATATTTATCTTTTTTAAATCAAAACAATAGTATTCCAACTGGTCTCGATACAATTGCAGCCGGATTGGGTGATGATTCCTCAATGTTAGAATTTGTAGTTGAACCATATTTAATTCAAATTGGTTTCCTTACGAGAACTCCTAGAGGAAGATTGCTTACTGCTTTAGGGAAAAATTACATTGATTCAAAAAATGATAACTTTTAGAAAATTGAAAGTTTGTTTTGTATTGTTTTTAGTTTTTGTCAATATTTTTTATATTGCTCCATGCTATTCAATATCTTTGAGGAAGGATTTGTTTAAGAATGCATTAGATTTAAGTTCAGGCGGAAAATTTAATCTCGCGTTGCAAGAATGGAATCAATATCTAGAATCTTATCCTGATGATGCGGCAGGTTTGAGTAATAGAGGAAATGTAAGACTTGTTATAGGAGATTTAGAGGGATCAATAGATGACCAGAATAAGGCAATAAGTTTAAATCCTAGTGAAATAGATCCTTACATTAATAGAGGTATAGCAGAGGAAGCATTAGGTCTATGGTCGCAAGCTAAGAAAGATTATTTGTTTGTTATTTCGCAAGATAGTAAAAATTTCTCTGCACTATATAATTTGGCTAATGTTGAAGGCTCTACTTCTCAATGGGAACTAGCTAGAGATTTATTTTCAAAAGCTGCTTTGTATAATCCTGGATTTGCTATGGCAAGATCGAGTTTGGCTCTAGCAAATTACCAGTTGGGAAATATTGATGAATCTGAAAAAGAATTAAAAAAATTAATTAGACGTTATCCAACTTTTGCAGATTCTAGGGCAGCTTTAACAGCTTTGAATTGGTCAAAGGGCGAGTATGGTCAAGCAGAGAGTTATTGGATAGCAGTATCTGAAATAGATCCTAGGTATAGTGATGAAGAATGGTTAATAAAAGTAAGAAGATGGCCTCCAAAGCCAACTAAAGATTTAATGAATTTTATCAATTTAAAGAAAGTAGATGAATAGAGATCAGTTTTTTAAAAAAATTGATTCGTTTAATAGTGAATTAATTAATTTAAGAAGACACATACATGCACACCCGGAATTAAGTGGACTTGAAAATCAAACCGCGATTTTGATAAGTGGTTATTTAAAAAATATTGGTTGGAATGTTACTGAATCTATAGGTAGAACTGGTGTTATAGCAGATTTTGGCCCCCCAGAGAAGGGCATTATAGGCTTAAGAGTAGATATGGATGCTTTACCGATATTCGAGGAAACTAAATTAAGTTTTTCTTCAAAAGTGGATGGTGTTATGCATGCTTGTGGTCATGATTTACATATATCTATTGGTTTGGGGGTAGCAAAAATTTTGAAGGATTTAAAACTTAATTGTGGAATTAGGATCATTTTTCAGCCTGCTGAAGAAATTGCTAGTGGAGCCAGATGGATGATAAATGATGGTGCAACTAATGGTTTAAATTATATTTTGGGAGTCCATGTCTATCCTGATTTATCTGTAGGTACCATTGGGATTAAAGAGGGAAGCTTAACCGCGGCAGCTGGCGAACTTAAAGTAGAGATTAAAGGAAAATCAGGCCATGGTGCTCGACCTCATGAAGGGGTTGATGCTATTTGGGTGGCCTCTAAAGTTATCTCTGGAATTCAAGAATTAATAACAAGGAAGTTAGATCCTTTAGATCCTGTTGTAATAACTTTTGGCAAAATTAATGGTGGAAATGCTTTCAATGTTCTTGCAGAAAAAGTTAATTTAATTGGAACAGTTAGATGCACAAATCTTAAATTATTTAAGAATATTGGTAATTGGCTCAATGAAAATATATGTTCTTTAGCTAATAGTTGTGGAGCTGATGCAAAAATAATTTTTAGAGAAATTACTCCACCAGTAAATAATAATTCTGAAATTAATAGAGTCCTCAGAGATGCGGGAATTAAGGTTTTGGGTCAAAAAAACGTTATCGAATTACAAAAACCATCTTTAGGCGCTGAAGATTTCGCTGAGTTTTTGAATGAGGTTCCTGGAGCTATGTTTAGACTAGGCGTTTCTAGTTCAAATGGATGTGCCCCTCTGCACAGTTCCAAATTTGATCCAGATGAAAGAGCTATTGCTATTGGAATTAAAGTAATAACAGAGTCCATAGTAAAATTAAATAATGAAATAATTAATACATAAGATAAATGAAAATTAGTAAAGGATTGATACTATCTTTTGTTGCTCCTGTAATGATCCTTATATCCGTTATTGGCCTAATATTCAGGGAAAATTCAAAGAAAATTTTTTATTTGCCTATTGGTTTAATGGGGATCTCAATAATTTTTGAGAAAGGTATAAGAAGAAAGTTAGATAGGAAGAATATTTTAAAAAAAATAAAGACTTATCAAAAAGTTAAATAAAATTTTTATTTATTTTTACGTAATATGTGATGACTATTTTTTAGAAAAGAGCTATGAATAAATAAATACTAGGGGTGCTAAGAAATTTAACTTAGCTGAGATCATACCCTTTGAACCTGAATCATTAATCCTGATACAGGGAAGTGGAAATTTGATCGAACTTTAGTTAGAACACTTTTAAAAATTTTATAAATTTATGAGAAGTTCATGGATCAAGCCTCGCATTGGAGGGGAAAATGTTACACAGATGAATTTTGCCAGGAACGGACATATCACTGAAGAAATGGATTTTGTCGCAAAAAAAGAAAATCTTCCGGCTTCTTTAATAATGGAGGAAGTGGCAAGAGGAAGATTAATCATTCCAGCTAATATTAATCATTTGAATCTTGAACCAATGTCAATAGGTATTGCCTCTAGATGCAAAGTTAATGCAAATATTGGTGCTTCCCCTAATGCAAGTGATATTAACGAAGAAGTCGAGAAGCTCAAGCTAGCTGTTAAATACGGTGCTGATACTGTTATGGATCTTTCTACTGGAGGAGTAAATTTAGATGAAGTGAGGAAAGCTATTATTAATGAATCTCCTGTTCCGATAGGTACAGTCCCTGTATACCAAGCTTTAGAAAGTGTACATGGTTCAATAGATAGATTAACTGAAGATGATTTTCTTCATATTATTGACAAACATTGCAAGCAGGGTGTCGATTATCAAACTATTCATGCAGGATTATTAATAGAACATCTACCAAAAGTTAAAGGAAGAATTACTGGGATTGTAAGTAGAGGGGGAGGCATCTTAGCTCAATGGATGTTACATCATTTTAAGCAAAATCCACTGTATACAAGGTTTGATGATATTTGTGAGATCTTTAAAAAATATGATTGTACTTTTTCTTTAGGAGATTCACTTAGACCTGGTTGTTTACATGATGCTTCTGATGATGCTCAGCTAGCTGAATTGAAGACCCTAGGCGAGCTTACTCGAAGAGCATGGGAGCATAATGTTCAAGTAATGGTTGAGGGTCCTGGTCATGTACCTATGGACCAAATTGAATTTAATGTGAGAAAGCAAATGGAGGAGTGTTCAGAAGCACCCTTCTATGTGCTTGGCCCATTAGTAACGGATATATCTCCTGGTTACGATCATATATCAAGTGCTATTGGAGCAGCGATGGCAGGTTGGTACGGGACATCTATGTTGTGTTATGTAACCCCCAAAGAACATCTTGGCCTCCCAAATGCAGAAGATGTAAGAGAAGGATTAATCGCTTATAAAATAGCTGCTCATGCTGCTGACATTGCGAGACATCGAGCTGGAGCTCGTGATAGAGATGATGAACTTAGTCATGCAAGATATAATTTTGATTGGAATAAACAATTCGAACTTTCATTAGATCCAGAAAGAGCAAAGCAATACCATGATGAGACATTACCAGAAGAAATATTTAAAAAGGCCGAGTTTTGCTCTATGTGTGGACCGAAACATTGCCCAATGAATTCAAAAATTTCTGATGAATCTCTTGATCAACTTCAAGATAAGCTTAAGGAATGTAATACTTCAGTTTAGTTATCAATATACTTATAGAATTTCTTTCGTCTTATTAACAACGTTTTCAACTGTAAATCCAAAATTTTTCATACATTCTCCACCTGGTGCTGATGCACCAAATCTATCCATAGTAATACAAATCCCTTCAAAACCTGTATATTTGTGCCAACCAAATGAATGTGCAGCTTCTACTACAACTCTCTTGGTTACATTACTAGGTAAAACACTTTCTTTGTAAGATTCTTCTTGTTCTTCGAAAAGTTCTACGCAAGGCATAGAGACAACTCTAGTTTTTTTACCTAAGTTTGAGATCTCTTTACTTGCTTCAATGCAAAGATTTAGTTCACTTCCAGTCCCAATAAATATTAAATCGGGTGTTCCTTCGCAATCAGAAACTATATATCCTCCTAATGCCACTTTTTCTATCGAGGTATTTTCTTGATTAGGCATACCTTGTCTACTTAAACAAAGGGCAGAAGGTCTTTTTCGATTTTCGATAGCAAGCTTATAAGCTCCACTGGTCTCATTCCCATCTCCTGGTCTAAAAACTAGCATATTAGGCATGGCACGAAGAGAAGGGATAGTTTCAATAGGTTGATGAGTTGGACCATCTTCTCCTACACCAATTGAATCATGAGTTAGTACATAGATAACTCCTAATTCGCTAAGTGCTGAGAGCCTCATGGAACCTCTCATATAATCGGCGAAAACAAGGAAGGTTCCCCCATAAGGAATAAGACCGCTATTGTGGTATGCGATACCATTAAGTACTGCTGCCATGGCATGTTCTCGTACGCCAAAATGTAAATATCTTTTTTCAGGGCTATGAGACTGGAATGATCCAGTTTCTCCTTTGATATCTGTGTAGTTAGAATGAGTTAAATCTGCTGATCCACCAATTAATTCAGGCAAGTTAGGGCCAAGAGCACCTAAACATATTTGCGAATGCTTTCTGGTGGCTAAACCTTTATCATCAGGCGTATAAGAGGGTAGATCTGAGTCCCAACTCTCAGGTAATTGGCCCTTTAACATTCTGCTTAACTCTGATCCTTCAGAGGGATATTTTTTTTGATATTCTTCAAATCTAGAATTCCAATCTCTCTCTAAGTTTTCGCCTTTGTTTATTGATTGTCTAAAATGCTTGTACACTTCATCTGGTATTTCAAAGGGAGGATATTCCCAATTCAAAAACTCTCTTGTTAATATTGCTTCCTCTTCTCCAACTGCTGCCCCATGTATTCCAGCTGTATCTGATTTATTAGGAGAACCATACCCGATGGTCGTAGAAATTTTGATTATTGAGGGCTTGTCAGTAATCAATTTTGCTTTTTCAATAGCTTCAGTGATTCCTTTAATATCATGATTTCCATCTTCAACATGTTGAACATGCCATCCATAAGCTTCATATCTTTTTAAAACGTCTTCGGTGAAGGAAACATCAGTTCTCCCATCAATTGTAATTTGATTATCGTCATAAAGAGCAATTAATTTTCCAAGCTTAAGATGGCCAGCTAATGAACAAGCCTCTGATGCGATACCTTCTTGATTGCAACCGTCACCCATAATGACGTATGTATAATGATCCACGATATTGCAATCAGGCTTATTAAATTTAGCTGCTAAGTGAGTTTCAGCTATTGCTAAACCAACTGCATTAGAAATTCCTGCTCCTAGAGGCCCTGCTGTAACTTCAACTCCTTCAGTTTCAAATGTTTCTGGATGACCTGGAGTTTTGGATCCCCATTGTCTAAATTCTTTAATATCTTCTATTGAAACTGATTTATATCCTGTCAGATGAAGCAAAGAATATAACAACATACAGCCATGACCAGCTGACAATACAAAACGATCTCTGTTAAACCATTTTGGATTGTTTGGATTGTGATTGAGTATGTTTTGCCATAGTGCATAACCCATAGGAGCACATCCCATTGGTAAACCAGGATGGCCACTATTAGATTTATTTACTGCATCTACAGCAAGCATTCTTATACTATTTACACAAAGTGATTCTAATGAAACAGATGCAGCGACCATTGTTTTTAAATTAGGTAAGTTGGAAATACAGAATTGGTTGTCATCAATTCATTTTGCTGAAAGCAAGGCAAACATTATGACCACCAAAGCCGAAGGAATTAGAAAGAGCGACTCCTAATTGAGCTTCTCTTGCATTATTTGGTACATAATCAAGATCGCAATCAGGATCTGGATTGACGTAGTTAATTGTAGGAGGGATAAAATTATGTGTCAAAGAAAGTATACAAGCTACAGCTTCTATACCTCCTGAACCTCCTAAGAGATGACCAGTCATCGACTTAGTAGAGCTTACAGGAATAAGGTAAGATCTGTCTTTAAATATTGATTTAATTGCAGAAGTTTCATTTTTGTCATTGGCTGATGTACTCGTTCCATGAGCATTTATGTAATCAACTTTTTCAAGGCTGAGAGAGGCGTCTTCAATTGCTAGTTTTATAGCTTCAGCTCCTCCAACGCCGCCTGGAGATGGAGCAGTAATGTGATGAGCATCACATGTTGTGCCATATCCAATTATTTCTGCATAAATTCTTGCATTTCTTTTTTGTGCATTTTCTAAAGTTTCTAAAACAAGAATTCCAGATCCCTCTCCTATAACAAAGCCATCTCTTTCTGCATCAAAAGGTCTGCTAGCAGTTTGGGGACTTTCATTTCTAAAAGAAAGAGCTTTGGCACTAGCAAAACCAGCTACGCCGAGAGGAGTAATACTTGCTTCAGCTCCTCCACAGATCATTGCATCTGCCTTTCCAAGTTGAAGTAATCTAAAAGAATCACCAATTGCATTTGAACCGGCAGCACAGGCGGTTGAAACAGAGGAACTTGGTCCTTTTGCACCCAAAGCAATAGCAGCTAATCCAGTTGCCATGTTTGGAATCATCATTGGGACTGTAAATGGACTTACTCTTCTAGGTCCTTTATTACTGAGCATTTGAGCTTGACTTTCCATAGTTAGTAAGCCTCCAACACCTGAGCCAATAATTACTCCAATTCTTGATGAATTAGATTCAGTAATTTCAAGTCCAGAATCACTAAAGGCTTGCTTTGCAGCAATAACTCCAAACTGGGAAAAACGATCCCATCTTTTGGATTCTTTAGCTTCAATAAAATTTTCAGATTGAAGATTTTTAACTTCTGCTGCAAATTTGCAAGGATGGTGTTCGGGATTAAAGAGAGTAATATCTGAAACCCCATTAGTACCTTTTTGAAGACTGACTAAATATTCATCAATGTTATTACCAATTGGAGTTACGGCTCCAATACCTGTAATAACTACTCGATGGAAATTTGGCATCCTTTACTAACCTTTTTTTTCTTCGATGAATTTTACTGCATCGCCAACAGTTGCGATTCCTTCAGCTGCTTCATCAGGTATTTCAATATCAAATGCTTCTTCAAGAGCCATGACTAATTCAACGGTATCAAGAGAATCAGCACCCAAATCATTTTGGAAATTTGAATCTGATTTGACTTCTCCTGCTTCAACACTTAATTGTTCTGAAACAATAGAACAAACTTTTTCTAGGATTTCTTGTGACATAGTTTATGGAAATTACTAATTATCTATATGATTTTATGCCCTAGAGTTAACAAGAGTGAAGCATATCTTAATTTTTTTAATTTCTTTGTAAGACAATAGTATTATAAAACGAGGTTCAAAAGACAATTTTTACATGTCACACGCAGTTAAAATTTATGACACTTGCATTGGATGTACCCAATGCGTAAGGGCTTGCCCACTTGATGTTTTAGAGATGGTTCCATGGGATGGCTGTAAAGCTGGCCAAATTGCCTCATCTCCAAGAACTGAAGATTGCGTAGGTTGCAAAAGATGCGAAACGGCATGTCCGACAGACTTCTTAAGTATTCGCGTTTATTTAGGAGATGAAACTTCTAGGAGCATGGGTTTAGCATATTAACTGATATAGTGCAGTTTTAAGAGAGTCCATGTTTTAAAAATACTTATTTTTTTTCAAATATAATTGAAAAAAAATCATCGTATGTGTGGAATAGTTGCTGTAACTGGTTATAAAAAAGCTTTACCATTATTAATTAATGGCTTAGAAAAACTCGAATATAGAGGATATGATTCAGCAGGTATTGCAATAATCAATTCTGAAACTAATTCTATTACTTGTAACAAAGCAGAGGGAAAACTTAAGAACTTAATAAATAATCTTAACGATGATAATATTCCAGGAACTGTGGGTATAGGTCATACTAGATGGGCAACTCATGGAAAACCTGAGGTTAAAAATGCCCATCCTCATATCGATAGTTCAGGAACAATAGCGGTTGTTCAAAATGGGATTATTGAAAATTTCCAAGACTTAAAAAATAAATTAGAAAAAGAGGGTATTATTTTCAATTCTGATACGGATACAGAGGTAATTCCTCATCTAATTAAAAGAGAATTAAATACTTTAAGTAAACTTAACCTTGAGAATAATGGCTCAACATTATTAGTTGCTGTGAGAAATGTAATATCTGACTTAGAAGGGTCTTATGCCCTAGCCGTTTTATGGTCTGATGCTCCAACATCTCTGGTAGTTGCAAGAAGACAAGCACCTTTGATTATTGGTTTGGGAGAAGGAGAATTTATTTGTGCAAGTGATACTCCAGCTATTGCAAATTTTACAAATATTATTTTACCTATGGAGGATGAAGAAATAGCTTTGTTGACTCCCCTTGGAATAGAAATATATGACACAAACAATGAGAGACAATATCGAAATCCAGTTTCTCTAAAAGTCTCAGAACAAATAATGGATAAGAAGAAATTTAAACATTACATGTTGAAAGAGATATATGATCAGCCACAGACTGCAAAAAACTGGTTGGAAAATTACTTAATTCAAAAATTAGAAGATGGCCAATATCAAATTAATTATCCTTTTGATACAAAGTTTTTTGAATCAATTGAAAGAATTGAAATTATTGCTTGTGGTACAAGCAAACATGCTGCAATGGTGGGTAGCTATTTGTTAGAACAATTTTCAGGTATCCCCACAAACGTCTTTTATGCAAGTGAATTTCGATATTCACCACCTCCACTACTCCCAAACACATTAACTATTGGAGTCACTCAGTCTGGAGAAACTGCTGATACAATTGCAGCTATCGATATGGAAATTAAAAGAAGGTCTTCGATTGAAGATAAAAATTTTAAGCCTAACCTTATTGCAATAACAAATAGAAAAGAGAGCTCCATAGGAAGGCAGGTTCAAAATATAATTGATATTTCTGCAGGGATAGAAGTGGGAGTTGCAGCAACAAAAACTTTTTTTGCTCAATTACTTTCTTTTTATGGATTAGCGATAAAATTTGCAGAAATTAAAGCTAGTCAAAGCTCAGATGAAATCAATAAATTAATAACTGAACTTATAAAATTGCCTCCATTAATAGAGGATCTTTTAGAGCAACATAATGAATCTTCAGAAAAGCTAGCCCATGATTTTTTCAATATTAAAGATGTTATCTTTTTAGGAAGAGGTATAAATTATCCTATTGCTCTTGAAGGCGCTTTAAAACTCAAAGAAATTAGTTACATACATGCAGCTGGATATCCAGCTGGTGAAATGAAACATGGTCCAATCGCTTTGTTAGATAAAAAAGTGCCTGTAATTTCTATTGCCTCACCCGGTGAAGTCTTTGATAAAGTTATTAGTAATGCCCAAGAAGCAAAAGCTAGAGATTCTTATTTAATTGGAATTGCTCCTGAATGTAATGGAACTGAAATTTTTGATTATTTAATGAAAGTTCCTGCCTCTAATGAATGGATTTCACCTTTACTTAACATAATACCTTTGCAATTATTGAGTTACCATATTGCAGCTCATAGAGGACTTGACGTGGATCAACCAAGAAACTTAGCTAAAAGTGTAACTGTGGAATGATTAGTTTCTTAAAAATTTTTTTAAATTTAAAGCTCTAAAAGTCCATTTGGAGGATTGATGATTAGAAAATTATTTTTTATATCAACTAAAGGTACTATCTCCTTTACGAATGGTATTAGAACTTGTTTTTGATTTTTCAATAATTCAATAACGAGTAAATTATTTTTTTCATTTTCTAAATTAATAACTTTCCCAATTATTTTTAATTCATCATTTTCTAAAATTTTGACCTCCAGATCTATAAGTTCCAATAAATGGAATTCTTCTTTTTTTAGTCTAGGTAGTTTATTAGTTTTTACAAGAATTTTAAATTTCTTAAGTTCCTCTGCATGATTTCTAGTATTTACTCCTTGGAGCTTAACAATAAAAGTTTCTTTACCAGGCTGTTTGAAACCAGATATAAGTCCTATTTTTACAGGAGGTTCATTTTCTTTTTGCAACCATCTTATTCCTGGTTTTGAAAATCTTTCTTCAAAATCGCTTAAGGATTTAACCTTTACCTGTCCATTAATTCCATGACATGATGTTATAAATCCAACAATCAACCATTCATTTTCCATTTATTATATATTGTATTAGAAAGAGTATTTTATGGAATTGTCTACTAAACCAATACTCCCCGGTTCTTTTGTTGTTGTGAAAGACATTAACTCTATATACAGAGGATATAAAGGGTTTGTGCAAAGAGTTACAAAAAAAAAAGCAGCTGTTCTCTTTGAAGGAGGTAACTGGGATAAACTCATAACTTTTCAGCTAACTAATTTAGAAATAGTATAAAAATTAGATTTTACCTATAGAAATAAATTTTTCTATCAAAACTCTAGCTGCATTTGTTTCTGCTTGTTTATGCGACTTGCCATATGCAGATGATTCTTTAAATCCTTCGATAAATATATCGCAAGAAAACCTTTTGGAGTCTCCATTTTTCTTTGAAACTTCGATTATTTTATAAACTGGTAAATTAAAACCTTTACTTTGACACCACTCTTGCAATACTGTCTTAGATTTGAATTTATATGGAGCTTTTAAAAATATTTCTGAATCTTCCTCCCAAATATCATCTAACCAAAGATTTATTTCCTGAATTGAATTAAAGCACTTGTAAACGGCACCAATTAAAGCTTCTGTAGCTTCACTAATAATTGTACATTTTGAATTTTCGTCATTAAGAGCTTTTGGTCCTTTAATTATTAATTTCTCTATATCAATTTTTTCTCCTAATTTAGTTAACCATTCATCACTAACAATTTGTGCTCTTAGCTCTGATCTTTCTCCGACACTCAATTGAGGATATTTTTTTTCAATAAAATTCGAAGCAGCTAATCTGAGTACTGCATCTCCGAAAAATTCTAGTTTTTCGTAATTTATTATTTTGTCTGCTGAGGAATGGATAAATGCTTGATTAAAATCTTGAATCACTGAAATATTTTGTGTTTTAATTAGATGAGAAAATCTTTTTGATTTAACATTTAAAGACTCTAAAAAAGTAGTTATTTGATTTAATCTCTTTGCATTAATTATATTTGTCATCTGATAAAAGTAATCACAATAATTAAAAAGCAGGTCATAAGCCGGGTTCTGTTCATCTTAATTAAGATGGGCAATCATCTATCTAGGACTAGAATTACTTCACAGTCTCAAGCGGCACTTAAAAGTAGATTTTTTAATGGTCATAAATCCACTAAGCCTTGCTCCCAGCCGGGGTTTACCTAGCCAACACTTCTCAATGTTGCTGGTGCGCTCTTACCGCACCCTTGCACCCTTGCCATACAAAAAGTATTAGGCGGTATGTTTCTGTGGCACTATCCTCACGGTTACCCGCACTGGGAATTACCCAGCAAGCCTGACCATGTGGGAGCCCGGACTTTCCTCAAGAAAGTTTTATTTTGGAAACAAAATAAAACTTTCTTGCGATTGCCTCTCCTGCTTTCATTTAGCATAATGCTTAATACGCCAAAAATCATCTATTGGGGCTGTAGCTCAGCAGGATAGAGCAACGGTTTCCTAAACCGTAGGTCGTGGGTTCGACTCCCGCCAGTCCCGTAAAAGTAAAAAACTATATGTAGTATGTGTGCAAATATGCTACTCTCTAGCTAGCGTATAGTTAGTAATAAATCTTTTATGGCTAAGTTGCATGATATGCGTTTAAAACTCTTAATTCAACAAGAGCATGAACGCATTTCTAAATCCCAACCTAATGATTTGGATCTGTCAATAGTTCAAGCAAGATGCCTTTGCTGGCTTGCTTTATTAGCGGAAGCTCATGAAGATCAAGCAAATGACGCTGAAAAAAGAGGAGATGCTGAGCAAGCAATGGGATGGTTCGCAGATTCTATGAGGCTGAGAGATGTCATAAATTTGGTTACAAGTATTGAGATACCTTTGCCAGACAGTCCAGATTCACTTGATGAAAATGACGAATTATTGGATGGTCCTACAATTTTGCCCAAATAGTGAGATGATATAAAAAGAGTTTTATTTTCTTTTGGCTGAAGAACCATGTCAATGCTCTGATTGTCAGAGATTTTACAAAGAGCATGATCGTCTCATCAGAGAATTCCCTACTTTTAAGCAGCAACAAGAATTAAATTGGGCATCTATTCAATCGTTCAGAACTCTTTGTACTAAGGTTACTGATGAGTTGCAGAGAGAATTATCTGAAAGAGAATCTAATGAAAATATCACTCCTGATGTAAAGCATATTTCTGATATAGAAATTTCTGAAGCTTTAGAGGAGCTTGAAAGTGTTAATGCTTATTTATATTCTATTGAAGCATTAATGGAAAGGATATTTGATACAAAAATTTCAAAAAATTTTGAATCAAAATTTAAAGAGGTTGCAAACGAATTAGCTCCAGACCCATTAAATATGGATCGATTAATTTTGAATAGATTATTTCATCAAACTCCAGATTCACCAGATAAGAAAAATTTTAATTAGTTAATTCTTCGACGTCGCAAGTAATTTCAACTGGCATTGGAGAAACTTTCCAAATAGATTTACAATACTCTCTGATAGATCTATCTGAGGAAAAATAACCTGATCTGGCTGTATTTAATAATGCCATTTTATTCCAGGATTTTTTATTATTCCAGCATTTACTGACCACATCCTGTTTATTTAAGTAGTCTTCAAAGTCAGCCATAACAAAAAATGGGTCATGTCCAGTCAAACTATTTAATAAAGGTTTAAATAATTCTTTATCTCCATTGCTAAAGTGCCCAATTTCAATTAGGCGTATAACCTCTTTAAGCTCAGGAGATTGTTCAATAAAAGTTTTGGGAGAGTAATTATTATTTTTTAAATCCATAATTTCGCTTTCAGTCTTACCAAAAAGAAAGAAATTCTCTTTTTTCACAAGATCTCTTAATTCCACATTAGCCCCATCTAAGGTTCCAATCGTTAATGCTCCATTCATGGCAAACTTCATATTTCCAGTTCCAGAAGCTTCTTTCCCAGCAGTTGAAATTTGTTCTGAGAGATCCGTTGCTGGATATACTATTTCACCAAGTTTAACGTTATAGTCTGGTAGAAAAACAACTCTTAATAAACCATCCATATCTGGATCAGAATTTACTACATCAGCAATACCATTAATAAATCTAATCATGAGCTTTGCCATAAAGTAACCTGGTGCAGCTTTACCTCCGAATATTATTGTTCTTGGAACTTCGTACTTGTTAGTACCATTTTTGATTCTTAAATATTGAGCAATAATTTGTAAGGCATTTAAATGTTGTCTTTTATATTGATGAATTCTTTTTACCTGAACATCAAATAAACTTGATGGATCTACAAGTATGCCAGTTTTTGAATGGATAAAACTAGATAATTTTCTTTTACCATTTAGTTTAGTTTCCTCAAATTTTTGTAAAAAATTGTCGTCGTCTTTTTTTTCTTCTAACTTCTTGAGAAGTTCCATATTTGTTATCCAATTTGGACCAACTTCTTCTTCTAGAAGATTAGATAATGATGGATTAGATAGGGCAACCCATCTCCTTGGAGTAACTCCATTAGTAACATTTGTAAATTTTTCAGGCCATAGAGCTGCGAATTCAGGAAGAAGTTGTCTTTTGATTAGATCCGAGTGAAGAGCTGCAACTCCATTAATATGATGGGCTCCAATTGTAGCTAAATGAGCCATCCGAACTGATTTCGAGCCTTCTTCATCAATTATTGATAATTTTTGAAGAATCTTGTCATCTCCAGGATAACGGAGCCTTAATTGTTGAAGAAATCTCCAATTGATTTCATAAATAATTTCAAGATGGCGGGGAAGAAGATCATTAAATAAACCTAAATCCCATTTCTCTAAAGCTTCTGGAAGTAATGTGTGATTGGTATAAGCAACTGAAGAGGTTGTTATGTTCCAAGCTTTATCCCAACCTATTTGATATTGGTCAATAAGAAGTCTCATTAATTCCGCAACTGCAATAGCAGGATGCGTATCATTTAATTGAACTGTCCAGTGTTTGGGGAATTCTGTTATTGGTATTGATCTTTTTTCAAGGCTTCTCAACATATCCTGTAGAGAACAACTTACAAAAAAGTGTTGTTGTTTAAGTCTTAATCTTCTACCTTCGTCAGTTCCATCATTTGGATATAGAACTTTTGAGAGAGTTTCAGATGCAACTTTTTCTTCAACTGCACCATAATAATCACCAATATTGAATGCATAAAAGTCAAAACTTTCTGTTGCATCAGCTCTCCATAATCTCAATCTGTCACATGTATTGACTCTATATCCTAAAACTGGAACATCATGAGGTACTCCAATAGCATGTTCTGAAGGGATCCATCTTGATCTGTAATTTCCTTTATCATCCCTATAACTCTCAGTTCTACCTCCAAAACCAACGAAACATGATTCGTCCGGTTGTGGAAGTTCCCATGGCCATCCACCTTTTAACCATTTATCAGTTACTTCAACTTGCCAGCCGTCTCTAATTAACTGATTAAATATACCAAATTCATATCGAATACCATAACCAACTGCTGGAACTTGAAGAGATGCTAATGATTCCATATAACAAGCTGCAAGTCTGCCAAGTCCACCATTACCTAATCCAGGCTCCTCTTCAACTTCAAGAATTGTTGACAATGATTCAATCCCAAATCTTTTTAAAGCATCTTCTGCCTCATGAGTTATTCCAAGATTGAGAAGATTGTTACTTAATTGAGGACCTATTAAAAATTCTGCTGATAAGTATGCGACTGTTTTTTGAGGCTTTTTTCTTATAACTTCTTGGCTGGCTAAATATCTTGTCATTAGCCTATCTTTTACTGCATAACTTAAAGCCATGTACAGGTCGTGCGGACTTGCGGAAGTAGCTAACTTTCCTAGAGTATAAAAAAGATGGGCTGTCATTCCTTGGAAAACAGCATCAGAATCCATTCCAGCTTTCTCAGGATCTAAGTAACAGCCTGGGGTAGGCAAACGTAGATCGAAGGGTTTGTTGGTGTTCATTGGATTAGCCATATATTAGACAATAGCCATTTTTTTAAAAATTTCTTTGTTGTAACTTCAGATCCACACTTGTTGAGTATTTTTGCTTTTTTCTTACATATTTCTTAAAGTGGGCCCTCAATAAACTATCTTCCAATTAGGTAGTTTATTTTTTACATTTAAATGTACTCTTTACTTGCTGAATTAAGTGCACATGATTTAGAAGTTGCTGAAACGTTGATAGGAGTTATAAGGTTTCTATTAATATTTTTAGCTGCAAGAGCATTAGCAGAAGTATTAGTAAGACTAAGTTTGCCAACGATAGTAGGTGAGCTCCTTGCAGGGGTTGTAATAGGGGCTTCAGGATTCCATTTGTTGATACCGCCTTCAGCTGGAACAGAATTAAATGAAGGACTTGTAAATGTTATTAGTTCTTTAGCGTCAATCCCCCCAGAAGCTGTACCTGATGTTTATTTCGAAAGTTTTCCATCCCTGCAAGCAGTAGCAACTCTGGGATTATATGCTCTTTTATTTTTAACAGGACTAGAAAGTGAATTAGAGGAATTAGTAGCTGTCGGAGCTCAGGCTTTCACTGTTGCTATGGCTGGTGTAATTTTACCGTTTGCCTTTGGAACTCTTGGATTAATGTTTATTTTCCAAGTAGATCTAATTCCAGCAGTTTTTGCAGGAGCATCTATGACGGCAACAAGTATAGGAATTACTGCAAGTGTTTTTGGTGAGTTGGGTTACTTAAAAACTAGAGAAGGACAGATTGTTATTGGTGCAGCAGTGTTAGACGATATCTTAGGAATTGTTATTCTGGCAGTTGTAGTCGCCCTTGCTGCCGGAGGCACTTTAGAAATTGCTCCCATCGTTAAATTAGTTGCAGCAGCTGTAGTATTCGTTATTGCTGCTATTGCACTAAGTAGAACAGCTGCTCCAGGTTTTGATTGGTTATTAGATAGATTAAAGGCTCCTGGAGCCGTAGTGGTAGCTTCTTTTGTAATACTTGTATTGTGTTGTTTCGTAGCAACAGCCATTGGATTGGAAGCAGCTTTAGGTGCTTTTGCAGCTGGATTAATTCTAAGTAGTTCTAAAAATAATCATGCAATTCAACAATCCGTTTTACCTTTAGTATCCTTATTCGCAACCATTTTCTTTGTACTAGTTGGAGCGGGAATGGATTTATCAGTTATCAATCCACTTGATCCAACTAGTCGTTCAGCTCTTGTAGTTGCAGGATTTTTGTTAGTTGTCGCAATTATTGGAAAAATTGCAGCAGGATGGGTATTTTCAAGTGATAAACCTACAAATAGATTAGTAGTAGGTTTGGGTATGATGCCTAGAGGAGAGGTTGGTTTGATTTTCCTTGGATTAGGAACAAGTGCTAAGTTGTTAACTCCTTCTCTTGAAGCAGCTATTTTATTAATGGTTATTGGAACTACATTTCTTGCACCTGTTCTTTTGAGAATTGTCCTAAAAGATAAGCCACCAAATGATGGCAATAAAATTTCAGATGATGTTGCAGCCGATCCTGTGGGTCTTCTTTAGGAAATAAGTTTATTAGAATTAAAAAACAAAAGATTTTCAATAAATGGAAAAATCAGCTCTGATAGATGGTGATGTAAATTATGACTGGAATTTTTTAAATTACCCAATACATATTGTCTCTGCTAAGCCTGAACAAACAGCAAAAGAATACGCAATTTTATTAATTCATGGTTTCGGTGCTTCTACGGATCATTGGAGATTTAATATCCCTGTTTTGAGTACGAAATACGAAGTTCATGCTATGGATTTACTTGGTTTTGGAAAAAGTCCTAAGCCTCAAGACGTTGAATACTCAGGATCTTTATGGAAAGATCAGGTTGTCGCTTATGTAAAAGAGAAAATAAAAAAACCTACAATTGTTGTTGGAAATTCATTAGGTGGTTATGCTGCATTAGCAGCTGGTGCAGAATTAAATGAGTTAAACGCAGGAGTGATCTTACTTAATGCTGCTGGATATTTTAGTGAAGAAAAAACTATCAAAAAGAATATGTTGCAAACTTCAATCGAAACAGTTGCCGGCATATTTTTGAAAAATATTGTTCTTCAACGTTTGATTTTTGAGAATATGAGAAATCCAAAAAATATTAAAAAAACTTTAAATCAAGTTTATGTTGATAAAAAAAATGTTGATGATTTTTTAGTTGAGTCAATAAGGAAGCCTTCTCTAGATTTTGGGGCTTTTAATGTTTTTAGAAGTGTATTTAACCCATCAGGGCCTCAGGGATTGCCGTTGGATAAGCTATTCTCAAAACTAAATGCACCATTGCTACTTCTTTGGGGAGGGAAAGATCCATGGATGAACACTCCAAAAAAAAGAAATCTATATAAAAAATTTACACCAAAGAATACAAAAGAAATTATTCTTGATGCAGGACATTGCCCTCATGATGAAATACCTGAATTAGTTAATCAGCATATTTTGGATTGGGTTGATTCTCTTTAAGTAATAATCGTGAAACTTGAATCATCTAATAAGGACCAAGGAATTTTTGTCTTTCAATTAGATAAATATAATTACATTAAATTTTGTCCTAACAGAGGAGGCGTTATTACAAATTGGGTTTCGGATGGTAATGAAATACTTTATTTCGATGAAAAAAGATTTATGGACAAGACAAAAAGTATTAGGGGAGGCATTCCAATCTTGTTTCCAATTTGTGGAAATCTTAATACCTCTAGTTCAGTATTTGGAAATGGTTATTTGCAATTACCACAACATGGTTTCGCTAGGGATTCGCAATGGCAATACTCCTTCAATGAAAATGAAAAATTTTTATGCTTATTATTAAATGCATCAAAAAAAACCAAAAAATATTATCCTTTCGATTTCGAACTAAAAATAGAAGTTACTTTAAAAATTAACTCTTTAGAATTTGAAATTACAATCCATAATAAAACAGACTTTGCTATGCCTATAAATTTCGGTTTGCATCCTTATTTTAACGTTTCAGATTTCAAAAATTTAGAGTTTGTTGATAATCCACTTAATTGTCAGGATCAAGAAAGAAATACTATAAGTAATACTTTGGATGAATTAAACAAAATTAATTCAGGAGTTGATCTACTTATGTATACTTCCGGTAAAAGCTCTTTTCGAGATAAAATTTTTAAAAGAGAGGTAACTTTAAATCATCCATATCCTTTTGATTTAGGCGTTATTTGGAGTGATCCCCCAAGAAGAATGATATGTCTCGAACCTTGGACTAGTCCACGAAATTCTTTTGTTGACGGATTTAGAAACATTATGATTCCTTCAAATGATAGTAAAAGGTTTAATGCCTCAATACAAATAAAATCTTTTAAGTAATTTTGCAATACTTATGAAATTTGTCGTAATAGATGATGATCCCACAGGCTCTCAAACTGTTCACGATTGCTTATTACTGCTTAAGTGGGACTGCTCAACTTTAGTCAAAGGTTTTGAATCTAAATCTAATTTATTTTTTATTTTGGCTAATACAAGGTCACTATCGGAAAATGATGCGAAATTAACAATAAAAGAAATTTGCAAAAATCTTAAGACTGTAATTAGTTCTCAAGCCTATGAAGAAGAAATTATTTTTATAAGTAGAGGAGACTCTACTCTTCGAGGACATAACTATTTAGAGCCAATTGCTCTAAATAGTTGCTTAGGTCCTTTTGATGCTACTTTTCATATTCCAGCTTTCATAGAGGGTAAAAGATTAACAATTAATGGATCTCATTTTGTTGATAAAACTCCTATAAGTCAAACAATTTTTGCAAAAGATAAAATTTTTGGATATGAGACAAGTAATGTCAAGAATCTTTTATTTCAGCAGAGTAAATCCCAAATAAATTTTGAAGATATTCAAAATCTTTTTTTGTCAGATATTGAAATGCTAAATGATGAAGAAAATAATATTGTTTTTAAAAAAATAAACAACTTGAAGAATAATAAACATGTAATTGTAGATGTAGAAAATTATTCTCAACTAAAAAAATTTTCTTTAGTAATTAAAAAATTAATTAAACAAAAAAAATTCCTTTTTCGAACTGCAGCAAGTTTTGTAAGTTCAATTTCTGATAAAAAAAGTTTCTCTCAGAGTGAAATATTTTTCTCTAATTTAAGAATAAGAAATAAAGAAAAGAGTTTTCTTCCAGGACTGATAATTGTTGGATCTTATGTAGAACTTTCAACAATACAATTGAATAATTTGTTAGAGATAACTAATTGCAATCCAGTTGAATTAGATGTTTTTGAATTCTTTAAAATTTATTCATCAGATAATAATCAGAAGCGAAGGAATTTATTTAAAAATAAATTTTTAAAAGAAATTAGATTTTCTTTTGAGAAAGGAAAAACTCCTGTTTTGTTTACTTCAAGACAATTTATGTCTTTAGATTCTTCTGAACTATTTAATTTTTATAATTTACTCGCTTGTTTTATTGCTGAATTAGTCGCAGATTTGAAGTATGAAATAGGATATTTGATTTCAAAAGGTGGAATAACAACAAATTTGATTCTTAGTAATGGACTTAATGCAGATTATGTTTATCTTGAAGGACAGATTTTAACGGGCATTTCAGTGGTGACTTGCAACCTAAAAAATGGCGAAAAACTTCCTGTTGTTACACATCCTGGAAACATTGGCACTAAAGATTCACTGGTGAATATTTGGAAGGTTTTTGAAAATAAAACTAATTTCTAAAATTAGAAATTTGAGATAATTTCTTCAGCAAAACTACTGCAAGACAAAGGTTCTACTTTAGGTTCCATTAAGCGTGCTAGATCATAGGTGACTTTTTTTTGCTCTATTGCCTTGCTTAAACCATCTGTAATTAGGTTAGCTGCTTCATCCCAACCAAAATATTCAAGCATCATTACACCACTAAGAATTACTGAGCCTGGATTAATCTTATTTAAGCCTGCATGTTTTGGCGCAGTACCGTGCGTAGCTTCGAAAATTGCTGCATTATCCCCAATATTTGCACCAGGAGCCATACCTAGGCCTCCAACAATTGCTGCAGCTGCATCAGAAACATAGTCTCCGTTGAGGTTTAAGGTTGCAAGAATTGAATATTCTTGAGGTCTAGTTTGAATTTGTTGAAATATACTATCAGCTATCCGATCATCAACAAGAATAAGTTCTCTCCATTTTCCGTCTCCATGCGAATTTGAAATTGATGCAATTACTTCTTTAATTTCTTCGCAAATGAATGCTTTTTTGTTATTTGTAAGCTTGTCAAAACCTGGTTCGATTTTTCGGGCATTATTTTCAATTGTAATTTCTGGATTTTTATGAATATTATCTAAAATCCAGCTTTCTCTTTCTGTAATGCAATCTCCTCTAAATTCATTGACTGCTAATTCATAACCCCAATCTCTAAATGCACCTTCGGTATATTTCATAATATTCCCTTTATGTACAAGAGTCACATGCCTTTTATCTCCTGATAATCTTTTAGCATGTTCAATGGCCTTTCTAATATGCCTTTGGCTTCCAGATTTACTTACTGGTTTTATTCCAATTCCTGATCCGTTTGGTATGGATCTATTTTTTAAATTTTTACTATTTGGTATTACAACATTATTTAAGTGATTAATTAATTCAAGACAATTATTATCCTCGGCTTCCCATTCAATTCCCATGTAGATATCTTCAGTATTTTCTCTATAAACAATAACGTCCAGATTTTGGGGATTTTTGTGAGGGCTTGGAGTCCCTGAATAATATCTGCATGGTCTAACACAACTATATAAATCAAAGATTTGTCTTAATGCAACATTAAGAGATCTAATACCTCCGCCGATGGGAGTCGTTAAAGGACCTTTGATAGCTACGCCAAAGTGTCTGATTGCCTCAATAGTATCTTGAGGGAGATAGTTATATGTTCCATAAAGTTCACAAGCTTCATCTCCTGCATAGACTTTAAACCAATTAATTTTTCTTTCATCTCCATAGCTTTTTTTAATCGCTGAATCAAGAACGATTTGAGTAGCAGGCCAAATATCAACTCCAGTACCATCACCCCTAATAAAAGGGACAATTGGATTATTAGGAACATTAGGTTTACCTTGATTAAAAGTTATTATCTCGCCTTCACTAGGTAAAGTTAATTTTTCAAATTTTGGCATAGCATTGAATTAATAAAAGATAACTCTTTGAAGCTCATAAGTATTTTAATTTGCGATGAGTTATTTTCTTTAAAACCTAGAAATTTATTAGTCAAATGTGAATAGAGAATACTTTATTGATCAGCATTTCAACATCTTTATTAAAAGAAAAAGTAGTTAATAAGCAAGTTAAAGCAAATTATGTCATTTTCAAAAAAATACTCAGCTTTTTATGAATGCGAGTTCAAATGCAAGTAATGTTGAGATAGCTAATAAAATTGCTTCTACTGCAGCTTTATTTCGGAAATATTTTCCAGATGCAAGCGTAAACTTTACTCCCTGGGACAATTCAAATGAATCTATGCAAGATACTATTGATTTTGCGTTTCATTTTCCTGGTTGGAGTCCTCTTATTGAATGTAGAGCAATACTCTTACAGTTAAGAATTGAAAATGATAGTAATGACAGAGTCCCGAAATTGTTGGGAATAATAATGCGAGGTATGATTGTTCCCTCCGAGAGATGGAGAGTGGCTACCGTCGGTGATTGGGAAATGACTGGCACTCATCTACCGCAAAAGGAACAAAAAGATAATCTGTTTTTGGTTTGTAAAGAACTTTATAAGCTATTCTCTACAACATCTGCTGGTAACAAAAATTAGCTGTTTTATGTATTTTTCTTGTAGATTAAACACAGAAACAAAAATAATTCAAAATATATGGCAGTTGCTCTTGCAGGACAATTAAGAGAAGGGACAAAAAAATCCCACACTATGGCAGAAAATACTGGCTTTGTGGCTTGTTTTTTAAAAGGAGTTGTTGAAAAAAAATCTTATAGAAAATTAATTAGTGATTTATATTTTGTTTATGAAGCCATGGAAGAGGAAATTGAAAGACTGGTCAATGAGGAACATCCCGTCATAAAACCTATAGGTTTTAAATCATTATTCAGGAAAGAAACTCTTGTAAATGATCTTAAATTTTATTTTGGTGAAAACTGGAAGAATGAAATTAATATTTCGCACTCAGCAAAAGAATATGTTGAAAGAATCCGAGAGGTCGCAAAAAATTCACCAGAGCTCTTAGTTGGTCATCACTATACGCGCTATATAGGAGATTTATCTGGGGGGCAAATCTTGAAAAGGATCGCTAAAAAAGCATTAAATTTGCAGGGAAATGATGGTTTAAATTTTTATGAGTTTGAATTAATTGCTGATGAAAAGAAATTTAAGGAAGAATATTCCCTTACTTTGAATCAACTTCCAATAAATCAAAAGACGGCTGATCAAATTATTGATGAAGCTAATCAAGCGTTTACTTACAATATGAAAATGTTTAAGGAGCTTGAAGGTAACTTGATTGCTGTTTTAGGCAAGATTGTATTCAATTACATTACAAAAAAAGTTAGGAAAGGAAGTACCGAGACCTAATGTTTATGTTTGATTCATTAGTTGATTTCCTTAAAACCAATATTGATCAATTAAATGGACATGAAGTACAAATATCTAGTGAATTCAAAGAACATCATAACGAAGACTCAAAATATATTATTAAAAATTGGCTTTTTTCATCTCCCGAATATAGAAAGTGGCGAATAACAAGATTAGATGGTGGCAAAAAACTGCAAGTGTTTAATACTGTCGCATATCCTAATTTTGAAAGTGAATGTCCTATTTTAGGAGCTGATATTTTATGGTTTGGAACTTCTCAAAAGTTATTAGCAATACTTGATTATCAACCTTTAATTCAAGAAAGCAAATATCTTGAAAAATATTGTTCAAGTTTAGGTATTATTAAGGAAAAATATTCTGCATTTGATAATAATAAAATGAAGAATATATATGATTCAAAAAAGTATTTTTCCCCATGGGTGATTATATGTAGAGGAAATAAATTAAATCTTGATAGAGATTTAAATAATATATTCCATTCATTTGTAAATAATTATTTGAACATTTATAAATCGAATCATGTTAATCAATTTTTAAATGCAGAAGAAATAAAGATTAATCAAATTAAATATGATAAGTACAGTTTTGAAAAAGACCCTGCAGATAAATTGTTTAAATCTTTTTTTGGAGAAAAATGGACAAAAAAATTTATCAATAAATTTCTATTTACATTAAATAATGAGATTATTCATTGAATGTTAATAGAAGATACTATTTTTTATAGGCCAGATTGGAGATGGCATAATTTCTTAAAATATTTAACAAATAATTTAAGTAAATATAACTGTTTAGAAAAAAAAATACCCTCGGAATATTCTTATAAAGATTCAACTTATGGTTCAAAAAAATCAAAAAAAAATGTGAATCTATCTACTTGGGGTGTAACGCATAAAAAAAGAATTCAATTCGCAAGGGCAGTTTGTATAAATAGTCCAAATTATTCTGTTTTAAATTTTTTAATTATTCCTAATACTATTTATAACGTCCCATTTTTTGGAGTAGATTTTGTTTCTCTACCTAATAGTTATTTAATAGTGTTAGATTTTCAGCCTTCATTAAAAATACAAAATCAATACAATAATGAGTTATTAGAAAAACTTATAAAACTCAAAAATCATTGTCATTCATCACTCCCATTAGCTGAAAAAATGTCTGCGGATGTAGCTAGATTTTTTTCTCCAGGAGTAATATGGTCAAAATTACCAAAAGAAGAAAGAAGTGATTTTTTAATTACTAATCAGCTTTATAACTCATTTAAGGAATATCTTGATTTGTATTTGGAAATTCTTTTCGAAAGCAAAGAAGTCAATATTGAACTGCAAAAAGAATTAATAAACGGTCAAAATAATTATTTGGATTATAGAAGAGATAACGATCCAGCAAGGCCAATGTTGTCGAGTTTGTTTGGTAAAGAATTTACTGAATCTTTAATTGAAGAAGTTTTATTTACTACTTAAAAGTCTTATAATCAACTGGAATTTGAAATCATATGAATAAAATTTCTGTTCTTTTTGTATGTTTGGGAAATATTTGCAGGTCTCCTGCAGCAGAAGCTATCTTTATACGACTACTTGAAAAGAAGGGATTAACCGATGCCTTTATTGTTGATTCTGCTGGAACTGGGAGTTGGCATATTGGGAAAAAAGCTGACTCTAGGATGAGAATTGCGGCAGAAAGAAGAGATATAAATATCTTAAGCAAGGCTCGTCAAATTACTAGCAAAGATTTTGACGAATTTAACTATATTCTTGCGATGGACGATTCAAATTTTAAAAATATTCAAGATCTTAAAAATAGAACAGCTTCAACTGGTTTTGCAGCAATAAAAAAAATACAAGATTTTAGATCAGTTTTTAATGAGCAAGAAGTTCCTGATCCATATTTTGGAGGTGATGAGGGCTTTGATTATGTCCTTGATATTCTAGAAGACTCTGTAAAAGGTTTTTTGGAAAGTATTTCTTAAATTTATTTGATCTCAGTCTCTTTAGGAATCTTGTCATTGTAAAGGTCAATAATTTTATCCACTACCTCATAAATTGTATATCCGTCGGTAATAATTTCTATTGCATCATTCGCCTTAATTAGAGGCGAAATTTCCCTATTGGAATCTTCAAAATCTCTTTTCTTTATAAGTTCTTTTAATGTATGAAGGTCTATTTCTTGTGAGTCTTTACTATTTTTATCAGATTTTCTTCTTTTTGCTCTTTCATCGATGCTAGCAGTTAAAAATATTTTAAGTTCTGCATGAGGAAAAACAGTAGTTCCTATATCTCTTCCCTCAGCTACAAGTCCGCCTGATTCTCCAATTTTTCTTTGTTCTTCTACTAAGAATTCTCTTACTTCTTTTATTGAGGAAATTTTAGAAACGATGGAACTTATCTTTTGCGATCTAATTTCTTCAGTAACACAGTAGTTATTAACATAAACATCCTGATGTGAATTTGTATTCGACTTGAAAACTATAGATATACCTTTAAGAATATTCTGTAAATTTTTTTCTTTTTTATAGTTAATACTTTCTTTTATCATAAGCCAACTCAATGCCCTATACATTGCGCCAGTATCTAAATATAAAAGTTTAAGTTTCTTCGCTATTAACTTTGTTACAGTACTTTTACCTGAACCTGCAGGACCATCAATTGCAATAATCGGCCTTCTTTTCATTAGAAAAACGTGATCAATTAATCTTGTCTCTCCACATCTTATCGCACCAGCCAATAACGAAATATTATCCTCAAGTCTTGCTTTTTGGAGTGTATAAGGGTGTAAATGTTCTAAATATTCAATTGAAATTTTTTTTGCTGATAGCTTCTTAATTATTTGGTTTAAATGGATCTTTTTATCTTGTTGAAAATTTTTTTTTGCTTCTAATAACTCACTTGAAAAAAACTTAATCAATTTTCTTTCTTTTTTTGATAAATGTACATTACGTGAACTTAAAGGAATTCCATCAAAATCTCTTTGTGTAGGAATGGATTTAATAGTAACATTTAATTTCATTCTAAGAACAAGATTTTTTAAAATTAAAAGTTGTTGCCAATCTTTTTCTCCTAAGTAAAGATTTTTTGGCTTGATGAGATTAAGTAATCTATAAACTACTGTACAAACGCCATCAAAATGTCCAATTCGATTTAATCCACATAATGCAGAAGATAATTCTTTTGGAGCTTTTAGGAATTTAATATTTTTATTATTCGGTGGATATATATCTTCATTACTTGGGATGAAGATAGCATCTGCGCCATTTGAAAAGGAGATTTTTATATCATTATCAACTGTTTTAGGGTAATTCTCTAAATCTAACTTGTTATCAAATTGAAGTGGATTAATAAAAATACTTACTAAATTAACATTAGAATTGTCATTTTTTGCTGTTGATATAAGTTTAATATGACCATCATGAAGATTACCCATTGTTGGAATGAAGTTAATTTCACTATTTATATTTCTCCTCCAATTTTTTATTTCTTCAGTTTTCCTAATGATTACTTTCTTCACTTTGTTTTTAAAAAATAAATCTATTTGATAAATAATTACTGGACAAAAACAATCTTAGGAGGAATATCTATATAGGGAAAGTCTATCATTTTTATTTCATGGATTACAAAACATCAGGTGTTGATATAGAAGCTGGGCGAGAATTTGTTTCCGAAATTAAACAGGCAGTTGAAGGAACTCATACATCTAATGTGATTGAGGGTATTGGCGGGTTCGGAGGTTTGTTTAGAATTCCTATCGATAGTTTTAAAAAACCGGTTCTTGTTTCAGGGACTGATGGTGTTGGAACAAAATTAGAATTAGCACAAAGTAAAAACTTTCATTTTGAGGTTGGTATTGATTTAGTTGCTATGTGCATGAACGATATCATTACTAGTGGTGCAAAACCTTTATTTTTTCTGGATTATATTGCTACCGGTAAGCTTGATAAGAAACAATTATTGAGGGTTGTTCAGGGAATTTCACATGGATGCGGAGAAAATAACTGTTCATTACTCGGAGGAGAAACTGCTGAAATGCCTGGATTTTATTCAAAAAATAAGTATGATCTTGCAGGATTTTGTGTTGGAATAGTTGATGAGGATAAGCTTATTAATGGTAAAAAAGTCTCTGAAAATGACTTAATAATTGCTTTAAAAAGTAATGGAGTTCATAGTAACGGCTTTAGTTTAGTAAGAAAAATTATTCAAAACAATAATCAAATAGATAAAGAATTTGAAAAAGTTTCTCACTTAAATTTTTATGATGAGTTATTGAAACCTACAAAAATTTACAATAATGTGATTAACCAAATGTTATCTGAAGATATAGAAATTAAAGCAATGTCTCATATCACTGGAGGAGGAATTCCAGAAAATTTACCAAGATGTATTCCTTCTGATTTTATTCCTTATATCGATACCAGTTCATGGCAAATACCTACTTTATTTAAATTCCTTCAAGAGAAAGGATCTATTCCCGAAAAAGATTTTTGGAATACTTTCAATCTTGGAGTGGGATTTTGTTTAATTATTGATAAACAATTTAAGGAAGCGATATTAAGTATCTGTAAAGATCATGATATAGATAGTTGGGAAATTGGAAAGATAGTTAGAAAAACTGATTCAACAATTAGTAAATTTTTGCCAGAAATTTTAACTTAAATTTTTTTACCTTTTTTAAAGGAGTTTTAAAAAATTATTTTTTATACCCAAATGAAAAAGTTAGGTGTAATATAATAAAATTACCGCCGAATTATATCGGAAGTTTAAGTATTAAGATTTAACCTTTATTCAATGCCCTTTGCAAATAATCAAAGAATTACACGTAGACGTAGTTCAGCTGGTCCTACACCTCCAAAAAGACCAATAGGTAATAATTCCGAATCAATTGGTAGACAGGCTCAAGGCCCAAGGCCAACTTTCTTGACACTAAGAGATCATGGGAAAGTTTTTGTCGCTGATTTACCTAATTTGTCCGATGGTCAATTAGCGCATATTAGTAAAGAAGCTAATGAAGTTTTAAATAGTTTGGAAAAAAGACTTAGTGATCTTGAAAATGAACCTAATGTTAGTAATCCGGAAACCGATACGCTGATAAAAGCTTCTACCAAACGAGATGTCACACTGAGGTTTATTAAATCAATAGAAGAAGAACAAGAACATAGAAAGAATAATCCTGCTTTACGAGATGCTGCATCTGAATCGTTACCTAGAACTTTTCTGGAGGTTGCAAGACATAGATTGCCTGGAGCAACTTTTGATTCACTACTTCGAGAGGCTCTTGAAGCTTGTGCAGTTGATGAAAGTACTGAAGAAAATCAAGTTATTGAAGAGCCTAAAGAAACTGTCAAAATTATGGATATACCTTCTTCCAACACTAATGCTTCACTTGTTGTTAGTATCGATTCAAGTGATGATTCCAAGAATGACTCTATTTGATTCAACACAAGAGTTAATAAGTATTAAAGGCCAAAATAATTCAAAAATTAACCTTACTTCAGAGAAAGATCCCATTTTATGTAATCATTGCAAAAGGACTGCATCAAATGGTGTTAGATGTTTAGGAATGTGTGTAGCAGATAATGATTACTAGAATAATTCAAATTCTAATATCAATAATTTGATGAAAATAATTAATAAATTAACTAAATTTTATTTATTAATGGATATCAGGTATTATTTAAAAAAATAAAGAAAAGATTATTGTTCTTTATATCAATAAGTAATTGAAAGTTTATACCCTTTATTTGAAATTGAAGTTCTTAGAAAAATTTCATAATTAAATGCTTAAAAATTAAATAAGGCAGCATCCTGATTCGAATTGGGGTATTAATGCTAGAAAACGAGAATATAACAAGAGTTTAAGCGATAAAAATTAACAACTTACCGCCCACTTACCGCCCAGTCTGAAAGATTTGAAATACGAAAATCGCTACAAAAAACTTTTGTTCTTGGAACGCTTTTCAGCGAAATTATTTACTAATTTGAAAAAGGCGGCACCCAGATTCGAAGTGGGTTAATAATCCCAAAAACTCTGTAATATTAGGGATCTTGAGGTGTAAGGATGGTATGTTACCATCCGCTTACCATCCAAGAAAAATATAAAAATATTAACTACGTAAGAACAAATAGTGACATTTTGAATCTGAAGGATGGTGAGTTTAGTAATCAAAAAAGGAAGAACTTTATAATTAATTAATGAGTTGGATTTAGTAAATTATGCAAGTTTTCCTAGAAAAATATTTTTTTATGAAAAGGTTGATTGCATTTTTTCTATTGTTATCACCAATAAAAGTTAATGCTAATGATCTTTTGTCCATACGAGAAGATTTAGATTTGGGAAAAAATCCTGTAGTAATTATTTGGGGGCATGGGCAATCAAATGTACGTAGATCGGAAAAATGTTCTGCTGACTTTAACAAAATACCAAAAACTTTAAAATATTTAGAAAAAGAAATTGATGCACATTTTATTTTTATGTGCTCTAAATCTATAGATAACGATTACCGGCGAGGATCATACATATATAAAAGAGTGAGACAGTTAAAAAAACTTCTTACTGAAATAAATGAAATAGGAGTACATCCTAATAATATTTTTATAAGTGGGTTTTCTGCTGGAGGATGGACTGCTTTACATATGTTTAGAGAAAATGAAAAATTATTTAACAGTGCGATTGTTTTCGCCCCTGCATTTGCAGGACCAAGATATGAAATAAGAAAATATCCGAAGTGGAGAAAAGTAGTAAGACCTGCGCATATAAAAAAAATTACAAAAGCAAAGGTTATAGATGCTTTGGTTTTTGCATACGAAGATGATAGTCATAATCGCCCAGAGGAATTAAAATTTTTAACAGAAATTTATCCAAAAAATGTAAATATAGTCGGATATAATTGTAAAAATGGTCATTTAACTCATATAAATGATTGCAAATCTAGTGAAACAGAAATTCTTATTTTAAATTATATTAACCAACAGATTAATGCAAAAAATTACCATCTTTAATTAATAAAATCATCATAATGAAATTTCTGAATATTTTTCAAAAGGCGACAAACCTTGATATTTCAATAAACCTATAATAGTTTTTGAGTTTTAGTTATATTTTGTATCGGAAATCCATCTTATTCAATAATAAATTTTGAGTGTCAATAAGATAACTGCGATAATGTAAAGAAGGCATAATTTGTTTAAGGAAAAACAACTCCACTCACCATCCACTTACCATCCCACTTTTTAAAGTATTAGATGAATAACAAATATTCAAAACTTAAGGTATTGGAAGGGTTTATAGGGAATTGTGTAGACAAAATAAAGAAGGCGGCACCCAGATTCGAACTGGGGATAAAGGATTTGCAATCCTCTGCCTTACCACTTGGCCATGCCGCCGAAAAAGATTCGATTGAGTCTTTTTATGATCTTAACAGTAAGGTGTCTCATTCTCTATTATTTATATGCAATGGTCATGGAGAAGACGTAATCGCATCGGAGATAATAAAAAGATTACTAAAAAAAATAAAAAATAAAAATATTGAAGTTTTGCCGTTAGTAGGAAATGGAGATGTATTTAATTCCATAAAATCAAAGAATTTTCATAAAATAGGATATTTAAAAGAGCTGCCTAGTGGAGGTTTTAGTAATCAAAGTCTGAAGGGATTTGTGCTTGATTTTTTAGCAGGATTTTTAATCGATAATTTAAGAAATTTTCTACTTGTAAAACAGAAGTCAAAACATAACTGCAAAATTATCGCAGTAGGCGATTTCTTGCCATTACTCTACGCTTGGAGTTCAGAATGCGACTTTAGTTTTATTGGAACCCCAAAAAGTGATCATACTTGGAGTAGTGGGCCAGGTTGGGATTTAAGTGATTTTTATCATCAGTTGAAAGGTTCTGAATGGGATCCATGGGAAATGTTTTTAATGAAATCTCCAAGATGTAAAAATTTAATTATGAGAGATAAAATTACAGCTAATAATTTGTATAAAAAAAATATTGATGCAAAATACTTGGGCAATCCAATGATGGATTTTGTCAATGTAACAAACGATAAGATATCAAATATTATTTCTTTTAAAAGGATTATTTTATTAGTTGGAAGTAGATACCCTGAAGCTCTTAAAAATCTTGATAATTTTCTAAATTGTTTGCAAGATTTTGATTTATCAAAGGATTTATTAATACTTTTGCCTTTGAGTATTAATGCGAATGTGATTCAAATTCAAAATTATTTAAATAAATATGGTTTTATAAAACAGAGTAAAGTTAAATTTCTTATTGATGAAGATTCAGTATGGAAAAAGAAAGATCAATATGTAGTGATTGGAAAAGGTAAATTCAATTCATGGGCCAATATGGCAGAAGTTGGTTTGTCTAATGCAGGAACTGCTACAGAGCAAATTGCTGGCCTTGGAATTCCATCTCTTTCTCTACCGGGACCTGGACCACAATTTACAAAATCATTTGCAAAAAGGCAATCAAGATTATTGGGAGGTAGTGTTTTAGTTTGCAAGAACAGAAAAATTCTTTTGAAACGTTTAAGTTTACTTTTAAAAGGAAAAGTTGATAGGTTAGAACAAGCAAAAATTGGAAAAAAAAGAATGGGGGAATCCGGAGCAAGTAAGAAAATCGTAGATGCCATAAACCTTCATTTGTTATCTTAGTAAATGGCACTAGCTTATTAATTATTAATTCTTTTATGTATCCAATAAATGATCGGCAATATCTAAAAATTTGTGCAGAGATTGCAAAACTTATGAGTATAAGCTTATCTTCTGCTAAAAAGAAAGTAGAAATTCAAATTGCAAAAGAAGGCTCGAAAACTATTCAAGAAAAAATAAAAGTTGCGCAAAACGTCTTAAAAATTTGTGAAAAAAATGATGGAGATAAATTAAGTTCTTCAAGAATACTTGATAAGCTTATGGAAACTCTTGATGGTGAAGATAATTTTTTAACTGAAGATTGATTCTCAATGTTCAAATATATTTGAGAATTTTAGTATGTCTAAATCAGCATGAACAGAAACTGTTTCGAAACATTTTTGAGCTAATTCATATCTATTCTCTCTTTCTAAGATAACTTTTAATTTATGCATTGCTTCAATTAAATATCTAACATCATTTGCTGCATAATCTAATTGGTCATTTGTTAAATCTTCGTTTCTACCCCAATCACTACTTTGCGAGCTTTTGTCGAGTTCTATACCTAATAATTCATATATCAAATCTTTTAAACCGTGTTTATTTGTATATGTTCTGGCTAACTTACTGGCAATTTTTGTACAAAAAATATTTTTTGTATTAATTTCAAGATTGCATTTTAGAGCTGCTACATCAAATCTTGCATAGTGAAAAATTTTGGTAATTTTTTCATCTTCAAGAAGTGCTTTTAGATGAGGTGAAGAAGAGGTATTAAGTTCGATTTTTATACATGATGTTCTATTAAATTCATTACATATTTGTACTAAACAAAGTCTATCTCTTCCATGAATTAACCCCATTGCTTCAGTGTCAATAGCTAGGTAAGATGATTTTTTATAAAGATTGTATAGATCTTCTGTTAAATCGCTATAAAGAAAATCAATGTTTTTATTTTCAATAGTCATTTTTAATAAGTATTTAAAATAATTTAAGATCTTAGAATATTACTTAAGATTTTATTTAATTAAGAATTTTTATCTAATAAGGTTATTTTACAGAATAAATCTAAGAAAATTATAATATGATGTAATTTTAATTTTTATTCTCTAGTTATTAGAGAAAATTTATTTAATGTCCTATTCCTTAAATTCAACATTATTACTGACAATTCTTTTGGCCATAGGATTATTCTTCTTTCTTAGGGCTTCTAGTAAAGATAGAACAACCATCGTTGAGATTTCATCTTCTTTACAGCCAGTTAAGGTTTTAAATGATTTATGTCAATGGCTTAATTTGAGGGGATGGAAGCAAACGGGAGGAGATTTTGAACAAAGAATTTTAATTTTTAAGGGGCAAGTTGTTTCAAGTAAGTTTTTAGCAATTTTTTTAGGTTTTCTTGGCGGTTTTGGTTCTTGTGCTTTGGGATTAGTGATAATTCAAATTTATCCTGAATTAAGTTGGTGGCCTATTCTTTTAGGATTAGTTGGTGGCCCTTTGGCTGGTATTGTTTATTTTCAGAAATCAGCAAGAGAGGAGAAATTTGAATTAAGGTTGATCAACGAAAATGAAAATGATTCAACTCTTATGAGGTTAAGAGCGCATAGGGATGAATTAATCTCTTTAGAAAATGAACTTGGAGAAAAACTTCAATTGAAAAGTGACGGTTCTTTATTTAAAACACCTATCTAAGATACTTGAAAAAGTTATTTGATAATTTAATCAAAGATATTATTCTCTAAACAGAATTTCTCTAATTCTTTATCATTAAACCAATCTTGGGGTTTTGTAAAAATTGATGTAAGAAATTCCTCTCGAGAACCCTTTTTAGCTTTATATCCATATTCCCATCTAGCTAAAGGTGGTAAGGACATTAATATAGATTCAGTTCTGCCGTTTGTTTGTAGTCCAAAAATTGTCCCTCTATCCCAAACTAAATTGAATTCGACATATCTACCCCTTCGATATAGCTGGAATTCTCTCTCTTTCGATGAATATGTTTGAGAAGCTCTTTTCTCAATAATTGGCAAATATGAAGGGAGGAATGCCTGCCCACAGTTTTCCGCTAAAGAAAATAAATTATCCCAATTTAAATTAGATTTGCTAATACTTTGAGAAGCTTTTGATGCCTCTCCATTTTGATTATTCCCTCTATAAATATTGCCTGAACCATCTTGATAATCATAAAAAATGCCTCCTATGCCTCTAGATTCATTTCTATGCTTCAAGAAGAAATATTCGTCACACCATGGTTTGAAAACTTTATGCAAATTTTTATCAACTTTCTCACAAGCTTTTTTATGCTCGTTATGAAAATTCCTTACATCAGAAAGATAAGGATAAAAAGGAGTTAAGTCTGCACCTCCTCCAAACCACCAAACAGGTCCGGCTTCGAAATATCGATAATTAAGATGAACTGTAGGAATATAGGGATTTTTAGGATGCAACACCATAGAAGTTCCCGTAGCAAACCATTCATGACCTTTTGCTTCGGGCCTTTGAGAGATAATAGATTGCGGTAATTCTTTTCCATGTACTTCCGAGAAATTTACTCCTGCTTGCTCAAAAATAGAACCATTTTTCAATACTCTTGATCTTCCACCACCACCTTCGTCTCTTAGCCAGGATTCTTCTGTAAATTTCCCTTTGCCATCTATATTCTCAAGCCCTGAACAAATTTTGTCTTGTAGTGTTAATAAGAGATTTTTAGTTTTTTCTCTCGAGTTTTTAGGAGGTTCTCTGAACATGTATTTAGTAAATCTTGAAGAAAAAATTTTTTGGTTAATTATAAGTTTCCCTTTATAATTTCTCTTAGGGGGTCCTTATTGCCTATTATTTGATAGTTCGACATAGTTCTTAATCTTTTAAACAGTCGACTACCTCGTCAAAATATTTAAAAATTTAATGACCACAATAGAAGATGCGAATTTTGCTTTACAAAAAGTTCTAGATGCTGGATCACAGAAAAATGTAATTGAATTAGCTTGGATTAAAAACGTAAGAGTAACTATACCGAGAGTAATCGTAACACTATCCTTACCATCATTTGCAAATTCTCAGAGAGATAGAATTGTACAAGAGGTAAAAAAAGTACTACTGGATTTTGAAGATATTGATGATGTTCAAATAGAGATAGATAATAATCCTTCTAAAACAGAATCTAAAACTCAAAGTAATGCTCCTGAGTTGCAGAAGATTGATGGAATTCGACACGTCATAGCTGTTAGTAGTGGTAAAGGTGGAGTTGGAAAAAGTACCATTGCAGTTAATCTCGCTTGTTCTCTAGCTAAATTAGGCTTAAAAACTGGTTTGCTGGATGCGGATATATATGGACCTAATACTCCCTCAATGATGGGGGTTGCCGAACAGAATCCAAAGGTTACAGAAGGTAGTGGCAGTGATCAAAGGTTAATACCAATAAATAAATATGGAATTTCATTGGTATCAATGGGTTTCCTCATAGAAGAAGGTCAGCCAGTTATATGGAGAGGACCAATGCTTAATAGTATTATCCGACAATTTTTGTACCAAGTTGAGTGGAATAATCTTGATTTTTTGGTTATTGACTTGCCTCCAGGAACAGGAGATGCTCAAATATCCCTTTCTCAATCTGTTCCTATTTCTGGAGCTATTGTTGTCACTACTCCTCAACAAGTATCTTTGCAAGATGCAAGGAGGGGATTAGCAATGTTTAAACAACTCGGAGTGCGTTTACTTGGAATTGTAGAAAATATGTCAGTATTTATTCCGCCAGATATGCCAAATAAAAAATATGAAATTTTTGGTAAAGGTGGCGGACAAACATTAGCTCAAGAAAATGATTTACCATTATTAGCTCAAATTCCTATTGAAATTCCTCTCGTTGATGAAAGTAATAGAGGTGTACCAATCTCAATAAGCCAGCCTAATAAAGAGAGTTCTATTGCGTTTAGTAATTTAGCTCAGTTAATTAAGAATCAATTTGTTTTTAGATAATTGATGTTTAGGAGAATTTATTTATTAAATAAGAGAGGATTTTTACCAAAAAAAGACAACTTTAATAAAGGTTTTTTATTTTCTCCATTACTTATAATTCCTCTATTTTTAGTTATTATTTCTGGTTTTTTAATAAAAAGTATTCAGGGTGATTTTTTAGTTTCTAATTATTCAGAACATATACTGACTGGTTTATTGGGTTATTTTTTAGCATTTTTTATTTCTTATATACCGTTAGAGAGACTTAGAAATTATATGGTTCCATTTTATTTATGTACTTTAATATCCTTATTACTAATTTATTTTTTTGGGATATCGGTTTCTGGAGCTCAAAGATGGTTAAACTTGGGCATCTTTTCTTTTCAGCCTTCAGAAGTAGCTAAGCTAAGTACTGTATTAACTCTTGCTTTAATACTCGAAAAAAAATTAATTTTAACAATAAGAGATTTATTTTTGCCCTTATTAGTAGTAGTTATTCCTTGGTTATTAATTTTCTTTCAGCCAGACTTAGGTACCTCTTTAGTTTTACTTGTTTTGACAGGTGTGATGCTTTATTGGTCGCAAATGCCCATAGAGTGGATTTTAATATTAGTGTTTTGTCTTGTCACCTCTACATTATATTTAACCTTACCAACTCTTCTTATTTTCTGGATTCCATTTATAGGATATCTTGCTTATAGATCTTCAAAAAAGAAAATTATTTTTTCTGCTATCTCTATTTCGTTCCATTTATTAGTGGCTAAATTGACACCAATTTTTTGGCAATATGGCTTAAAAGAATATCAAAAAGATAGATTACTTTTATTTTTAGATCCAAATAGAGATCCATTAGGTGGTGGATATCATTTGATACAGAGTCAAATTGCAATTGGTTCTGGAGGATTATTTGGGACTGGTTTGCTACAAGGTAAGCTGACTAATTTGCAATTTATACCAGAACAACATACTGATTTTATTTTCAGTGCTCTAGGCGAAGAATTGGGTTTTGTGGGGTGCATAATAGTGTTATTTTTGTTCTTTTTTTTGATTAAAAAACTTATTAATACTGCAACAATTGCTAGGACTAACTTTGAATCTCTGATTGTTATTGGAATAGCATCAACTTTTTTATTCCAAATAATTATTAACTTATTTATGACTATTGGTTTAGGACCAGTTACTGGAATTCCTCTTCCTTTTATGAGCTATGGTCGAACGTCATTGGTAACTAATTTTATATCTGTTGGATTTGTTCTATCTATTTTGAAACGTTCTAGATCTCTAAGAAGTTAATGAAAACAAAAATAACTATAAAAAAAATTCAAGACCTTTTGATTAAAGGAGTCCAAACTATATATGTGGATGATGATACATCCATAAGAATGTGGTGGGCATCTTTAGAGGTTATTCAAAAAGATTTTTTACATCAGAATTATAAACGGGGGGGGATTTGGGTCGCCTCTCCTTTGCCAGCTTTTAATGATAAGAAATCTTTAAATCAACTTCATGGATGGCTTTGGTCTCCAGAGGGGTTCCCATACTTTCAAAATGAGAATGCAGGTTTTTTACCCGTAAATAATTCAGACAAGATAAAAAAAGATTTTGATTTAGTTAGCAATTATAAAGTCTTAAATCTTAGTCAAGAAGATGGTTATGAACCTTTTTTGATGATAATCACTCCAAATTTTCAATGCATATTATCAATTGTTGGAGAAAAAGATAAGAAAATTCTATTAATGAAGTGTGATGAAGAAAGCCTTAAACTTTCAATTGAATTAATGCATGCAAAATTAAATCAAGAAAATTATGAGGAAGGAGTGAGATTTCGTAATGCAATCAATAATTTAGGTAACCTTAATATTAATGATCAATTTGAACGATTATTTTGGCCAAGATTATCGGCCAAATTAGCAAGTATTGTACCGTACCATAATATACAGAATTCTGTAAAAAACGATGAAAAAAATGTGCAAATAACAGAAGCAAAATTATTACGTGCAATATCTCATGAGGTAAGAACGCCTTTGGCAACAATAAGAACCCTCATAAGTTCTACTTTAAAAAAATATAAGATGGACCCATCAATGAAAAATCGTTTAATTCAAATAGATAATGAATGTAATGAACAAATTGATAGGTTTGGTTTAATCTTTAATGCAGCAGAATTAGTGAGTAATGAAGTTCCTTCATTAAATAATTTGGCAAAAATTAATTTAGCCGAAATTTTTAAAAAGCTTGCTCCTTTATGGAATAAACAATTAAATCGGCGCGGGATTTCTTTAAAGATTGATATCCCCAATCAACTGCCGCAAATTTTGAGTGATTCTGAAAAATTGGAATTAATGTTAAGTGGATTAATTGATAAAAATACTAGGGGATTAAAAGAAGGTAGTACATTAATTTTAGAATTAAGACCAGCTGGTCAAAAACTTAAACTTCAATTGAAAATACAAAAATTAGAAAGTAACCAAAAAGAAATTCTAAAAAAAGATAATGGTTCTGATATTGGCCCTGTGTTAAATTGGAACCCTCAAACAGGTAGTTTACAACTTAGTCAAAATGCTACTCAAAAGTTATTAGCTAGTTTAGGAGGGCATGTCACAAAGAGGCGTGATACAGGTTTGACAGTATTTTTTCCGATTTCAGATTCAAAATAAAATGATAAACAAGTTTTCCATATATTAATTAATGTAGAAAATTTCATATAAATTTAGAATTTTGCAAAATATGAATGCTAATTTCTTATTATAAATAACTTAAAATCAAGGATGACTGAAACTTTAGTTGGTCAATTTCCAAAGCATATAGGAAGTACTGGGGGTTTATTAAACTCAGCAGAAACCGAAGAAAAATATGCGATTGTATGGAAAAGTTCAAAGGAACAAGCATTTGAATTGCCCACCGGTGGAGCGGCTATTATGCACGAAGGTGATAATTTAATGTACTTTGCAAGAAAAGAACAATGCCTTGCACTAGGTACACAATTAAGAGGCTTCAAGCCAAGAATTGAAGATTTTAAAATCTATCGAATATTCCCAGGTGGTGATATTGAATTTTTACACCCAAAAGATGGTGTTTTCTCTGAAAAAGTAAATGAAGGTAGAGAGAAAGTAGGTCATAATCCTAGAAGAATAGGAGAAAATCCCAATCCAGCTGGTTTGAAATTTACAACTAAGAATACTTTTGATTAACGTCCTTAAAGTTGATATAAAAAAAGAAAATAATTATAATTTGGGTTGACATTAATAATATGATCAGCTCACAGAAAGATAGTTTTTTAAAGGCTTACAAAGAAGGTAAAAATTTCATACCTATCACTCAAACTTGGCCAGCAGATTTAGAGACTCCGTTGTCGACTTGGTTAAAATTAACCTCAAAAGATTCCCATGGTGTTTTTCTTGAATCTGTTGAAGGTGGGGAAAGTTTAGGTAGGTGGAGTATTGTTGCTACTAAACCTCTTTGGGAAGCTGTTTGTAATGGACAAGAAATAGTTAAAACTTGGAATAATGGCAAAACTGAAACATATAATGGTGATCCTTTTGATATTTTAAGAAGTTGGACAAAGGAATATAAATCAACCATGCTTGATGACTTACCATCAATTGGACAGTTATATGGCTCCTGGGGTTATGAATTAATAAATCGAATAGAACCAAGCGTTCCAATAAATGAAATACCAGAAAACAATATCCCTTATGGTTCTTGGATGTTTTTTGATCAGTTAGTTGTTTTTGATCAAATAAAAAGATGTATTACTGCAGTAGTTTATGCAGATACAACTTCTTCAAAAGAGTCCTCTGTTGAAGAGTTGTATCTAAACTCAATTTTTAAAATTCAGAAAACTAGAAATTTAATGAGAGTTCCTCTAAAAGAAAATGAGTTTTTAGATTGGCATGAAAATGAGGATTTGAATCTAGATCTAGAAAGTAATTGGAAGAAAAAAGATTTTGAGGATGCAGTTCTCTCTGCAAAAGAATATATAAGAAAGGGAGATATCTTCCAAATAGTTATAAGTCAAAGATTCAAAACTCAAGTTAATAATGATCCCTTTGATTTATATAGAAGTTTGAGGATGGTTAATCCATCTCCATATATGTCATTTTTTGATTTTGGTTCATGGTATCTGATTGGTTCAAGTCCTGAAGTAATGGTTAAGGCAGAAAAAAATAAAAATGGTCAGATTGTTGCTAGCTTAAGACCAATTGCTGGCACAAGACCTAGAGGTATTGATAATCAACAAGACTTGGAATTAGAAAAGGATTTATTAAAAGATCCAAAAGAGATAGCTGAGCATGTAATGCTAATTGATCTTGGGAGAAATGATCTTGGGAGAGTTTGTGAAATTGGTACTGTGAAGGTAAAGGATTTAATGGTTATTGAGAGATATTCACATGTTATGCATATAGTTAGTGAAGTTGAGGGGGTCTTACAACATAATGCTGATGTTTGGGATTTGCTAAAAGCATCTTTTCCCGCTGGGACAGTAACTGGTGCGCCAAAAATAAGAGCTATGCAATTGATTAAGCACTTTGAAAAAGATCCTAGAGGACCTTATGCTGGTGTCTACGGATCTATTGATATCAATGGTGCACTAAATACAGCAATTACGATAAGAACTATGATAGTTAAACCCTCAAGAGATGGGAAATATGATGTTTCAGTGCAAGCAGGAGCTGGAATAGTTGCTGATTCTTTTCCTGAAAATGAATATCGAGAGACGATAAATAAAGCAAAGGGGATACTAAAAGCATTAGCCTGTTTGGATAAATAAATGAGCCAAAATAATCTTTATAAGGGTTTTGAGGTGGAACTTTTCACAGGTTCTTTAAATTCTCATATTGGTGTTTCTGCTGAAATTGAGAAAAAATTTCCTGATTTTGTAAAAGAGCCAGATAATAGAAACGTTGAATACATAACAACACCTGAAAAAGACTACGATTTTTTATATGAGAAATTAATAACTCCAAGAAAAAAGTTAAGACGATGGCTCAACAAAAAAAAGTTAACAATCATTCCTTCATCCACTCTTTGTTTTAAACACGATATTCAATTTCAAAGATCTGATATTGATAATGTTTATCACCAATTCATACAAGAAAATTATGGAACCTCTATCGCAACTTCAAGTGTACATATAAACATAGGAATAGATGATTTAGATAAGCTATTTGCGGCTGTTAGGCTGATAAGATCTGAGGCTCCATTATATCTATCCCTAAGTGCTAGTTCTCCTTTTTTAAATAATAGAATTACGGAGAATCATTCTCAGAGATGGATGCAGTTTCCAAAAACACCAAGTAAGGTGCCTTTTTTTATAAATCATAATTCTTATATCAATTGGATAGAGGAAAATATAGCTAATAAAAATATGCAGAATATCCGTCATTTTTGGTCTTCAATCAGACCAAATGGTCCCCAAAGACCTTTAATTCTTGATCGTTTGGAATTAAGAATTTGTGATTTTGTTTATGATATTAACTTGCTTTTAGGGATAACTGCCATGATAGAACTAAGGATTTTAAATCTTTTTGAAAATATAAATACTTTAGATCCATTGAATGCCAGTTTTTTTTCTATTGATAAATTATCAGAAATATGTGATCAAAATGAAACTAATGCTGCTAAAGATAGTTTGAATTCAGAATTAATTCACTGGAAGGATGGCAAAAAAATTGTTTGTAGAGATTGGATTCAAAACTTATTATCAGATTTGTCATCCACAGCAGAAAATTTTGGTATGAAACATCTTTTGAAGCCTATCTATAAAGTCCTCGAAGAAGGTAATCAATCTATGAAATGGATAAATCAATATGAAAAAGGTCTTTCTATTGAACAAATAATGAAAATTTCTATCGAAGATATGATTAGGAGTGAAGGCGAGAATGTTTAATTATTTAAATAAACATTTGATCTTAACATTTTCACTTGTGACATAATGTTTATATGGAATCTTTTCGACAGATAAAAAATAATAACTTGGATCTGATAAATAACAATGATCCACTTGATAAAAATCGTCTTTTAATAGAAGATCTATGGGAATCTGTACTCAGAGAGGAATGTCCAGATGATCAGGCAGAGAGATTGATACAGCTTAAAGAATTAAGTTATTCAAAACAAATTGATGGTGATAGTTCAAAAACTTTTAAAAATGAAATAGTTGATATTGTTAATTCTATGGATTTAGCAGAATCCATTGCAGCAGCAAGGGCGTTTTCATTGTATTTTCAACTAGTTAATATTTTGGAACAAAGAGTTGAGGAAGATAGATATATTCAGAGCTTTACCAATAAGGATGTTCAAAAATCGCCCGACAATCTTGATCCTTTTGCTCCAGCATTGGCTAGGCAAAATGCTCCAGTTACTTTCAGAGAATTATTTTATAGGCTGAGGAAATTAAATGTACCACCAGGGAAATTAGAAGAGTTGTTGCAGGAAATGGATATTCGTTTAGTTTTTACTGCGCATCCGACTGAGATAGTAAGACATACGATTCGACATAAGCAAACGAGAGTAGCAAATTTGTTAAAAAAAATACAGATTGAGCAATTTCTAACAAAAGAAGAAAAAAACTCTCTAAAAACCCAATTAAAAGAGGAAGTAAGACTTTGGTGGAGAACAGATGAATTGCATCAATTTAAACCATCAGTTTTAGACGAAGTAGATTATGCCTTGCATTATTTTCAGCAAGTTTTATTTAATGCGATGCCTCAATTAAGGGGCAGGATCACCGAAGCACTAACCGAAAATTATCCAGATGTCCAATTGCCCTCTGAATCTTTTTGTAACTTCGGTTCTTGGGTAGGCTCCGATAGGGACGGTAATCCATCGGTTACTCCCGAGATAACATGGAGAACTGCTTGTTATCAAAGGCAGTTGATGTTGGAAAGATATATTATTGCGACATCTAATCTTAGAGATCAATTAAGTGTCTCGATGCAATGGAGTCAAGTCAGTTCTTCTCTATTAGAGTCACTCGAAACGGACAGGGTTAAGTTCCCTGAAATCTATGAAGCAAGGGCTACAAGGTATAGATCAGAACCTTACAGGTTGAAATTAAGTTATATTTTAGAAAAATTAAGATTAACACAAGAAAGAAATAATTTATTAGCTGATAATGGGTGGAAATTTGACTTAGAGGGAGAAATTGATAACAAAAATCACGATAAAGTTGAAAACTTATGTTATAAGTCTGTGAATGAATTTACTTATGATCTCGAATTAATAAAAAATAGCCTGATAAGTACTGATTTAACTTGCGAGTCTGTAAACAATCTACTTACTCAGGTTCATATTTTTGGATTTTCTTTAGCAAGTTTAGATATTCGTCAAGAAAGTACAAGGCATAGTGATGCAATTCAAGAGCTTACAAATTATTTGGATTTATCTGTGTCATATGACCAAATGTCTGAGGAAGAGAAAATTAAATGGCTTGTAGAAGAGTTAAATACAAAAAGGCCTTTAATTCCTGCTGGTGTGAACTGGACAAAAACCACAGAAGAAACTTTTTCAGTTTTTAAAATGGTTAAGAGATTGCAGCATGAATTTGGAAGTCGTATTTGTCATTCTTATGTAATTTCAATGAGTCATAGTGCATCTGATTTGCTTGAAGTTCTCTTATTGGCAAAAGAAATGGGACTTCTGGATCAAAATTCACAAAAGTCAAAATTATTAGTTGTACCTCTTTTCGAAACTGTTGAAGATCTTAAAAGAGCACCAGAAGTAATGGAAAAGTTGTTCAAATTAGATTTTTATAGATCATTATTGCCAAAAGTTGGAGAATCGTTTAAACCTCTTCAAGAATTAATGCTTGGCTATTCTGACAGCAATAAAGATTCAGGGTTTGTTTCTAGTAATTGGGAAATTCATAGAGCTCAAATTGCGCTTCAAAATCTTGCAAGTAGAAATAATCTATTACTTAGACTTTTTCATGGAAGAGGTGGTTCTGTAGGGCGAGGCGGAGGGCCAGCTTATCAAGCAATATTGGCTCAACCTAGCGGTACTTTAAAAGGACGCATTAAAATAACAGAACAAGGTGAAGTTTTAGCTTCTAAATATAGTCTTCCTGAACTGGCTTTATACAATCTTGAGACTGTTACTACAGCTGTTATACAAAATAGTTTGGTAAATAATAGACTTGACGCTACTCCAGAATGGAATCAATTAATGTCTAGGCTCGCAGAAACATCGAGGTCTCATTACAGAAAATTAGTGCATGAGAATCCTGATTTGTTAAATTTCTTTCAAGAGGTTACGCCAATCGAAGAAATCAGTAAATTACAGATATCTAGTAGGCCTGCGAGAAGAAAAAAAGGTGCAAAAGATTTGTCAAGTTTAAGAGCTATTCCATGGGTATTTGGTTGGACGCAAAGTAGATTTCTTCTGCCAAGTTGGTTTGGAGTTGGCACTGCATTATCATCAGAATTAAATTCAGACCCACAACAAATTGAATTATTAAGAGTTTTGCATCAAAGATGGCCATTTTTTAGGATGCTTATATCTAAGGTAGAAATGACATTGTCTAAGGTGGATTTGGAAGTTGCTAAGTATTATGTTGATACTCTTGGCAGTAAAGAAAATAAAGAATCTTTTGATATTATTTTTGAAGTAATTTCTAAAGAATACAATCTTACAAAATCTTTAATACTTGAAATTACTGGTAAAAATAACCTTCTCGAATCTGATAGAGACTTAAAATCATCCGTAAGCTTGAGAAACAAGACAATCATCCCTTTGGGATTTTTACAGGTTTCACTTTTAAGAAGACTTAGAGACCAAACAAGACAACCCCCAATTAGCGAATTTATTATTGATAAAGATGAATCTAGAAGAGCCTACAGTAGAAGTGAATTATTAAGGGGGGCACTTTTAACTATTAATGGGATAGCAGCTGGCATGAGAAATACAGGTTGATAATTGCAATATTTTTCTAAAAAAAAACTTGTTCTTCCAGAAGGTTATTTTGTTAACTCTTCGAAAATCCCATTAGCTAAAGAAGTTAACAAACTATTAGCGAATTGTGGTTGTGAGACATTTCCAATAAAACCTCTTTCTGAGGCTATTCAGAAAAGTAATTTCTTTTTTACCATACAGAGTGAATTAAAAAATAAATTATATGCCTTTGTAAGGGTTACTTCCGACAGGGGCTTGAATGCTAACTTATGGAATTTATGTGCATTGCCAGGGAATAATCAGCAACTTTATTATTCAATATTGCTTCAATTAACTCTTGAGAAAATAAATAGAGAAATGCCAGGTTGCAGTATTTCTGTACAGGCTCCAGTCTCTTCATTTTCAAGTTTAGAGGAAAATGGATTCATATTAGATCCAAATGGAATAAGAGTAATGGGATACAAACTTTAAAATTATTTTACGAGCATGGAGGGATTTGAACCCCCGACTTTCAGAACCGGAATCTGATGCTCTATCCAACTGAGCTACATGCCCTTTATTTTTTCAATTTCTTATAAGAAATTCTAAATATTTTAAACTTAGCTAATTTAATTAATGAATGCATAAAAAACATTTTTTTAAATAAATTAAAAATTCAAAATTTTCGGAACCATAAAAGTTTTGAAATTGATTTAAAAGAGCAAAGAGCAATTGTTCTTGGCTGTAACGGTATTGGCAAGTCAAATTTACTTGAATCGGTTGAATTTTTAAGTCAATTAAAATCTAATAGAGCATTGAGCGATAAAGATTTAATAGAGAACGACAGTGATATGGCTGTAGTAATAGGACAGATAAATTTTAAAGACGATTTAAAGTTAAATTTATTCCGAAAAGGTCCTAAAAGAGTTTACGTTAATGAATCAATCTTGAAAAAACAGAGTGAAATAAAAAATTATATTCGGAGTGTTTGTTTCTGTTCTAATGATATAGATATTGTAAGGAGTGAACCAAGTTATCGAAGAATATGGATTGATAAAGTCGTATCCCAGCTTGAACCAGTATATATAGACTTGATAAGTAGATTTAACAGGCTTTTAAAGCAAAGAAGTCATTTTTGGCGTTCGGAAAGTTTTTTTAAAACCCAATCCTCAGATGTTGTAGAAAGCTTTGATATTCAAATGTCAATAATCAGTACAAGAATTTTTAGGCGCAGAAGAAGGGCATTATTAAAAATAAAACCATATGTTGAATATTGGCATAATCATTTAAGTAAATCTAAAGAGCAAATAGACATTAATTATCTTTCAGGAATACAAAATATAAGTCCAGAAGAAGAAAAAGAAGAAGTTATTAGTAAAAAAATAGCAGAACAACTCTTAAATCAGCGTTCAACAGAAGAATTGACTGGTAAATGTAATTTTGGCCCGCATCGTGATGATTTTGAGTTTTTAATCAATAATGTTTCAGTTAGAAAATTTGGTTCATCAGGCCAGCAAAGGACTTTTATTTTGGCTTTAAAGATGGCTGAACTAGATTTATTAACTAAAACATTTAATGTCCCTCCAATACTTATATTGGATGATGTTTTGGCAGAATTAGATTTAACCAGGCAAAATTTGTTATTAAATTCTGTTGGCAAAGATAGTCAATGTTTTATAAGTGCGACACATTTAGATAAATTTAATCAGTCTTTTCTAGGATCGTCACAAATAATTCAATTATAATTTCAGAAGGGACTAATTTTTAGCTAATCTAAAACTCATATAAATTTCTTATATGGAAATCTACAAAAAAAGTCAAATTTTAAATTCGTTGAGTGATGAGCAAGAATTAAGTCATCTAAGTAAACACCTTTTGTTGGAACTTTATAGGTGCGATGGTGAAAAATTAAATGACGAATCCTTTTTGCGATGTATTTTAAACAGAGCTGCTAAACTGGCAAATGCAACAGTTCTGAATTTGATAAGTAATAAATTCGAGCCTCAAGGGGTTACGGCAATTGCCTTACTGGCAGAATCTCATATTTCAATACATACTTGGCCTGAATCTAATTATTCTGCAGTCGATATTTTTACATGTGGTCAAAAGATGATGCCTGAACTTGCTAGTCAATATTTAATTAAATCTTTGATGGCTAAAGAACATTCTTTGCGTGTCATTGAGCGAAATCCTCCTTCAGCAGTACCTGATCAGATAAGAACGGCTGTTTAATACAATATTTACCTATTTAATTTTCCGCTTATTAGTCCTTCAAGATCTAAGCTTGTGCAATTAAATCCTAAATTAGAAAAATATTGAACTAACTCACAAAAATTATATTTATTAAAAAAATGCTTTAATTCATCTTGGGGAATTTCTATTCTTGCAGTTGAGCCTTGGCATCGAACTCTAACCTCCGATAAGCCACCTTTTTTAAGGTATTCTTCTGCTTTCTCAACCATTTTTAACCGCTCACTAGTTATTTCATGACCATAAGGAAATCTTGATGATAAGCAAGGTTGAGCAGGTTTGTCCCACCAAGGAAACCCTAATGCTTTTGATACATCTCTAATGTCTTGTTTTGAGAATTTAAATTTAGCAAGGGGAGATATAACTCCTGCTTGTTTTGAGGCTTGTATACCTGGTCTGTAATCTTTAAGATCATCAAGATTGACTCCATCTAAAACAATCTTGTAATTAAGTTTTTTAGAGAGATAGGTTGTGTGTTTGTGAAGCTCTTTTTTGCATGCAAAGCACCTATCCTTAGGATTTTCACTGTAATTTGATTGGTCTAATTCTGAAGTTTTAATTTCTAAATGCTTCACTCCAATCCACTTTGCTTGATTTCTTGCTTCTTCGCGAAGAGTATTGGCTAATGCAGGAGAAATACCAGTTATTGCGATTGCTTTGCTACCTAATTGCTCGAATGCTAGTGAGGCCACTAATGTACTGTCCACTCCTCCGGAATAAGCAATACAAACACTTTCAAGATTCTTAATGTATTTTCTAATTTTATAAAGCTTTTGATTTTGTTCATCAGAGAGAATTTCTAGTTGATTGAACATGTTAATTACTTTAAAATTCAAAGTACATATAAATAGGTTGAATTTATTATTAAATCTTTAATAATATTCTTATTTATATATTAGATTAAAACTATTAATTTTGTTCAATTGGCGAATACGAGTAGAAATAGAGGAATTGGAATTGTTACTGCTAGTGACAGTCAAGAGAGATCTAAAGGTCAATTACATATTTATGATGGAGAGGGTAAGGGGAAAAGTCAGGCTGCTTTGGGAGTAGTTCTGAGAACTATAGGATTAGGAATATGCGAAAAAAGACAGTCAAGAGTTTTACTTCTAAGATTTTTAAAGGGTCCTGAGAGGGCATATGACGAGGATTCAGCAATAGAGGCTTTGCAAAGAGGCTTTCCACATTTAATTGACCATGTTAGGACAGGAAGATCTGAATTCTTTACGGCTGACCAAGTGACAAAGTTTGATGTTGGTGAGGCTGAAAGAGGTTGGAATATTGCTAAAGGAGCAATTGCTAGTTCTCTTTATTCTGTAGTTGTACTAGATGAGTTAAACCCAGTTCTTGATTTAGGAATGCTTGATATCAATGAAGTAGTTGACTCTCTTCAAAATCGTCCAGATGGATTAGAAATAATTATTACCGGCAGGGCAGCCCCTTCTTCTTTGGTAAGAATATCTCAACTCCATTCAGAAATGAGACCACGTTTGACAGGAGACTTATCGACGCTAAGCAGACAAAGTATTTCTAGTGGTGGAATTGAGATTTATACAGGTGAAGGAAAGGGTAAATCCACAAGTGCACTTGGTAAGGCTCTTCAAGCTATCGGTAAAGGAATATCTCAAGACAAAAGTCATAGAGTTTTAATACTACAGTGGTTAAAAGGTGGGAATGGTTATACCGAAGATGCTGCCATAGAAGCTTTGAGAGAAAGTTACCCCCATTTAGTAGATCATTTGCGTTCAGGCAGAGATGCCATCGTATGGAGAGGTCAGCAACAACCAATTGATTATGTTGAGGCTGAAAGGGCATGGGAAATTGCTAAAGCCGCTATTTTGTCTGGTTTGTATAAAACAATCATTTTAGATGAATTGAATCCAACTGTTGATTTAGAACTGCTACCTGTGGAATCAATACATCAAACGCTCTTAAAAAAACCAGTAGACACAGAAGTTATTATTACTGGGAGGTGTAAAAATGAACCTTCATACTTTGAACTTGCTGATGTCTACTCTGAAATGGTTTGTCATAAGCATTATGCAAATGTTGGAGTTGATTTGAAAAGAGGCGTAGATTACTAAATATTCTTAAAAATTATTAATTGCACAATATTTTTTTTACCTTTTCAATGCCGCCTTCAATTGATCTTGACTGAATTTTAAATCGAGACAAGATTCTTGAAGCTTTTTCAGAACGTTTCCCCGATTTACAAATAGTGAAAACCTCTTTACTTAAACTTTCTTTTTGAATAAATTTTAAGTCAGATTCTTGGTTCAAATGACTTAAGGGAATTGATATAGATCCCTCTATTGCAGAAATAGAAAATTCTTCATTTTCTCTTACATCAATTAAAAGAATTTTGTTTGGTTTTGCTTTGTATAAACTATTAAAGTCATTAGCATCAATAGTAGCGATTTCATTATTATTCTCACAATATTCATCGCTATTATAAAAGCTCTCAAACTGAGACAGATTTTTTATTCGTTTATTTAACTGATCACTGTTTAGATGTAATTTTTTCATATTCATATTCAATAGATCAAAAATTAAAATCTTCCCATCTAAAATTTCACCTTTTTTCAAAATTATTTTGATAATTTCATTAACCTGAAGAATTCCTATTAAACCTGTTGAAACACCTACAACCCCGTATTCTGCACAACTAGGGACAGCATTTTTTGAAGGTGATTCTGGAAGTAAGTCTCTTAAATTTGGACTATTTTCATATAAATTAAAAACACTCACTTGCCCTTCAAAGCCTTGTACACTTCCAAAGACTAGGGGTTTATTTAATATCAGGCATGAATCGTTTATTAAATATCTTGTGCCAAAGTTATCCGAGCAATCACAAATAACATCAAACTCCTTAATTATTTCAATAGCATTTTTAGGATTAATTCTCTCTGAAAAGGTTAATATTTCACAATTAGGATTGGATTTTTTTATTCTTTCCCTAGCAGAATCAATTTTAAGATCGCCAATAGTACTTGTTTCATGAATTATCTGTCTCTGGAGATTAGACTTTTCAACTTGATCGTTATCAACTATTCCAATTCTCCCAATTCCTGTTGCGGCAAGATATAGCAAAACGGAAGACCCAAGCCCGCCTGCTCCGATGCATAGTACTGAACTGTTTTTAAGATCTAGTTGACCTCTATAACCTATCTCTTTTAGGCTTAGATGTTTTTGATATCTTTCTTCTTCATCAGAGCTTAAGAAATTAAATTTGATATCTTTGGACATATCGATCTTTAATTTTTAGGAGCTAAACTATGAAAACATAATAATTAAAATAAAAATTTTAGCCTTTTAAATTTTTCTTATTACTGTGATTTATTAATGTTTTTGTTAGAACTAGATGATAATGTGAAGTTTTTATAAATCAATTTAAAGTTTAAATATCTGAAGAAACTTTATATACCAAAGCCTTTTAAAAAATACAAAATGTTTCGGTTCGGAATTTTGCACAACAAAAAGGTAGTCAACAGACGTTTTTTCCGATACTGTCTGGTTCATATATTAAGTTTACTGAATTCATGAGTGATAACACTCCAGAGTCAAACCAAGACTCCGGCTCCGATACAAGCTCAGAAACCAAAAGCTTTTCAGAGAAGTACTCTGATGTTATGGGAAAAGTCAACGAAACCCTTGGTAATGTTGATTGGACTCAAATGGGTAAGTATGGCAAGGCGGCAGGCATAATTGCTGTTGTCGTAATAGCTCAGATAATAATTAAAGTTGTCATTGACACGATAAACTTTTTCCCAATTCTCCCTGGTTTACTAGAACTATTAGGCGTAATTGTTGTTGGTCAATGGAGCTGGCAAAATCTTCGTACCAGTGAAAATCGTGAAGCTGTTTTAGATAAGGTGCAAAATCTTAAAAAAACATATTTAGGTTAGTTTAAGATTACATATTGAGTATTTCTTTTACGTAATCTTTAACTTGTTTTATATATGCTCCTCCAAACATATTGGCATGATTCAATATGTGATAAAAATTATAAATAATAATTCTTTTTTCAAATCCAGTTTTTTTAGGAAAAATTCTATGATATTCTTCATAAAATTCTTGTCTAAAACCTCCAAATAGTTTTGTCATAGCTATATCTACTTCATTATCTGCCCACCAAGATGACGGGTCAAATATAACTCCCCTCCCACTTTTGTCCATTCCTGCATTTCCTGACCACAAATCACCGTGAACAAGAGCATTTATTGGTTTATGATTCAGCAATTCTGATTTAATTTTTTCTTTGACTTTATTTATAATTTCTTTATCTAAAATTGTCGATTTAAGATTTAATAATTGCGGTATTATTCTTAATTTTAAAAAACAATCAATCCAATTATCTTCCCATCCTTTCTTCTGATCTGTCATTCCGATAAAACCCTCAACTGGATACCCAAACATTTTTGGATTAGATTCAGATGATTTTAAGTGCATTTCACCTAAACCTATTCCAAGTTTTTTTTGGTCAAAGTTATCCATATCTATCCATTCAATTAGAAGAATCTCTACATTTTTAATACTTTTATATGCAATAACTTCAGGAATAACTAAGTTTTCTTGATTAATATACTTCCTCAAATTTTGGAGACAATATTTTTCAAATTCAAGAAACTTTTTGTTTCTAATGTTTTTTTTAAGGAATACCTTTTTGTTTGAGAATTCTATTTGCCAGGCACTATGAATATCACCACCATGCACTTGTTCAATACTTTTTGGATAGGTTTCACCTAATTCATCACAAATTTCGTTAACTTCAATGGGAGATAATTTTTGCATTTTCAATGAGAAAGTCCGAAGTAGTTGTTGTTGGCGCAGGTATAGCAGGACTAACTTCTGCAGCGATTTTATCAAAACAAGGGTTATCAGTGAATTTAATCGAATCTCATACTCAATCAGGAGGATGTGCCGGTACTTTTAAAAGAAAGAATTATATTTTTGATGTTGGTGCTACTCAAGTTGCGGGTTTAGAGAAAGGAGGTATACATTCAAGAATTTTTAATTTTTTAAATATTCCATCTCCTGAAGCCACAATTTTAGATCCAGCTTGCATTGTTGATTTAAATGATGGAGGTCAGCCTATACCAATTTGGTATGAAAAAAGTAAATGGATTGCTGAACAAGAAATGCAGTTTCCAGGGAGTAGTAAATTTTGGAAACTTTGTACTCTTATTCATCAAAGTAATTGGATATTTGCTAATAATAATCCTGTATTACCAACAAGTAATTTTTGGGATTTTTCTCAACTTCTTAAAGCCCTAGTACCGTCAAATCTTGTCACAGGTGTTTTACTTAAATCTAGTATTTTTGATTTATTACGGATATGTGGATTATCCAAGAATGAGCGCTTGATAAAATTCTTAAATCTTCAACTAAAACTTTATTCTCAAGAGGATGTTCATAATACAGCTGCATTATATGGATCTACAGTTCTTCAGATGTGTCAGCAGCCGCATGGTCTGTGGCATCTTAAAAAATCTATGCAGTCTTTAAGTGAAGCATTAGAAAGTTCATTGAGTAAAACTGGAGCTAATATAATTTTTGGACAAAAAGTTAATTCTATAAATTTTGATGACGTAAATATGTGTTGGAAAGTATCTGCTAATTCGAAAAAAAAATCTTTTATTTACCAAGCAAAAGATTTAATTTATACTGCGCCTCCACAATCTTTGCTCAAGCATTTGAAAGATCCTTTAAAAAGAAAAAAAAACTATCAAAATCGACTTAATAATTTGCCTGATCCAAGTGGAGCTGTAGTTTTTTATTCAGCATTAAAAAAAGAACATATTAAAAAAACTTTCTCAAATCATTATCAATTTGTCTCGAAAGAATTTACTTCGTTATTTGTATCAATTAGTGATGATGGTGATGGAAGAGCTCCAAAAGGTGAGGTTACATTAATTGCGAGTATTTTTACCAATACTAAAGATTGGTTTGATCTTGATAAACAAACTTACTTAAAGAAGAAAAATGATTTCATGAAAAAATTATCGCTTGAATTGGAAAGTCAATTTGATATTAATCCTGAAAATTGGTTACATAGGGAATTAGCAACTCCATTGGGATTTGAAAAGTGGACAAATAGACCTAATGGAATAGTAGGCGGACTTGGTCAAAATCCAGATATTTTTGGTTTATTTGGATTACCAAGTAGGACTCCTTTTAAAGGTTTATGGCTATGTGGAGATTCGATTTATCCAGGAGAGGGGACTGCAGGTGTTAGTCAGTCTGCATTAATGGTTTCAAGGCAAATTTTAGCTTCCAAAGGTATAGATAATTTTAGTTTATAAAATTTTTTCTTATTTCTTTTGCTTCAGCAAGTTTTTTAGATAGTAACTCCCAATTTTTTTCTTTAATAAGAGATTCCAGTATATTCAGCTTATTTTTAAAATTATTTATGGCATTTAAAACATTAATCTGATTATTAATAGCTAAATCTAAGCCTAGTTTTTCATTGCCTCCGCCAACTCTCGAAGTGTCAGCAAATCCTGTAGCAGCTAATTTTTGCGTGAGATCTAATAAAGATTGATTATTTTTTGTTTGCGCAGTTTCTATTAGGGCAGAAGCTAAAAATATAGGCAAGTGAGAAATTAGAGATACTGCTTCATCATGATCTTTTGGTGAAGCTTGGCAAATTTCACAATCCATTGATTTTATGAGCTCGGAAATAGTTCTGACTGAATTTAAATCACTATTTTGTGTTGGGGTAATAATCCATTTTGCATTTTTAAAAAGACCTTCAAAACCTGAATCAACCCCTTTTTTTTCTGTTCCTGCCATTGGATGAGATCCAATAAATAGAGGATGTAAATTTTCCCATTTATTTACAATTGGTTCTTTTACAGAACCTACATCAGTTATTATTGTTTCCTTAGGTATTGATGCTACTAATTGTTGAGACGGACTAATCAAATCTTTGATAGGCAATGCCAAAATTATTAACTCACATTTTTTTAATAAGCTCAGATCACAGCTAACAAAATTTGCAAGTTTTTTATCCTTAGCTTTTTTTTCATTAAATTCATTATTTGCTATTCCATAAATTGTATGATTTAGACTTTGGAGTTTTAATCCTAAAGAACCGCCAATTAAACCTAATCCTACTATTCCAATTTTCATAGATTGATTAATTCAAGACCCTTCTATATTGATACCAATTTTTTGTATATTAGGTTAATAAATTTTGTATGTATTTGAAATTAAATTAATTATAAATGCTTGAAATTTTAAGTCATCAATATTTGAAAAATTTTTTGAGAGATAAAATTGATTGTTGGGAACACATATATTCTTTTGGGAGAATAATTTCCAAATGTGTTGAAAATGATTCTACATATCTAATTAATTCAGAAATTTTCTCTAGCTATGATTGGTTACCTCCAATTTTGATTTCTTTATTTTTAAAAGAAGAGGATTCAACTTTTATTTTATCTAAAGAAAAAATTCAATTTATAAGCCAATTTCAGATTGATTCATTGAGAAATCTGGGTTTTAATTTTATTTTGAAAAATGATCAAATTATTTTTGCAAATCATCATATTCGCTTGATAACAATCCAAAATTTACTTAATGATCCCGATTCTCGTAAACTTAGAAACCATCGAATAGTTTATTCTGGAATTGAGGATATAAAACAGGATTTAAAAAATCATTTTAGGATTTCTTTACTTAAAAAGGATTGGACAAAAAATTCTAATGAATTTGAATTAATCAATCAAAAATTTATAAAAGTATATGACTCATTGAAGAAAAAGTTCTTCATGAGAAAGGTCTTAGGAAATAGTTATATCAATTTAAATGAAAAAGAAATTAGTTTTTTTTCAAACTTTTTTCATGAAAATTCTTCATTTTCTGAAAAATTTTTAATGGTTAACAAAGCATTATCTAAAGGTTGGGCGTGCTGGGTAAAGTTAAATGATAAAAATTTAGATTGGACTTTGTATTTGCAGCCAATAGATGAACTTTCACACATTAAGGAATTTTTTTCAAATAATAAATTTGTTTTTTTATCAGCATTAAGAAAAGATAATTTTTTCCAAATGTACTTTAAAAAAAACAGTTTAGATATTGACTTGGTTATTAATTTTAAAAGTAATTTTGAAGAGAAAAAGATTTCATTATATATACCCTCTAAACAACTGCTTCCTAATGATCCTCTTTTTACTAATTCAATCTTGGATAAATGCAAAAAGTTAATACTTTTTAGAAAGGGTTTAACTTTAGTTTTGTCTGATGATATTGATTTAAAAACTAACATTGCTACAGAATTAGCTTCTAAGTACGGTAAGAGGGTATTCCTAGAAACAATTCCCTCTGGTAAAAATGAAATTCTTTGCTCTAGTTTTGACTGGTGGATTATGAATTCTTATTTAATTCAAATTCCAGAACAAATTATCATTCCTTTACTTCCTATTCCGAATATGTCAGAACCTATTAATGCAATTACAGTTTCGCATAAAAAGAAGCTTTCTCAAGATTGGTTTAGAGACTTCTTTCTTCCTCAAGCAAGAATTAAACTTGAAAGATCTATTTCTCCTTTAAGAAGAAATTCAGGTAAGTTAATAATCTTAGATGGAAGAGCAAATAAAAGAAATTGGGCAAGATTACTTTTGCAAAACATTCAACCCTCAAAAAAAATTAACTATATGCTACCTTTTGATTAGGTTATGATTTTGTAAATAACTAAAGAAATATGGGAGAAGCAAAAAGACGTAAAACACTTGGTTTACCTCCAAAAAAAAATAATACTAAAACTAAAATTGATGAGTCTCCAAGATTATTTGAATGGCTTCCCTTTACAATCAATCAAAGAGATAACCTAATTAAATTAAGTATTAAAGCCAGTTGGTTTGGAATCGGAGGGTTAGTTATCTTATGGATTGTAGTGAGATTTATAGGCCCTGCTGCTGGGTGGTGGACTTTAGCTGATTCTTTATAAATCTAAGCTACTGTTTTTATATCATTAACAGCGATTGTATTAGCAGGATTGCTATTTAATGCTTTCATTGAATTAGAACTGACTTCAGTTCCTTCTGTTAATTTCGCTTTAACCATAGATTCTACTTTATTTCTGATTTCTAAGTTTTGATCAAGCCAAATTATTGTATTATCTCTTCCTTGTCCAATATTTTCACCTTCATAACTATACCAAGCACCTCTCCTTATTATGATATTAGTCTCTTCTGCTAAATCTAATAAACATCCTGTTGTACTAATACCTTTTCCGAAGAGAATATCAAACTCTGCAATTCTAAATGGTGGCGCAACTTTGTTTTTTGCTACTTTCACTTTTGCTCTTATGCCATATTCTTCAGTACCTCTTTTAAGAGTTTGAATTCTTCTGATATCAAGTCTCACTGAGGCATAAAATTTTAATGCATTACCTCCTGTGGTTGTTTCTGGATTGCCGTATGTAACGCCAATTTTTAGGCGTAATTGATTCAGGAATATTACCGTACATCCTGATTTACCAATATTTCCTGTTATTTTTCTCATTGCTTGGCTCATTAGCCTTGCTTGGCTTCCAATTACGTGATCTCCCATCTCTCCTTCTATCTCAGCTCGTGGGGTTAGTGCTGCGACCGAGTCAACAACTACAAGATCTACTGCACTTGATCTTATAAGCTGGTCAACTATTTCCAGAGCCATTTCACCTGTATCTGGTTGTGAAACTAATAAATTTTCAACATCAACTCCTAAAGAGGCTGCATAAACTGGATCGAGTGCATGCTCAGCATCTACAAATGCTGCTACTCCTCCATTCTTTTGGACTTCCGCAATCGCGTGCAGCGTTAATGTAGTTTTTCCTGAACTTTCTGGTCCGTAAACTTCTACTACTCTGCCTTTTGGATAGCCTCCTCCTAATGCTAAATCTAAGGTGAGCGCTCCAGTAGATATTGTTTCTACTTTCATTCTTGAGGCGTCACCAAGTCTCATTATTGATCCTCGTCCAAAATTTCTTTCTATTTGACCTAAGACAAGACTTAATGCCTTGTCTTTTTCTTTTGATTCAGTTTTTTTCTTTTCTTCAAGGGTCATTGTTTGATTTATCGGTTAAAGTTCTTGTAATTATTCTAAATTTGGAAATTTTTATTTAAACCAAACTTCATAAATACAAACTATAGTACATCTGTACTCTAACTTATTATCTTTAAATTGCAACTAATTCCTCAAGGTCACTTAATTTTAATAATTTGATTTCATTACTTAAAGAATACTTATCTGATCCTTTCAAATATCCCCAATCAGCTAGGAAGCATGGAATGTGAGAAGTTTCTGAATTTTGTTTAATATCTATTAGAGTTTTTTTTCTATCTTCTATAAAGCCTAAAATTTCATAAGTTTTTGCAAGTTTCTCAGCTATTTTCACTTTTGATCCGGATTCATAACCAAAAATAAATTCTGGAAAAATATTAAATTGTTTAAGAATTTTTTCTGCAAATATTTTACCTTTAGTTGTTATAACTCCAGTTTTTATTTCTCTTTTCCTTAATTCTTTCATAAAAATAATAATTTCAAAAAAAGGATTATGTAAATCTACCCATGATTTAAAATCTTTATCAATTTGGTACTTGCGCGAGTGATCTAACATTTTTTGTAAATCTTCGGCAATCCAGGAATTTTCACTTAATATCCTCTGGCAATTTTGATGATAATTATTAATGAAATCATCTTTATTATCAATTTTTAAAGGATTTTCTGTTTTTATAATTTCGTGAACAATTAGAATCATTTCCCAACCATATTTAACCCATGGCCTTATTTCTTTGAAAGAATTTGGTACTCTTTTATAAAGTTTTTGATCAACAGAGATGCACGGTGAATTTAAATATTTTTCACAGGCCAATAAGGAACTATGCCAATATTCTTGCATTCCATCTACTATTACTCCATCGAAATCAAATAGAAATATTTTTTGAGAAGACACCTATTGAATATTAGAACTGGGCCGCTAGGATTCGAACCTAGGAATGTCGAGACCAAAACCCGATGCCTTACCACTTGGCGACGGCCCATTGATTTTTTATTTTAATACATGAAAAGATTTTTTTCTATCCAAAAAATACAAAGTTTTTATAAACATGGTGCTAGTTTTGAAAAATAAAAATATTATTTGAATGAGCTCGATTTCCATGGCTCTAGAAATTTCTTAGCTTTTTTGATCGCTAAAGCCATTCTCTCAGGATACTCATAAAGTTTTTTGTTATTTTTGTGAGCAAATTCAATAAAGGGCTGCATAATTTTTCTTGCAGCACTTCCAAATGCTATTCCGTCTGGGAGATTGTTTGAATTCAAAAATTCGTGAGTTTTTTCATTGGTTCCTCCTGCTAATTGAATTAATCCAGGTGGAAGATCTGAACCGATTTTTTCAAACAACTTAACAGCATCTCTACTTGTTGAAGGAGCAAGATCTCCAGACATTGGCCTTCCATCTAGCTGCCAAATAAGGGGAATATCAAGTTTTTTAAGAATTTCATATCTTTCCCAAAGAGCTTTCAAAAGATCTTCGGGCTCTTGTGATTGTTTGAAAGATTGATTTAATCCACAACTGATAGATATCTTGTCTAATTTCTTTTCTGAACTTTTAAGAATACTGACAACTTTTGCAAAAGAATCTAGACGATTTATTTCTGTATGAATTTCTACTGCATTAGGTTTTATTTTCTGAAGTGTTGATCCTAAATCATCTTTTGACAAATTATATTCATATTCACTAATTAGATTTAGGGGACAGCTACTCAAACATCTTCCACATCCAAAACATTTACTCTTTTTGATCCCAGAATTATCAATTGCAAAGGTGGGACATACTTTTTCACATGGTCTTGGACACTTAGGGGGACATTTCAATGGATCGAATTTTGCTTTACGAAAGTGGATATCATTTCCATCACTAATGCTTATCATTAATCCAGGGGAGTTTTTAAAGACTTTTTTTGCCCACTCGATTCCTTTTTTGGCTGCGTGGACTATAGATTCTTCTGCAGCAACATCTATGTAGTCGACACCAGCAGCAGTATAAATTGCACATAAATCTTCTATGGCAACAATATCTTCATTACTGGCACCACAAATTAATTTAATCCATTTATCTTTTTTATTCTTAGTTGTAATCAAACAATTTAACTTTCAAATTCATCTAAAATATAATTACTTAACGGCTTCCATTCAAGTTTTCTTGAACCCCCCATTTCGACAACTATCGTTAGTTTATTATCGTTAGTGCAAATCTCTATTAAGCTCTCTAATTCAGATTGAGAAAGAACTTGACCTTCCAATAACCAAAGTAATTTATTTTTATCATTTTCATTAAATAACTCAGAAGCTTGAGGGATAACTTGTTGAACTTCCCCGAGTGCTCCATTTCTTCCTACGCTTTGATGACCAAGGTGCGGTGGCCTAACGCCATGCAATTTGAGCAAGAAGACTTCTGGATCTCCAAGCCCTCTTGCTGAGGTTATAAAAGTTTTAAAGCCCTTGGCCCTCATTCTCCTCAAAAGACGAGTCTCATAACCACCTTCAAGAGGAGCAAAGATTGCAAGACATTTGTTAGTTTTTAAATCGTTATGAAACTTTTTCCCTGTGAGAAGTAATGGCATAAAAATTTCCTTTATGTCTATTTTATTTTATTTTATGGTACTTGATGATGTACAATTGTAACTCAGTGAATTTTTAAGCTCGCAAGCTAGCCGAGCCTCTGTAAAATTTCACATTTTTTAGCGTTTCGTTAAAAAACACAGGTGGGTTTATCCCAAGAGAAACTATCTAGATTATCAGATAAGTCTCAACCTTATTAATTGTTTTTTATTAACTACACCCTAATAATTGAAGGGTTTAGATAATTTAAAAATCATTATGAGCTAGCCTAATTTAGTCTTATGTCTATAGGAATTTTAGGAAAGAAATTGGGCATGTCCCAACTTTTCGACGAGAAAGGTAATTCGGTGCCAGTTACTCTTATTGAGGCTGGTCCTTGCCGTATTACTCAATTGAAAACAAACGCTTTGGATGGTTATACTGCCGTTCAAATAGGTTATGGCTTGTCCAAAGATAAGCATATAAGTAAGCCTGAAAAAGGACATTTGTTGAAATCAGGTAAAGAACTTTTAAAGCATTTGAAAGAATATAGGGTTGAAGAAACTTCATCTTATGAAATCGGAAATCAAATAACTGTAAAAAACTTTGAAGTTGGTCAAAAAGTTGATATCAGTGGCAAATCTATGGGAAGAGGTTTTGCTGGTTACCAGAAAAGACATGGTTTTAGCAGAGGTCCTATGAGTCATGGTTCAAAAAATCATAGAGCACCTGGATCTACAGGAGCAGGAACAACTCCAGGTAGAATTTATCCTGGAAAAAGAATGGCAGGAAGATATGGAGGAAAACAGATTACAACTAAAGGTTTGTTAGTGCTAAAAGTTGATGATCAGAAAAATTTGCTTGTAGTAAAGGGTTCTGTCCCAGGCAAGCCAGGCTCAATAATAAACATTAAGCCAAATAATGTTGTAGGCAAAAAAGGAGGTGAAAAATCATGACAACACTTGAAACTCTTAAGTGGGATGGTAAAAAATCTGGCAAAGTTTCTCTTGATTTAGCAGTTGCTAAAGAAACTTCTTCGGCAGACTTAATACATAGAGCAGTCCTTAGGCAGCTAGCAAATAAAAGACAGGGGACAGCATCAACTTTGACAAGATCTGAAGTGCGTGGGGGTGGTAGAAAGCCATATAAACAGAAAGGTACAGGAAGAGCCCGTCAAGGATCAATAAGGACACCCTTAAGACCTGGTGGCGGAATTATTTTTGGACCGAAGCCACGTTCTTACAATCTTGATATGAATCGTAAGGAACGTAGGTTAGCTCTTAGAACTGCACTTATGTCTAGAGTATCTGATATGAAGGCCGTTGAAGATTTTGGATCTACTTTAAAGCAGCCTAAAACAAGTGATATCATCAATGGCCTTGCTCGATTAGGTATACAAAAAACTGAAAAAGTTTTGGTTATTCTTGATAGTCCGTCCGATGTTATAAAAAAATCCATCAACAATATTGAAAAAGTAAAATTAATTGCCGCCGATCAATTAAATGTATTTGATATTCTCAATGCTAATAAATTGGTCATTGGGCAATCAGCGATAGATAAAATTCAGGAGGTTTATGCATCATGAGTAAATTATTCGATTCTCGTTTAGCCGATGTAATAAGAAAGCCAGTTATTACTGAGAAAGCAACAAATGCGCTGGATCTTAACCAATATACTTTTGAAGTAGATCATAGAGCGGCAAAACCACAAATAAAGGCAGCTGTTGAAGCCTTATTCAGTGTTAAAGTCATAGGAGTTAACACTATGAATCCACCAAGAAGAACAAGAAGAGTCGGGAAATTTTCCGGTAAACGTTCTCAGGTCAAGAAGGCAATTGTGCGTCTTGCTGAAGGAGACAAAATCCAACTATTTCCAGAATCTTAAGGAGTTTTAATCATGGCAATCCGTAAATTTAAACCTTATACACCTGGTACTAGGCAGAGAGTAGTTACTGACTTTAGTGAAATAACAAGTGCTAAACCCGAAAGATCACTAATTGTTTCAAAACATAGAGTTAAAGGCAGGAATAATCGTGGAGTTATCACTTGTCGTCATCGTGGAGGTGGTCACAAAAGGCAATATAGATTAGTAGATTTCAGAAGAGATAAAAGAGACATCAACGCTAAAGTTGCAGCTATACACTACGATCCTCATAGAAATGCAAGGCTGGCACTTTTATTCTACGAAGATGGGGAAAAAAGATATATTATCGCTCCAGCAGGAGTAAAAGTCGGACAAAATGTCATATCTGGAGACAGTGTTCCAATTGAAGATGGTAATGCAATGCCACTTTCTGTTATGCCATTAGGATCTAGTGTTCATTGTGTTGAGTTATATGCAGGTAGGGGTGCTCAGATGGTTAGATCCGCAGGAGCTAGTGCTCAAGTTATGGCAAAAGAGGGAGATTATGTTGCTTTAAAACTTCCATCGACCGAGGTAAGACTTGTAAGAAAAGAATGCTACGCAACTCTTGGTGAAGTTGGTAATTCTGAAATAAGAAACACTAGCTTAGGTAAAGCAGGAAGAAGAAGATGGCTTGGAAGAAGGCCTCAAGTAAGAGGTAGTGTAATGAACCCATGTGATCATCCACATGGAGGAGGAGAGGGAAAAGCCCCAATTGGTAGAGCAGGACCAGTTACTCCATGGGGTAAACCAGCTCTTGGATTAAAGACACGTAAAAAGAACAAACCAAGTAATAAATTAGTTGTTCGAAGACGCCGTCGCGTTTCTAAGAGGAGTAGAGGAGGAAGAGACTCTTGATTACTTCATTTATTATTTCAATTTCTATTACATAATCATGGGACGTTCACTAAAAAAAGGACCTTTTATAGCAGACAGCCTGCTCAAGAAGGTAGAAAAACAAAATGCTGATAATGACAAGTCTGTTATCAAAACTTGGTCAAGATCCTCTACGATTTTACCTTTAATGATTGGTCACACAATCGCCGTACATAACGGCAAGACTCACATACCAGTATTTATTACTGAACAAATGATTGGTCATAAACTTGGTGAATTTGCTCCTACACGCACTTACCGAGGTCATATAAGAGATAAGAAAGGAGCAAAATCATGACAAAAACACCTGAAACAACAAAAACAGCAATTGCTCATGGGAATTACGTTCGCGGATCAGCCTCTAAAGTGAGAAGAGTTTTGGATCAGATAAGGGGCAGGTCTTACAGAGATGCATTGATTATGTTGGAGTTTATGCCTTACAGATCTACAGACCCCATCACCAAAGTTCTAAGATCTGCGGTTGCCAATGCAGAACATAACCTTGGAATGGATCCATCCACCTTAGTTATTTCCTCAGCATGGGCTAATAGTGGTCCAGTAATGAAAAGGTATAGGCCCAGAGCTCAAGGTCGAGCTTTTTCAATTAAAAAACAGACTTGCCACATCAGTATTTCTGTTGAATCTGCTCCTACTCAAACTAATGCGGAGGTACAAAACTAATGGGACATAAAATACATCCTTCTGGACTAAGATTAGGAATTACACAAGAGCATCGCTCTAAGTGGTTTGCTACTTCTAAAACATATCCAATTCTTCTTCAAGAAGATTTTAAAATTCGTACTTTCATTCAAAAAAAATATGGGGCAGCAGGAATTAGCGATGTTTTAATAGCTAGAAAAGCTGACCAACTGGAACTTGAATTAAAAACAGCAAGACCAGGAGTTATAGTTGGAAGACAAGGAAGTGGGATTGAAGAATTAAGATCTGGTATTCAAAAAACTATAGGGGATAGAACAAGGCAAGTTAGAATAAACGTTGTAGAAGTTGAACGCGTAGATGCTGATGCTTTTTTACTAGCAGAATATATTGCGCAACAACTTGAAAAAAGAGTCGCCTTTAGAAGAACTATAAGGATGGCCTTACAAAGGGCTCAAAGGGCTGGAGTTTTAGGTCTTAAAATTCAAGTAGGGGGAAGGTTGAATGGTGCTGAAATAGCTAGAACTGAATGGACTAGAGAAGGTAGAGTTCCATTACATACATTGAGAGCTGAAATTGATTATGCAACACGTGAAGCTAATACAACTTACGGTGTTCTAGGTATTAAAGTTTGGGTTTTCAAAGGTGAAGTTCTACCTAAAGAAGAACAAACTATCCCTGTGGGTGCGAGCCCTAAGAGGAAAGCTAGTAGAAGACCTCAGCAATTTGAGGATCGTTCAAATGAGAATTCATAGGAGGTATAAAAATGCTTAGTCCAAAACGTACTAAATTCCGTAAACAACATAGAGGCAGAATGAGGGGTGTAGCCTCAAAAGGTAATACTATTGCATTCGGTCAATTTGCTCTCCAAGCTCAAGACTGTGGCTGGGTAACTGCACGTCAGATTGAAGCAAGCAGAAGAGCTATGACCAGATATATCAAACGTGGTGGTCAAATCTGGATCAGAATATTTCCTGATAAACCCGTAACCATGAGACCTGCCGAAACCAGAATGGGCTCTGGTAAAGGTAATCCAGAGTTTTGGGTCGCAGTTGTAAAACCTGGAAGAATACTTTTTGAAATGGGTGGTGAGGATATCACTGAGGAAATTGCAAAGGAAGCTATGCGTCTGGCTCAATACAAACTTCCTGTAAAAACTAAATTTATCTCCATTGATAAAAATCTAGAAAATTTCTCCCAAGAAAATACAAAAAATAGTAAAAAATCTGAAGAGGAGGTTAAACAATGAAAAACACAGAGTCTCTAAAAGAATTTAAAAAATTAAATTCTGATCAAATTACCGAAAAGATTGACCAATTGCGAAAAGATCTTTTTGATTTGAGATTCAAGCAAGCTACAAGACAGCTAAATGAAACTCATAAATTTAAAATTATCAAGAAACAAGTTGCGCAATTACTAACTCTTAGTAAGAGTCAATCTGCTTCTAAAACTACTTCTGATTAATTATTAGTTATGGCACTTAAAGAAAGAATTGGTACTGTTGTCAGCGACAAAATGGATAAAACAGTTGTTGTTGCTGTTATTAATAGATATCCACACCCCACTTATAAAAAAATTGTAAGTAGAACTACGAGATATAAGGCGCATGATCCAGAAAATACATGTGTTTTAGGCGATCGAGTTAAAATAAGAGAAACTAGACCGCTTAGCGCTCATAAAAGATGGGCAATTGAAGAGATTCTGAATAAAACAAGCCAGGCTAAGGAGGTTAAAAAATGATTCAACAAGAAACCTATTTAACAGTTGCTGATAATAGCGGAGCGAAAAGACTCCAATGTATTAGGGTCTTAGGTTCTAATAGAAGATACGCACATGTTGGGGATGTAATTGTAGCAACTGTTAAAGATGCTCTTCCGAATATGGGAGTTAAGAAATCTGAAGTTGTGAAAGCCGTCATCGTTAGAACAAAAGCAACATTAAGAAGAAATACTGGTAATTCAATCAGATTTGATGATAATGCTGCTGTTTTGATTAATGAGGATAAGAATCCAAAAGGTACTAGAGTTTTTGGTCCTGTAGCCAGAGAACTGCGGGATAAAAATTATACAAAAATTGTTTCTCTTGCTCCGGAGGTTATTTAAATGTTGGATTCATTAAAACAAAAGAATTTCCAAAGAATAAAAATGAGAATCAAAACTGGAGATTTAGTAAAAGTAATTAACGGCAAGGAAAAGGGCAAAACTGGAGAGGTTTTAAAAACTATCCCTCTTGAAAATAGAGTGGTTGTAAAGGGAATTAACCTTAGGACTAAACATGTAAAACCAACTCAGGAAGGGGAAACTGGAAGAATACTTACAGAGGAGGCATCTTTACATGCATCAAATGTAATGTTCTTCTCAAAGGAAAAAAATCTTACAAGTAAGATTGAATATTTTATTGATAAAGAGGGAGTTAAGAAAAGAAGACTGAAAAAAACTGGTGAAGTAATTGATTAATTTTTCATCAGAAACCAGATTTAAACTTTTTCTAATTTATCAATTCTGACAAAGACCAGAATTAACAAAAAATTATGACTCTAAAAAATCGCTACAAAGAATCAATTAGACCAAAACTTTTAAAAGAACTTGGTCTTAAAAATATTCATCAAGTACCTAAAGTTGTCAAAGTCAACGTTAACAGAGGTCTTGGTGAGGCAGCTTCAAATTCAAAAGCTTTAGAGGCTTCCTTGAATGAAATGGCAACAATTACAGGGCAAAAGGCACTAGTAACTAGGGCCAAAAAAGCTATCGCGGGTTTTAAAATTCGTGAGGGTATGCCAATTGGTTGTACTGTAACTTTGAGAGGTGACAGGATGTATTCCTTTTTAGAGAGATTTATAAATCTAGCTTTACCAAGAATAAGAGACTTTAGAGGAGTTAATCCAAAAAGTTTTGATGGGAGAGGGAATTACACCCTTGGAGTGAAAGAGCAATTAATTTTTCCTGAAATCTCTTTTGATAAAATAGATTCAATAAGAGGTATGGATATAACTATTGTCACTAGTGCGAGATCAGATCAAGAGGGTAAAGCTCTCTTGCAAGAGTTAGGAATGCCTTTTAGTAAGAATTAAATTAAAACCATGTCAAATCACGATCCTATTTCAGATATGCTTACTCGAATTAGAAATGCGAGTCAAAAAAAGCATACAACCACATCAATCCCAAGTTCAAAAATGTCCCTAAGTATTGCAAAAGTGCTTCAAAAAGAGGGTTTCATTTCTGACATTAATGAAGAAGGTGAAGGCTATAAGTCACAAATAATACTTGGTCTGAAATATAGTGGCAAGAATAAATTCCCTACTATTCGATCCATGCAAAGAGTTAGTAAACCTGGTTTGAGAATTTATAAAAATACTAGAGCTTTACCAAAAGTACTAGGAGGTCTCGGAGTTGCTATTATATCTACTTCCAAAGGTGTTATGAGTGATCGTGATGCTAGGAAGCAAGGTATAGGTGGTGAAGTACTTTGCTATGTTTATTAAGGAGGATTAATCATGTCAAGAATTGGAAAAACACCAGTACTAATACCAGATAAAGTATCTGTTGATTTTGATGGATTAATAGTTACAGTTAAAGGTCCTAAGGGTGAGTTAAAACGTAAGATGCCAGAAGGTGTTAGTTTTGATAAAAAAGATAATACTGTTGTCGTAAGTCCCACTACTACCAAAATATTCTCAAGACAAAGACATGGTTTATGTAGAGCTTTAATTGCAAATATGGTTGAAGGGGTTAGTCAAGGGTTTTCAAAAAAACTTGAAATTGTAGGCGTTGGATCGAGAGCACAAGTAAAAGGTAAAAATCTAGTTGTTAGTGCAGGATACAGTCATCCTATAGAAATGATCCCCCCTGATGGTATAACATACAAGGTTGAGAGTAATACAAACGTTACTGTATCTGGAATTGATAAGGAAATTGTTGGTAATGAAGCAGCAAAAATCAGATCAATTAGGCCTCCAGAACCATATAAAGGTAAAGGAATTAAATATCATGATGAGAGAATTCTCAGAAAAGCTGGTAAATCTGGCAAAAAATAATTCCAATTAAAAAAATGACCAAACTTTCCAGGAAATTACAAACTCAAAAAAGACATAGAAGATTAAGAAGATTCTTAATTGGAGATGCAACTCGTCCAAGATTGTCTGTTTTTCGCTCTAATAACCATATTTATGCTCAGGTTATAGATGATAGCGCTCAAACAACTATTTGCTCAGCTTCAACTGTTGATAAAGAATTAAGAGAAAAATCTGAGAAATTACCCTCTGATTGTAATTCATCTTCCATTGTTGGAAAATTATTAGCAAAGAGAGCGATAAAAAAAGGTATTAAGCAAGTAATTTTTGACCGTGGAGGTAATTTATATCACGGTAGAGTAAAGGCACTTGCAGATGCTGCTCGTGAAGCTGGCCTAGAATTCTAACTCTTATTTTTTTTACTATGACTGACACTCCTACAAAACAAGAAATTCAATCCAAGAACGATAATGTTCCTGGAGCTACGCCCGTAGAACAAAAAAAGAATAATCGTAATGATCGAAAAAGAAACAGAAGAGGTGATTCAAAAAATCTAGAGAGAGATTCTGATTGGCAAGAAAGAGTCGTTCAAATAAGACGTGTTTCTAAAACTGTTAAAGGTGGAAAAAAAATGAGTTTTAGAGCAATTGTTGTTGTAGGTAATGAGAAAGGTCAAGTTGGAGTTGGAGTTGGTAAGGCGGGAGATGTCATTGGTGCGGTGAGAAAGGGGGTTTCAGATGGTAAAAAGAACCTTGTTAGGGTTCCCTTAACTCCAAACAATTCAATACCAACTTTATCTAAAGGTAGAGATGGTGCTGCTAATGTACTTATTAGACCAGCTGCTCCTGGTACAGGTGTAATTGCTGGTGGTTCAATTAGAACGGTTTTAGAATTAGCGGGCATAAAAAATGTCTTAGCTAAGAGATTAGGTAGTAAAACCCCTTTAAATAATGCAAGAGCTGCTATGGTAGCTCTTGCTCAATTAAGAACACACAAATCTGCCTCAAGGGAGAGAGGAATCTCACTTGAACAGCTCTACTCTTGAAAATTATGACTTCAACACTAAATACACTTAAATCAAACACTGGTTCGAGGAAGAAAAAATTAAGAAAGGGTAGAGGTATTGCGGCTGGACAAGGTGCATCATGTGGTTTTGGGATGAGAGGACAAAAGTCTCGTTCTGGAAGACCGACACGTCCAGGTTTTGAAGGTGGACAAATGCCTTTGTATAGAAGAGTTCCAAAATTAAAACATTTTGAAATTATTAATCAAAAGAACTTTTCCACAATAAATTTAAATAAATTAACTGATTTTAAGGATAACGATATAGTTAACTTAGATTCATTGGTTAAGAAAGGATTGATCTTTAAGCCAAAATTTCCTTTAAAAATTCTTGGTAATGGAGAAGTTAATGTAAAGTTGAAGGTTCAGGCTCATGCATTCACAAAAGTTGCTAAACAAAAAATTGAGGATGCAGGCGGATCTTGCGAACTTATAAATAATAAATAAATTTAATAAAAATTTAGTTAAACTTCAAAATGTTCGTTAAAAAAAGTAGAAATCCTAGCGCTTCTGAAATACTTTCTCAATTATTTTTAAATAAGGAACTAAGGAGTAGAGTATTAACAACTTTGGGTCTTCTACTTTTAGTAAGACTCGGTATCTATATACCTATGCCTGGTATTGATAGAGTTGCGTTTAAAAGTTTTATTGATCAAGGTGGTCAATTAATAGGCTTTTTAGATATTTTTACTGGTGGGGGTATTTCAACCCTAGGGATTTTCGCATTGGGTATACTTCCCTTTATCAATGCATCAATTATTATTCAACTTCTTACAGCTTCATTGCCTATTCTTGAAGATTTACAAAAAAATGAGGGGGAAGCTGGCAGAAGAAAAATTGCTCAAATAACAAGATATGTTTCCTTGGGATGGGGGTTTTTGCAGAGTATAATATTTTCTTTAATTCTTAGACAATATTCTATTCCTGGGATAAGTGAAACTACATTTGTTTTGCAAACCTCTATCGCCTTAGTTACAGGCTCAATGTTAGTTATGTGGTTTAGCGAAATTATTACCGAGAAAGGGATAGGTCAAGGAGCTTCACTGGTTATTTTTTTGAATATTGTCTCGACTTTACCAAAAGCTTTAAGTTCAACCATTGAAAAAGCTCAAACAGGTGATAGAGGAGATGTTTTAGGTATAGCAGTTCTACTCGGAGTATTTTTACTAACAATTGTTGGAATTATTTTTGTCCAAGAGGGAGCAAGGCGCATTCCTATTGTGAGTGCAAAAAGACAAATAGGAAGTTCAACATTACTACCTGCAAGACAAAGTTATTTACCCTTAAAATTGAATGCAGGAGGAGTAATGCCTATCATATTTGCGTCTGCTTTAATTTTTTTACCTATAACTATTGCAAATGTAACGGGTAATCCAGTCTTAATTAAATTAGCGAGTAGTTTGAATCCCGGATCTTCTAATCCATGGCCTTATGCTCTTACATTCTTTTCCTTAATTTTGGGATTCTCTTATTTTTATGCATCTCTTACAATTAACCCAATTGATGTAGCTTCAAATTTAAAGAAAGGTGGAGTAGCGATACCAGGAGTTAGACCAGGAACTAACACAGCAACTTACTTATCAGGTATCCAAAATAGGCTAACGTTATTAGGAGGATTATTTCTGGGTTCAGTAGCTATAATTCCCGCTGCAGTAGAAAGAGCAACAAATGTGCAGACTTTTCAAGGCTTAGGCGCAACTTCATTACTTATTCTTGTAGGTGTTGCTATTGATACTGCTAAGCAAATTCAAACATATGTTATTTCTCAAAGGTATGAGGGACTAATTAATAATTAATGAAAAAACATCTACTATTTTTAGGAGCTCCTGGAGCGGGGAAAGGGACTCAAGCGAAATTATTAAGTCAAACAAATTCTTATTTACACCTTTCTACTGGTGAATTATTAAGAAAAGAAATCGAAATTAATTCTACCCTTGGTATTGAAGTAAAAGATATTATGAATCGAGGGGAACTTGTCAGTGATGAACTTGTATTAAAGATAGTAAGACAAAATTTAGTCAAGGATAATAGTGGTTGGATTCTAGATGGTTACCCAAGAAATTTATCTCAAGTAAATTCATTGAATGAAGTTTTGAATGAAATAAATCAACCTTTGGAATTAGTTTTTTATTTAGATATTCCAGAAGAAGTACTAATTAAGCGTTTGCTTTTAAGAGGCAGAAAAGATGATACGGAAGAGACAATTAGAACAAGAGTTGACATTTATAAAAAAACTACAGAACCATTAATTCAATATTTTAAGGATCTCTCACTGTTAGAATATATTGATGCTGATAGAGATTTAAATACCATTTACTCTGATATCAAACAAAAAATGGCTTGATGATGATGTAGAATATAGTATTAACGTTTAATTAGAAAACCTTATGAAGGTCAGATCTTCAGTCAAAAAAATCAGTCCTGACGATCAGATCGTGAGGAGAAGAGGTAAAATCTATGTTATTAACAAGAAAAGACCTCGCAATAAACAACGTCAGGGTTAAATTTAAACCCTTTTATTCAAACTTTTACTTACTCAAAACACGTGGCAAGGATAGCAGGAATTGACATACCTCGCGAAAAGCGAGTTGAAATTGCACTTACGTACGTCTATGGAATTGGTCTGACTAGATCAAAGCTTATTTTGGCTAATACGGGTGTAAACCCTGATATTCGTGTCAAAGATCTTTCAGATTCAGATGTGCAAAAACTTAGAGTTGCTACAGAAGATTTTACTTTAGAAGGAGATTTGAGAAGAAAAGAGGGAATGGCCTTAAAACGTCTACAGGATATTGGGTGTGTTCGAGGTAGAAGGCATAGAATGAGTCTTCCAGTAAGAGGCCAAAGAACTAGAACTAATGCCAGAACAAGACGTGGTTCAAGAAAAACAGTTGCTGGAAGAAAAAAATAATTATTTAAATATATTTACAAATTCCAGTATTATTAAATCAAAACATTATGCCAGCTACAGCAAAAAAAACAGGTTCTAAAAAATCTAAACGTAATGTCCCTAATGGTGTGGTGCATATTCAAAGCACATTTAATAACACTATCGTCTCAATTACTGATACTTCGGGCCATGTTATTTCTTGGTCCTCTGCAGGAGCTAGTGGATTTAAAGGCGCTAGGAAAGGCACGCCATTTGCCGCGCAAACAGCTGCTGAAGCTGCAGCGAGGAGAGCGCTTGACCAAGGAATGAGGCAAATAGAAGTATTAGTTAGAGGTCCTGGTTCAGGTAGGGAAACGGCCATAAGAGCTTTACAAGTGGCCGGTTTGGAAATAACTCTAATAAGAGATGTAACTCCTTTACCTCATAATGGATGTAGAAGACCTAAACGAAGACGCGTTTAGTTCTTAACCATTCGTTAACCTCACAAAACTTTTAACCCTATTTTTTCCGTGTTGCAATACCAGATTGACAGAATCGACCATCAAGTAGCTGATGATCGCTCCCAAACAGGAACTTTTTTAATTGGCCCCTTAGAAAGGGGACAAGCTACAACTTTGGGTAATTCTCTTAGGCGAGTCCTTATGGGAGGACTTGAGGGAAGTGCAGTGACTGCAGTGAGAATAGCAGGAATTAACCACGAATACGCAACTATTCCTGGAGTTAGAGAAGATGTTTTAGATATACTTCTCAATTGTAAGCAACTATCAATTAATAGTTCTAATCCAGATCTCGAAATCGGCAGGTTAGTAGCTAATGGTCCAATGGAGGTGAAGGCGAATGATATTCAATTCTCCTCTCAAGTTGAAATTGTTGATGGCGAAAAACCTATTGCGACTATCCAGGAGGGTCATAATTTAGAGTTGGAAATCCATGTTGAAAGAGGTGTTGGATATAGACCCGTTGATCGTAAGAATGATGAAACAACAGCTATTGATTTACTTCAAATAGATGCAGTATTTATGCCAGTTAAGAGAGTGAATTTTTCAATTGACGAAACCGCCGTAGCAGAAGGTGGAACTGGTAGAGAAAGATTAAAGATGGAAGTAGTAACAGATGGTTCAACAAGTCCTGATGATGCTATTGCTGAAGCTGCAAATCAGTTAATAGAACTCTTTCAGCCTCTTGCTACTGTCACAATGGTTGAGGAAATCCCTGAGGAACCTGAACCATCTCCTGAAGCTCAAATTCCTCTCGAGGAACTAAACTTGTCCGTTAGAGCATATAATTGTTTGAAACGGGCGCAAGTTAACTCAGTTTCAGATTTAATGGGCTTCAGCTATGAAGATCTTCTTGAAATTAAGAACTTTGGCTCTAAATCTGCAGATGAGGTTATTGAAGCTCTCGAGCGCATAGGCATTTCTATCCCACAAAGCAGAACATCTGTTTAACAATTTTTAAGATTATGAGACACCAACTTAGAATTCCATTACTAAGTAAACCTGCTGACCAGAGGAAAGCACTTCTAAGAGGTTTAACTACACAATTAATTAGGGAAGGTAGGGTAACAACAACAAAAGCTAGGGCAAAAGCTTTAAGAAATGAAGCTGAAAGAATGATTTCACTCGCCAAAGATGGAAGTTTGGCTTCTAGGAGAAGGGCTATTGGATATATTTATGATAAAAAATTAGTTCATTCATTATTTGAAAAAGCAAAGGAAAGATATGGGGACAGAAATGGTGGTTATACTCGCATAGTAAGAACTGTATCTAGAAAAGGTGATAACGCTCAGATGGCCATAATCGAGCTTGTTTAAGTTAGAAAATAAAAGGGCTTTAACAAAAAAAATCTTTTGAAAAGGGTAGCTTTATTAGTCCAATACGATGGGTCTCATTATTCAGGTTGGCAAAAACAAAAAAATGCAACTACTGTTCAAGAAATTTTAGATAGAGCTCTCGTAAAGATTACAAATCACAAAGTAAAGACTTTTGCAGCAGGAAGGACTGATGCTGGGGTTCATGCATCAGGCCAAGTAGTACACTTTGATGCTGATTGTGTTATTCCAGGAAATAATTATTCGGATCTCTTAAATAGTATTTTACCCTCAACAATTAGGATCTTGGAATCAGTTGAGGTTAAAGATAGTTGGCATGCATGCTATTCAGCAATGTATAGACATTATCGATATGTCATTAATAATAGTAAATTCCCTAATTTGTTCATCAATAATTGGTCATGGCATAGATATCAAAAAGTATTGGATGAAGTTTTAATGTTAAGTGCATCCAAAACAATGGAAGGAGAACATGATTTTTTTGCTTTTCAGAAAAGTGGTAGTAATAGAAAAAACTCTATTACAAAAATAAAAAATATTGATATAACAAGAGTAGAGGATTTAATTTTAATTGATATTAAAGCTACCGGTTTTTTATATGGAATGGTGCGTTTAATTATTGGTCAACTTGTTTTAGTTGGAGAAAAAAAATTATCGCCAGAAATTTTTACTGATAGATGGGTAAACAAAAAGAAAAATGATGTTAAAGAATCTGCTCCAGCTAAGGGGTTATGTTTTGTAAATGCTGTTTATGAAAAAAATGTTTTTAAAAATATTAATAACAATGATTTTTTCCCTGTATTCTTAATTAAGGGTTTTTCTTGAGTGAAGTTCAATTTAGCTAATTTTTTGTGAAATGAATTAAAACTGTTGTTGAATATTCCTCTAATAAGGTAGAATTTAGAACTAACTTTAAATTTATTTGCATAAATTTGGTAAATGAATAAAACAATTACTCCATCTTTAGAAACCATTGAAAGAAATTGGTTTTTAGTTGACGCAAAAGATAAGACACTTGGGAGACTTGCTACAGAAATTGCAACTGTATTGAGAGGTAAGAATAAACCAACATTTACACCTCATCTAGATACAGGAGATTTTGTAATTGTAGTAAATGCCGAAAAAGTTGAGGTAACAGGAAAAAAAGCATCGCAAAAGTTGTATAGGAGACATTCTGGAAGACCAGGAGGAATGAAAACTGAAAAATTTGAGTCTCTACAAGAAAGAATTCCTGAAAGAATCATCGAGCAAGCTGTTAAGGGTATGCTGCCACATAACTCTTTAGGAAGACAGCAATTTAAAAAACTAAAAGTTTATAAAGGTGCTGATCATCCTCATGCTGCTCAGAATCCTGTATCATTAAATAGTTAATTTATCAAAATGAATAGTCAAATAAAAAACAAAGCTGTGTATTGGGGAACTGGAAGAAGAAAAACTTCAGTAGCCAGAGTTCGCTTGATTCCAGGAAATGGACTAATAAAAATTAATGGTCGTTCTGGTGATGATTATTTAAACTTTAATCCTCTGCACTTAAATTCAATAAAAGCACCTTTGCAAACACTAGGCCTTGAGAATTCTTATGATATTCTTGTAAATGTATTTGGTGGTGGATTGACAGGTCAAGCAGATGCTATCAAGCAAGGAGCAGCAAGAGCACTTTGCGAATTATCTCCTGACAATAGGAAACCGCTAAAAACTGAAGGTCATCTCAGTAGAGATCCTAGAGCGAAGGAACGAAGAAAATATGGTCTTAAAAAAGCAAGAAAAGCTCCTCAATTCTCTAAACGTTAAAGGAATTTAAATCATGCCAAAATCAGAAATACACCCAAAATGGTATCCAGATGCAAAAGTTATTTGTAATGGAGAAGTTGTAATGACGACTGGCTCCACGCAGCCGGAATTACATGTTGATGTATGGAGTGGTAATCATCCTTTCTTTACTGGAACACAAAAGATTCTTGATACAGAAGGTAGGGTTGATAGGTTTATGAAAAAATATGGAATGGGTTCAGCTAATTCGGCTACATCAGAAGAGCAAAAAGAAGAAAAAGATTCTAAAAAATAGAATTTTCAAAAATTAAGCATAATTTCAATTGGAATACTCAACATTAATTGCAAGGTTGAAAACTGCTTCAGAAAGTTTTGAAAATTTGGAAGTGCAGCTTGCAGATCCTGATATCGCTAATGATCCAAAAAAATTAGAATCAATTGCAAGAGAAAGGTCAAAGTTGGAACCTTTAGTGATTGATTTTAATAAGTTGCTTGATACTGATAAAGAAATCGAAGATTCAAAAAATCTTCTCAGAGAGAATAGAAATGATAAAGAAATGGAATCTTTGATTAATGAGGAGTTAATAACTCTAGAGGAATGTAAGAATGAACTGATTCAAAAAACCACAATCGCCTTATTACCAAAAGATCCAAGAGATGAGAGAAGTGTAATGTTAGAAATCAGAGCCGGTGCAGGAGGTAACGAGGCTTGTATCTGGGCGGGTGATTTAGCAAGAATGTATGAGAGGTATGGACAAAAAATTGGATGGTCTGTAAAACCTGTTAGTGCTTCCGAATCAGACATGGGAGGATTCAAGGAGTTAGTTATATCCGTTAAGGGAGATTCTGTTTATAGTCAACTTAAATTTGAGGCTGGTGTGCATAGAGTTCAAAGGGTTCCAGCTACTGAATCTCAAGGTAGAGTGCACACCTCTACTGCCACAGTGGCCGTGATGCCTGAGGCTGATCCCGTTGAAGTTAAGATTGATCCAACTGATCTAGAGGTTGGTACGGCAAGATCAGGAGGTGCAGGGGGACAAAATGTTAATAAGGTAGAGACAGCTATTGATCTTCTTCATAAGCCTACAGGAATAAGAGTTTTTTGTACTCAAGAGAGATCACAATTGCAAAATCGCGAACGAGCGATGGAAATTTTAAGAGCTAAATTATACGAAATTCAATTAAAAGAAGCTAATGCAAAAGAAAGATCTCAAAGGCTTTCCCAGGTTGGAACAGGTGATAGGAGTGAAAAAATTAGAACTTATAATTTTAAAGATAATAGGACAACTGATCATAGATTAGGTTCCAATTTTTCATTAGAACCAATTCTTGCTGGTCAATTGGATGAAGTGATTGATGCATGCATAGCACAAGAACAAAAAAGAATGATGGAGGATTTTAATAATGGTGTAAATTAAGATTTTATTTTTATTAGATTGCAATTCCTATTACGTATTTACTCCATTCTTTATGTCTGCCAGAGTCAATTTGTCTTGTGGCCTCAAAATTGAGATTACTAAGTGGACGATAAGGCTTGCGTTTTAAAGGCATATTTGCCTCTTCTGGGGTTCGGTTACCTTTTAGTACATTGCATCTGAGACATGCTGTAGTAACATTTTCCCAGTTATCTGTCCCACCTCTACTTCTCGGTAAAACATGATCTATTGATAGGTCACTACCTCTATGGTTACAGTACTGGCAAGCATTATTATCTCTTAGAAGAATATTTTTTCTTGTTAAAGAAACCTCTCTAAAAGGGACCTTCACGTAGTAACGAAGTCTTATAACTGTCGGCAATTTTCTGCCACAATGAATTGAATATGATTGATCTTCCTCTAAGCTTTCTGCCTTACCTTTGATCATCAAAATGACAGCTCTTCGCCAAGAAGTGATGTTTAAAGGTTCATAAGATGCATTTAAAACTAGAGTCTGGCCCATGCCAAAATTCAATTTACATGTCATGCTAACTGTATATTTCAATAAGCGCATATAATTGTGCAACGTTAATGCAAATTCGGCAAACTAATCAGGAATTTAATTTTGATAAATATTCAATTTTTAAACAAAATATAGATCCAAAACAAAGGGCATGGATAGAAGTTAAAGGCAAAGCATTAGAGGCAAATGTAAGGCAATTAAGAACAAAACTAAGTAAAAATTGTCAATTTATGGCGGTTGTCAAAGCTGATGGATATGGACATGATGCAAAAGTAGTATCTGACTACGCTATTAGAGGCGGAGCTTCGGAATTAGGCGTTGCAACTTTAAAAGAAGGGATTAAGTTACGTTCTTTTGGAGTTAAAAAACCAATTCTTATTCTGGGAAATCTATATACAAAAAGAGATTTAATAATATCCTTCAAAAATGATCTTATGCCAACTATAAGTAGTATAAGAGAGTGTTTAGTTTGCAATAATATTGGGAAGCACTTTGGGTTGAAATTCGCTTTACATCTTAAGGTTGATACTGGAATGTCAAGATTAGGATTTGAATCTAATAAATTTGTTCAGCAATTTGAAAAAATAAAATCTTTTGAGAACATTTCGATAGAAGGAATATATAGTCATTTATCGTCTGCAGATGCAGATAACGCACTATATTCCGATAGTATTACACAATTACAAAGACTAAAGTTTAATGAATTATTAAAGCAAATTAATCTTGATAGAAGTAATGAAATTAAGATTCATTTGGCTAATTCTGCGGGAATGCTTCTTAGCAAAGATTTTCATTTTCACATGGTACGCGTTGGGCTTTCTATGTACGGATACAGTCCTCTAACAAAAATAGATAAAAATTTATTACTTAGGCCAGCTTTATCTTTGAAGGTCAAAGTAGCTTTTATAAGAACTATTGATAAAGGTGTAGGTGTAAGTTATGGAGGCAAATTTGTAAGTCATAGAAAAACTAGGTTAGCTGTATTAAGTATTGGTTATGCAGATGGTGTACCAAGAAATTTGTCAGGCAAGATTAACGTAATCCATAATAATAAATTTTATCCTCAAGTTGGATCTATAACTATGGACCAAATGATGGTAGACATAACAGATTCTAATGAAATTAAAGTTGGTAGTACCATGGTATTACTTGGATCTGATGGAGATAAAACAATTTCTCCTCTTGAATGGGCAAGAAAATCTAATACTATCCCATGGGAAATTCTTTGCTCTTTTAAAAATAGATTACCGAAAGTTCAAGTAGATTAGACATTTCGATTAAATAAAAAATTTTGAATGTTTGCATAAAAATTGATAATGTATAAGAACTGGAGAGGTGGCTGAGTGGTTGAAAGCGGCTCCCTGCTAAGGAGTTACAGGAGGCAACTTTTGTCGAGGGTTCGAATCCCTCCCTCTCCGTGTATTTTCGTGTCAGGAAGCGTCATATAGTTTCAGAATTTAGGTATTGGAAGGTTAGTCTATAATTTAAGGAATCAAGTATATTCATATTGTGCCTTGAGGTGTCTAAGAGTTAGGGGATGAAATAAGGGATGAAATGAAATATTTTTCAGAAAAAACAGTGTCATCCCTTCCTATACCTACTCTCTTAGATTTATTCGATTTACTCCCTCTTAGTATTAATTCTGTTTGTGGAATTTTATAAGAATTTTCTTAAGATTCAGATTTATCGATACAACTAAAAATATCATAATTTCAGGTACTTGCAGGTTTGCATAAGTTCAATATTCCGCCAACCAAGTGTTGGGTAAATTGGTTGGTAAAATCAAGGTTAATAATTTAAAATCTCCCTCATAATTTAATGAGTTCTAATATTTAACAACCAAAGACTATCTTTTTGTTAATGTCAGAGCTGTTGCTCTATTTTGAAGAACGGTTAGAAGATTTACAGAGAAAATCGACAAGATCTCTTCATAGTCCTAAATCGTATCTTTTAAATTTGAAGGCATTTCTCGATATGGTTATAGACATTTGGTATTTATGAAACTTCGTAAAAAGTACTTGTTAGTAACTTTGATTATTAAGATTGTCTTCATGGGATTATTTGTTTCCTTTATTAGGGTGCATTTATTGCACTTTTCAAATACATGATTTTCTAGAAAGTATGTTTCGTAAAACCCCAAATTATTTATTAAAGGGAGTTGCTATTTCTTTAGGATTTACTTTCGCATTTGCATTACTAGAAATTTTTGCTAGATTTTTGCCCGCATCTGATATTTTTTCTCAAAAATTACCACTTAGGTGTAAGTCTCCTCTTGCATCTTTTTCAGAAGTCGATCAAGATTGTCTTTTCCAGGCAAATGCTAAGTATCAGGGTATTTATACAAAGGGGAAATTCCCACCCTTTCCAATTAAAACTTTTAAGAGAGCAAACGATATTGGACAATACACAGATGTAGACTTCAGAGAAGTTGTAGGAAACAGATCAAACATAATCCCGATCGTTTCGATTGGGGACTCATACGTTCAAGCATTGCAGGTTCGAAATGCAGAAACATATCATGGACGTCTTAATAATTACGTTAGCGAAAACAAAAAGATTATAAAATCAACTGCTATTGGTACTGCAGGCAATCCTTTAAGTCAGTATCTAATTTCAAAAATGTTCGCTCATAATCATATTACAAATCCCGAATCTATATATATTTTCTCTATTATTTCTAACGATTTTGATGAATCTATTCTTGGAAAATCGAAGGTTCAGTATGGTGGACGATTTAAACTAAAACCTGATTACGGTCTTGATGAAATTGTTTTCATAAATCGTTATTCCTCAATTAAAGTGAAGATTAGAAAATTAATACTAAAATATTCTGCTCTTTCAAGATATTTGGCAAGTAATCTCAACATATCAACATTGGCATATACCTACCCATTTTGTATGCTTGCTGATTTTCCATGCGAGCAAATTAAAAATTTCAATGCAAACATTATAGATTCAGGCGAATCTGGAGATACCAGTAGATTTGAATATTCTTACAAAGCATCAGATATATTCTTGTCTGAAGTAGAAAAAATACGAAATACACCTCTTACAAGAAGGAATACAATTTTTGTAGTTGATGCAGATAGAAGTTCTATTTATAGTAAAAATATGCTTGAGAGTGAATATTTTAAGAAGCAACGTAATTATTTTATAAAAAAAGCAATGGATTATGGTTTTACTGTTATTGACATGAAATCAGTTTTTGCCGAGCACTATAAAATTAATAATCAAAGGTTTGAATTTTCAAATGATGGTCACTGGAACTCATTAGGTCACAAGATTATTACTGATGAAATCGCCAAAAACCTTAATCTTAAAATGAAATCTAAAAAGTAACCTATCGAATGATTTAGCGAGCCTTCATCAATAAAAATTCCTTAAAGATTCGGATTAGTTTAATATGAAGTCAACAAACTTGTAGTTAATTTGGTGGATAAATTACCTTCATCTGGGCTCACCTTAGTTCGTATTAGTTCATCTGGGTTTTTTAAGAGTTCCCTTTCTAGTGATTACCTCTCCTTACTTAATTAAGAAATATTTTTTAAGTTATATTTTTTTAAAATAGGTCAAAATTAACGTATTTTAGATCATTAATAGAATTTAAAATTAAGTCAGCACCTGCATCTTGTAGATTTTTTTCGTATGTATTACGTTCTTTTAATCGAGACTTTGAATGTAAATGAGGAGGTGCTATTCCAAAACTGATGAATTTCTGAGATGGGATTTCTTTTTTAGCGTTTACAACTGTATTTATATCTGCAATAGTATCTCCTACATATCCAATGGGAATATTTGATGAGCCAAGTTTATTTCCAAGAATTTGTTTCGATAAGTTAATAAAACCTTTAGGATCAGGCTTATCCGGCGCATCTCCCATAGCAATTAATGGAGGTGATTTTAGTCCAAGTCTTTTTTCTAAAACAAATTTTGCAGAGGCAGACTCTGCACCACTTACAAAACCCCAAATTATTCCATGGCTTTTTAATAAATCAAAAAACTTTTTATCAACTAATAACTCCTCATTTGTTATGAATCCAGACCAATATTTGCTATCTTTGCTTGGATCTCCTCCAAAGTAAAATTCTTCAAAACATTTAATTATTTCCTCTCTTGGAGGTATTTCAAGGTTTAAGTTCCCTTTTTTTTTAAATCTTTTTATAAATTCTAAACTTAAATCCCAGTCATTATTCCAGACCCCTTCATTTTTGGCATTATCAATATCAATATAACTAGGCTCCCATCCGGAAAACTTATAAACTGTTTTTTTTAGTGCAAGTCTGTAACTATGCTCTACGCTGCGTATTACACCATCAATGTCAAATAAAATTAATCCAATATTTTTCAATGAATTTTTTTTAGCCCTTTATAAAAGATTAATATTCTTATTAAAAAAAAGCAAAGAAAAAAAATTCTATGGATAATTTATTTATTGTCTAAATTTATTTTGTAAATATCCTCTAGGGGTAATAAATATTTCGTCTCTTAATGTGGTTTGAGAATTCCCAATAATTATTATCGATAACATATCTATTTCTTGAATAGGGATATTGTTTAAAGTAAAAAATCTTTTCGATTGATTTTCTCTACCTACTTGTCTAGCTATTAAAACGGGCGTATTATCTGGCCTAGATTTTAAACATTGATCAATTACACTTTTTAGCTGCCAATTTCTTTCAATCGATTGAGGATTAAATAAAGCTATAACGAAGTCACCAAGAAGAGCTCCTTTAATTCTTTTTTCTATTAACGACCATGGAGTTAACTTATCACTTAAACTTATTGAACAAAAGTCATTCATTAATGGTGCTCCACTTAGAGCAGCCGCTAATTGTAAACTACTTATACCAGGATGTACTTCAAAGTAAGGTCTATCTTCTTTTTTGATTTTTTGAATTAACTCCAAAAGTAAACCAGCCATTCCATAGAATCCAGATTCACCTGACGAAATTAAAGCTACTTTTATTCCTTCTTCAGCCAGTTTAATTGCTTTAATGCATCTTTCCTTTTCCTGAGTAAGTTTACTTTCAACTAAAACTTGGTCACTCATTTTTAAAGGCTTAATCAAATCTAAATACATCTTGTATCCAATCCACACAGTACATCTTGAAAGTGCTTTTTTTGCATCATTGGTTAGGAAGGAGATATCACCAGGCCCACTTCCAATAATATGTATTTCGCCATGGGTTGGATTATATTGATTTTTTGATTCTGCTACAGCGATAGTTACTGCACCAGATTGATTTTTAAAAATTCTTTTTTCTTCCAGCAATTTTGATCCTTCTCCTGCTGCCAGTAAGCAAGAAGCTTCCGCTACAGAAGGGGTGCCAATTGCCATTTCTACAATAATGGAAGGATTTGGAATAATTATTTTTGAAAGATCTTCTTTAGAAAAAAACTTGCATATCAGGTTTTTTTCTTGAACAAGTTCTAAAATTCCTTTCTCATCTTTTTTAATATCAACAGTTGCAAATCCTGCAATTGAATGCTGGGATAAATTTCTTGACTCCAATAAATTATTTAAAGAATTTGCTATGAATTCTTTGCTGGTATTTCTCTCACAACCAATTCCAATCCATAATACGGGCGGGTGCCAAGTTATTTTATGATTGTCGAAGATACTCACATGAAAAGTTGCATCCAGTTTTTCAGTTTCTGTTTTTTTAATTTGATTAATAATCTCCCCGGATTCTGAGGTTTTCCATAAGCTATTACCAGATAATTGTTTGCAAAATATTTTTTCGTTCTTAGCTTGTTTAATTACTAGTTTTGACCAATCTTTTGTTTTGCCAGATCTTTTCCAACCCCATTGATTCCCAAATGCATCAAGATTTAAGAAGCTTTGATCATTGGAATTATTAGTTTCTATTATTTCGCCACCAAGTAAACTAGCAATTTGACATGCAATATTTTGCGCATTTGACTGATGTAAGCCAATTAAAGGAACTATCTTGGAACATTTGTTATCTATAACGATTACACCTGGATCTTGATCTTTACAGGTTAAAAAAGAATTTATTATGCGTATTGATGCAGCAATTGAGCCTACAAAAATTATTAAATCTATCTCGGGCCATTTTTTATGTAAGATTTCTCTTGGTTTTTGTACTTGAATAAGTTCACTTTCCTTGCCATCATCTTTAGAAGAACTTGCTACATATATGTCTTTGACAAATTCCGTTTTTTTAAGTCTTTTTAAAATTTCTTTTGAATTATTAGATAGACCTATAGCAATTCCTTTCAAATCAGAAACTATTGATAGTAACGTTGAAATTATATCCTGTCGCTGGAATTAAAAAATTTTCTTTGAAATATAAAAAAAAATTTAAGAAATTTATATAAAATTTGAGTAAAAATACTTACAATTTAGTCATAGACTAGAATTTAACAAAATATTCATATAGTAACAATCATTAGAACATTTGTTACGTTAATGCATAACGAAAGAATCTTTGCCTTATTATTTTTGAAACGAATATCTAAAGTTCCGAGGGATTCGTTTTCTTGAACATTATCATTAAAAGTAAGTTCAAGATCCGATCAATCGGCTTTAATGTCAATTATTTTCGAGGTGCTAGATGACCATCAGCCCACCAGAAAGTGGAGAAAAAAACAAAAAAGTTTTGGAGGATCCTGTTAAGGCTGACCCAAGACCTATTGATTTTGCCAAATTAGATAAGCCAGGTTTCTGGTCAAGTAAATTATCTAAAGGTCCAAAAACTACTACTTGGATCTGGAATTTGCATGCTGACGCACATGATTTTGATGTGCATACAGGCGATGCTGAAGAAGCAACAAGAAAAATCTTTTCAGCTCATTTTGGACATCTTGCAGTCATTTTTATATGGATGAGTGCTGCCTTTTTCCATGGAGCAAGATTTTCTAATTATTCAGGTTGGTTAGCTGATCCAACTCATGTCAAACCAGGAGCTCAGCAAGTATGGGCAATTGTTGGTCAAGAAATGCTTAATGCTGATCTTGGTGCTAACTACAACGGTATTCAAATCAGTTCTGGAATATTCCATATGTGGCGAGCATGGGGAATTACTAATGAAAGTGAACTTATGGCATTAGCAATAGGTGCTGTAGTAATGGCTGCACTTATGCTTCATGCCGGAATTTTTCATTATCACAAAGCAGCTCCAAAAATGGAGTGGTTCCAGGATATTGAGTCTATGCTTAACCACCATATAGCTGGTTTAGTAGGACTAGGATCTTTAGCATGGGCTGGACATTGTATCCATATCGGAGCCCCTACTGCAGCACTCTTAGACGCAATTGATGCAGGCTCTCCTTTAGTACTCAATGGTAAAGAAATAGCAACAATTGCAGATATGCCTATGCCGCATCAACTCTGTGATCCACAAATCATTGGTCAGATATTTCCAGGATTAGCTAGTGGTACAGGTAATTTCTTTAGTTTAAACTGGTTAGCTTTCTCAGATTTCCTTACCTTCAAAGGTGGACTTAACCCTGTTACAGGAAGTTTATGGATGACTGATGTTTCACACCATCACTTAGCATTTGGTGTAATAGCAATCATTGGTGGTCATATGTACAGAACCAATTACGGTATTGGTCATAGTATGAAAGAAATATTAGATTCACAGCAAGGAGACCCAATATTATTTCCTGCTCCAAAAGGTCATCAAGGTCTTTTTGAGTTCATGGCAGAAAGTAGACACGCTCAGCTTGCAGTAAACTTAGCAATGCTTGGATCAATAAGCATACTTGTATCTCATCATATGTATGCGATGCCTCCATATCCATATATAGCTACTGACTACATGACAGTTCTTGGATTATTTACTCATCACATGTGGATAGGTGGATTATTCATAGTAGGTGCAGGCGCCCATGCTGGAATTGCAATGGTTAGAGATTATGATCCAGCAAAACATATTGATAACGTATTAGACAGAATCCTAAAAGCAAGAGATGCCTTAATCAGTCACTTGAACTGGGTATGTATGTGGTTAGGATTTCATAGCTTTGGACTCTACATTCATAACGACACTATGAGGGCTTTGGGTAGACCTCAAGATATGTTTAGTGATTCTGCAATCCAACTTCAGCCAATTTTTGCTCAATGGGTACAGAGTATTCAAGCATCTGCTGTTGGAACTTCTCTTTTAGCAGGTACTGCAGAAGCATTACCGCACAAAGCTTTAAGTGAAGTTTTTAATGGAAGTTTAGTAGAAGTGGGCGGAAAGGTTGCTATATCTCCAATTCCATTAGGCACAGCTGATTTAATGATTCATCATATTCATGCTTTCCAAATACACGTAACTGTTTTGATACTTCTCAAAGGAGTACTTTATGCAAGAAGTTCAAGGTTGATCCCTGATAAAGCTTCTTTAGGATTTAGATTCCCTTGTGATGGCCCGGGAAGAGGTGGTACATGTCAAGTTTCTTCATGGGACCACGTGTTCTTAGCCCTTTTCTGGATGTATAACTGTTTATCAATAGTAATTTTCCACTTCTCTTGGAAAATGCAGAGTGATGTTTGGGGACTGACTGGTGGTAACTTCGCACAAAGTTCCATTACTATCAATGGTTGGTTAAGAGACTTCCTTTGGGCGCAAGCTTCTCAAGTATTAACAAGTTATGGCCAATCTATAAGCATGTACGGTTTGATGTTCTTAGGAGCTCACTTCATATGGGCATTTAGTTTAATGTTCCTCTTTAGTGGAAGGGGATATTGGCAAGAATTATTCGAATCAATTGTTTGGGCACATAACAAACTTAAAGTTGCTCCAACCATTCAACCAAGAGCTTTATCTATCACCCAGGGTAGAGCAGTAGGTGTAACACACTTCCTTGTCGGCGGTATTGCTACCACATGGGCCTTCTTCCATGCTCGCCTTTTCGGGCTGGGCTAATTACCTGAACTTCACCTTTTTAATACAATGGCAACAAAATTTCCATCATTTAACCAGGGTCTAGCTCAGGACCCTACAACCCGACGAATATGGTACGGAATAGCTACCGCTCACGACTTTGAAAGTCATGATGGTATGACCGAAGAAAAGCTTTATCAGAAGCTTTTCTCTACACATTTTGGTCATCTCGCTATAATCGCCCTCTGGGTAGCTGGTAACTTATTTCATATTGCTTGGCAAGGCAACTTCGAGCAATTTGTACTTGATCCAACTCATGTTCGTCCTATTGCTCATGCTATTTGGGATCCTCATTTTGGATCTGGTATCACAGAAGCAATGACACAAGCAGGAGCTAGTGGTCCAGTAAACATAGCTTACTCAGGTCTCTACCATTGGTGGTACACAATTGGAATGAGAACTAATGAGCAACTCTTCCAAGCTTCAATATTCATGAGTATTTTGGCTTGTTGGACTCTGTTCGCAGGTTGGTTACACTTACAGCCAAAATTCAGACCCTCTCTAGCTTGGTTTAAAAATGCCGAGTCAAGATTAAATCATCATCTAGCTGTCTTATTTGGTTTTAGTAGTATCGCTTGGACAGGTCATTTGGTTCATGTTGCTATACCTGAATCAAGAGGACAGCATGTAGGTTGGGATAACTGGTTAACAGTGCTTCCACACCCTGCAGGTTTAGCTCCTTTCTTTACTTTAAATTGGGGAGCTTACGCTCAAAATCCTGATTCTTTAGATCAAGTATTTGGAACAGCTGAAGGAGCTGGAACAGCAATATTTACTTTCTTAGGTGGTCTTCATCCTCAAAGTGAGGCATTATGGCTTACTGATATTGCTCATCACCATATTGCGATTGGAACAGTTTTTGTAATTGCTGGTCACATGTATAGAAATACTTTTGGTATTGGACATAGCCTTAAAGAAATTACAGAAGCTCATAATACAAGACACCCTAATGACCCTCATAAAGGTAGTTTCGGAATTAACCACGATGGAATATATGAAACCGTAAATAACTCATTACATTTCCAACTTGGACTAGCATTAGCATCACTTGGTGTAGCAACTTCTCTAGTGGCGCAACATATGGGTGCACTTCCTTCTTATGCTTTCATTGCAAGAGACTACACTACACAATCTGCTTTATACAGTCATCATCAGTACATAGCAATGTTCTTGATGGTTGGTGCTTTTGCACATGGTGCTATTTTCTTTGTTAGAGATTACGATCCAGAATTAAATAAAGATAATGTACTAGCAAGAGTGCTTGGAACAAAGGAAGCTTTGATAAGTCACCTTAGTTGGGTAACAATGTTGCTTGGATTCCATACTCTTGGAATTTATGTTCATAACGATGTTGTTGTCGCTTTTGGTAATCCTGAAAAGCAAATTCTAATCGAGCCAGTATTTGCTCAATTTGTTCAAGCTGCTCAAGGTAAGATGATGTACGGCTTTAACGCTTTATTATCCGATCCTACAAGTTCAGCAACTCTCGCAGCTAATTCATTACCAGGTAATCATTACTGGATGGATCTTATCAATAGACAAGATGCATTAAGTGCTTTCTTACCTATCGGCCCAGCAGATTTCTTAGTTCACCATGCTATCGCTTTAGGTCTTCATACAACTGCATTAATCCTTATCAAAGGTGCACTTGATGCTAGAGGAACAAAATTAATTCCTGATAAAAAAGATTTAGGTTATGCTTTCCCTTGCGATGGACCCGGACGCGGAGGTACTTGTGATAGTTCATCTTGGGACGCTATGTACTTAGCTATGTTCTGGGCATTAAATTTACTAGCATGGGTAACTTTCTACTGGCATTGGAAACACCTAGCAATTTGGCAGGGTAACGTAGCACAATTTAACGAATCAGGTACTTACCTAATGGGTTGGTTCAGAGATTATCTCTGGTTAAACTCTGCTCAACTTATTAATGGATATAATCCATTTGGAGTAAATTCTCTATCTCCTTGGGCTTGGATGTTCCTATTCGGTCACTTAGTTTGGGCTACTGGTTTCATGTTCCTAATATCATGGCGTGGTTACTGGCAAGAGTTAATTGAAACATTAGTTTGGGCACATCAGCGTACTCCAATTGCTAACCTTGTTGGCTGGAGAGATAAGCCAGTTGCACTTTCAATTGTTCAAGCTAGATTAGTTGGACTAGCACATTTCACGATTGGAAACATACTTACATTTGGGGCATTTGTTATCGCATCTACTTCAGGTAAGTTTGGTTAAATTTCCCTTAAATAATTTAAATCACCACATTTGTGGTGATTTTTTTTGTTTAATTTTAGTGTTCTAAATTAAGTTAAAATTGTTTAATTATTATTAAATATAAATGCCAGATATAAAACAATTAATTTCTATTATCGTCCCCGTTTTCAATGAAAGCGAGAGTATTGGTCTTTTATTGGATGAAGTTATAAATGTGATGTCTTCTAATAAATTTAATTTTGAATTGATTGTTGTAAATGATGGTTCTAAAGATAATACTCATGAAGTATTAAAGCAACTAACTCTCAAAATTAAGGAATTGTCAGTAATTTCCCTTCGCAAAAATTATGGTCAAACTGCAGCAATGTCAGCTGGCTTTGATAATTCTAAGGGCGATATTGTTATTACTTTGGATGGTGATTTACAGAATGATCCAAATGATATTCCTTTATTAATTTCAGAAATTAATAATGGTTATGATTTGGTTTGTGGTTGGAGGTTTGATAGAAAAGATAAATTAATTAATAGAAAGATACCATCAAAAATAGCGAATAAGTTAATAGCTCACGTAACAGGTTTGAAGTTGCATGACTATGGTTGCTCATTAAAAGCTTTTAAGAAAGAAATAATAGAAGATATAAAGTTATATGGGGAACTTCACAGGTTTTTGCCCGTTTTAGCAAATATTGAAGGTGCAAGAATCAAAGAAATTAAAGTAAATCATAGGAGCAGGCAATATGGATCTAGTAAATATGGAATTGATAGAACTTTTAGAGTTTTAATGGATTTACTAACTGTTTGGTTTATGACTAAATTTTTAACAAGACCGATGTATGGATTTGGTTTTGTTGGAATTATAAGTATTTTCTTTAGCCTTGCGATAAGTTCTTATTTGATAGTTTTAAAAATAATGGGTGAGGATATTGGAAATCGTCCGTTGCTGATGTTTGCATTAATATTAGGAATTGCTGGAGTTCAATTATTTAGCTTTGGATTATTGAGCGAACTTTTAATTAGGACATATCATGAAAGTCAAAGTCGTCCAATTTACAGAATTAGATCAATAAACAGTGCTAAGCAAAATTGAATGTTTACTTGAACTGTCTTATTAATAAAGCTGAAATTTCAACGACTTCAGGAGAAATATCTTTTAAGCCTTTTCGTAAAATTGGTAATGTTGATTTATCAGCCAATTCTTCCGCAATTTTTAATGCCTTTAACTTATTTTCTGTATCACCCTGAAAAAGACTAATCATTTTATTTCTTTGAGAATTTTTATAAAATACTGAGTACTTTTTTTCTTCGTGATTGTATAAATAACTATTTTTTTTAGATAGAAATTTATTATTACTTTTTTTATTTTTCTTTAATTTAATAGTATTTAAATTGCGTTGATTTATTAACTTTTTAAAGCTTCTTTTTTTAAAAACTAGAAGTAATATTCCTATAAAAATAATAAGTAAAATTGCGAAAAAATTTAACATGTAAAAAGTTAATAATTTTTATATCATCCAGTAATAAAATTAACATTATTTCGCTGATAAATACTAAAGTGTTTAAAGATGTTTAAAGAACTATGCCATCTGATTTACCAAGTCTTTTACCCTCAATTTTTGTTCCATTAATTGGTATAGCAATGCCTGCTGTTTTTATCGTATTGATTGGAAGATTAATTACAGCAACTGAATAAATTATCAAACACTAAACTATTAAAAAAATGAGCGACTTTCAAAAATCATTCTCTGAATCAACAAGTTCTATTAAGTTTGATGAGAAATACATAGATACTTCTGTACAACCAAATGATATTGGCGTAGCAGAACAATGGGCAGTAAAAACAGTTGCTGATCCTTGTGTCGGTAATTTAGCTACTCCAGTTAATAGTGGTTATTTTACAAAAGCCTTCATAAATAATTTACCTTTTTACAGAGAAGGTATTTCCCCAAATTTTAGAGGTTTAGAAACTGGAGCAGCTTTTGGATATCTTCTATACGGACCTTTTACCATGACTGGCCCATTAAGAAATTCTGAATTTGCTCTAACAGCTGGACTTCTCGCTACTATTGGAGCTGTTCATATTTTGACAGCACTTTTTGTTCTATACAATGCACCTGGTAAAGCACCTAATGTTCAACCTCCAGATGCGACTGTTAATAATCCGCCAAAGGACTTATTTACAAGAGCTGGTTGGGCTGATTTTACAAGTGGATTTTGGTTAGGAGGATGTGGAGGAGCTGTTTTTGCTTGGTTACTTGTTGGGACATTACACTTAGATACCATAATGCCAATCATTAAAAATATTTGGACTGCTGGTTAATTTCTAAATAAAAGAATAAGTAATAATTTAATTTAAAATTTTAGGGTGAGCTTTATAAATTAACGTATAGTGCGGTCCCATCTATAATTTCTAACTACTCTTCCTGCGGAAATAAGTTTAGATTCATAATGCAATGAGATTCTATCATTAGACTTCTTTAGGGTATCTAATCCTATTCCATTTCTGCCAAAATCTTTTCCAGAGCTATGGTAATAAAATCCGTCTCCTTTGTAGATTCCAATATGATCACATTTTTTTTCATTTCCAAAAAATAAAAGATCGCCAGGTCGTATAGCCGCATACGATTCTTTGTAATAAAAAAGGTGCTTACAAAAACTTTTTATTTGAAAAGAGTCTCGAGGTATATAAATTTGATGCTTTAAAAAAGCAGTCTGAATTAATCCAGAACAATCAAAATTCGGTCCTAATGTACCTCCCCAAAGATATTCATTATTTAACTCAGATTGATCCTTGATCCATTTTAAAATTGAGTTAACTTTATCTTTTATAAAGAAATATTCATTTTCTAAACTCTTATTTTTTTTGAATTCGTATTTCTCAATAATTAATCCATCTAAATTTATCCAACACACGTAACCATCTTCATATAGTTGAACTAGTATTCTTGAAAATTTATGGTTGTTTTGAATAATATTTGGATAAATAAGCCTAAAAATTCTATTTTTAAATATTTCAGTAACTAATTTATCTTCTGTTTCATTTTGATATCCCGAAATATTAACTTTTAATTTCCACCAAATAGTTTTTGAAAAATTAGTTTGTTTAAATAGTGAGATAGGATTTTTATCATTTTCCATACAATGTCCTTTTACTATTTAAGTGAAGAGATGGGTCTAGCCTTAAATGATATTTTAGGGAGAGTATGCTCTTATAATAAAGATTATTCAAGTGAAGATATTGCCATAACTTGGATTAATTATAAAAGTGTAAATAAAGGTGTATTTAAAGGTTTTGGTACTGGCATAAATAATAAAAAAATGGTTTACCCTGCCAGCATAGTCAAGTTGGTTTATGGTCTTGCTACATATTATTGGATTAAAAAAGGAAATTTATTATTATCGGATGAAATTATTTATGCTGTAAGGAAAATGTTATCTTTCTCAAGTAATAATGCAACAAGCTTCTTAATTGATTTACTTACTGGAACAACAAGTGGACCTTGCATTGAGGGCGAATCCTGGGAAAATTGGAAATATCAAAGAAGTATAATAAACGATTGGCTACATGATTTACATTGGGAGGAATTGAGTGGTTTAAATTGCTGTCAAAAGACCTGGGATGATGGACCATTTGGTCGTGAAAAAGAATTTTATGGAAATAATAATAAAAATAGAAATGCCATGAATTCTGATTCGGCTGCAAGGGTTTTGGAGGAAATTATGATTCATATTGATTATCAAAAAAATGATTTAAATTTGCGAAGTTTTTTAAAAAGAAATTTAGATAAAGTTGTTCTTAAAAACGATTCTCTTAATCAAATAGATGGTTTTTTGGGTGCAGGCTTACCAGAAAGTATTAATCTTTGGAGTAAAGCAGGCTTAATGTCAGAAGTTAGACATGATTCTGCTTGGTGGACTAATAGTCAATCTCTACACACTTTATTAGTTGTTTTTTGTGATGGTGAAAAATATTCTAAAGATTCTTCTTTCTTACCATTAATATCAAAAGAAGTATATGAATTTAATAAAAAATATACTTTTAGGGACTAAATTGAATCTTCTAAGAAATTAGAATCTAATATGTCAGTATATGCTTCATAAGGCAACATCATTATTTCTTCAAACTCTAAATCATTCATAATCCATTCTCTATATTCAGCTAATAAACTTTTTCTATCTTCATTATCTAATTCATAAATACGCAACGCTGTATCTTTAAAATTTTCTTTAATTAAATTTTCAATTTCTTTCCTCTTCATTTTATGTTTGTTCTCCTTCCAAAATTACTCTTCTTATTGTTGACAACGCAATTCCTGTTTGTGATCTGATTGATCGATAAGAATATCCTTCATTACGCAATCTGATTACTAAAGATTCTTTTAGAGGACTTATTTTGGGCCTTCCTCCCAAATTATTTCCAGATAATTTTCTGCGTAATAGTTGTTCTTTTTTTCTTTCACCTAAACTTTTGTCTTCTAAATTATCTAATTCATATAAAATCTTAAAAATTGAAGAATTTGCATTAGAAGATTCATTAGCAGCAAAAAAACCAGTCAAAGTTCGCAATTGAATATCCTTATTAATAAGTTTATTTATTGTTATCAAACATTCTTTTTTATTTTTAAATGCTCGATCAAGCTGAGTTATTATTAATTGATCGCCTTTTGATAAGGAATTTATAGCTTTATTGAGTTGGGGTTTGATTTCTTCATCTAAACTTATAAATTCAGAGAACACTAAACTGCAACCTTCTTCCTTCAAAATTTTTATTTGTTCTTCTAAATATTCATATTCGTTATTAGTAGCTCTAGCATAACCTATTGCTTTAGAGTTTTTACTTTTTTCCGATAATAAAATACGTTTTCTTTTAAATTTAAAAGTCAATGTTTTATTACATATATTTTTTACTGTATCAAAAAATAATTAAAAAAACACTTTTTAGTACAAAATAGTCTTGCTGGTAAAAACTTCAGTACTGTATCTTTAAGATTAGTATGTTCTGATATCTGTATTAAAAATTATGTTATGAAATCTGATTCAATTTTAGTTAATGAAACAAAAACGTTGTGTGACGAGTAAATTTAATTAAGATTTTCTAAATTGCAGAAGGATTAGTTGAATTCATTTATTTACTTCTTTTGAATGAGCTTTGTATTTGAAATTATAAATAGTTAATTCACCTTGTTTTTAGTAAAATAAAATTAAAGGTCAAGAAGATTTAATGTGACTAATAATCCTAATAGTTTAATTTCAAAACCTGAATGGTTAAGGGTCAAAGCTCCACAAGTTGAGCGAATTGGTAATACTGCAAATTTATTAAATGATTTAAATCTCAATACCGTATGTCAAGAAGCAAGCTGTCCAAATATCGGCGAATGTTTTGCTAGTGGAACTGCAACTTTCCTCATAATGGGTCCTGGTTGCACTAGGGCATGTCCATATTGCGATATTGATTTTGATAGATCTAAGAGAGACTTAGACCCTACTGAACCATATCGTTTAGCCGAAGCTGTTTTTAGAATGAAGCTTAAGCATGTTGTAATCACATCAGTTAATAGAGACGATCTTGAGGATGGTGGCGCATCTCAATTTTTTCAATGTGTTCATCAAATAAGAGAAAAATCTCCCGAAACTACTATTGAGCTTCTAATACCTGATCTTTGTGGTAACTGGAAAGCGCTTGAAAAAGTTCTTGATTCAAATCCAAACGTTTTAAACCACAATATTGAGACTGTGTCTTCGCTATATAAAAAAGTAAGACCTCAAGGCAAATATGAAAGAACTCTTGAGTTGCTTAAAAGAACCAGAGACTATTCTCCCAAAATTTATACAAAGTCAGGCTTCATGCTTGGTTTAGGGGAAAAAGACGACGAGGTCTTAAGTTTGCTTAAGGATTTAAAAAGTAATTTCGTTGATATTGTTACTATTGGCCAATATTTATCTCCTGGCCCTAATCATTTACCTGTTAAAAGATTTGTAAGTCCTACAAAATTTAACTATTTTAAAGCATTAGGGGAAAAAGATTTAAACTTCATGCAAGTAGTTAGTTCTCCTTTAACTCGTAGTAGCTATCATGCTGAAGAGATTCAAAAACTTATGAAAAAGTATCCAAGATAGTTATATTCATTTATTTGGATCTACCCACTCATTTAATTTCCATTCAACTAGATCATTTTTAATCATTGGATCATTCTTAATTATTTTTAGTGCATTTCTATAATTATTCATCTCAAGAATAAGTAATCCGCCGTCACCTGGCCTATTTAACTCATCTACCAAAAAGCCACTTTTTATATTAATTCCCTCTTTTTTTAATTTTTTTACCCAATCAATATGTTCGTTAATTATTTTTCGTTTTAAATCATTATTAATTAAGTATTCTTTTTTTATAATTTCAGTTTTTACAAAGAAAGGCATTTACATTTTTTTTATACCTATCATCTCTTCTTCGCTTGGGGGAACAATCAATTTGAAAGTACTCTTAAAATGAGACCAATTTTCAATTATTTTGGCAGCCTTTAAGCTATTTGTTTTTGCTTGATATTCTCTAATAATTTCCAATAAGATTTTTTCCTGCTTTGATGAAGTTATTTCATGAATGCTTACTATTTCTTTATTTACTTTATTATTTAAATCATTATTTTCATCGATTATGAAAGCTATTCCACCAGTCATGCCCGCACCAATATTCCTTCCTGTGGAACCTAGAATAACAACTTTCCCACCAGTCATGTATTCACAACAATGATCACCTGCTCCTTCTGTTACCGCTGTAGCACCACTATTTCTAACCGCAAATCTTTCTCCCGATTTTCCTAATGCAAATAATTTTCCACCTGTTGCTCCATAAAGACAAGTATTACCTAGGATGACTTGTTCGGAAGAGATTTCATTTATTTTTGGTGGAATTATTGTGAGTGTTCCTCCATTCATTCCTTTACAAACATAATCATTAGCTTCTCCGATTAATTGGACATTCATTCCCTTCAATAAAAAGGCACCAAAGCTTTGTCCTGCATATCCTTTGAAATTTAAGTTGAGTTCGCCATTGAAGCCAGTATTGCCGTGAAGTTCTGCGATTTCGCCTGATATTTTCGCACAAACACTTCTATCTGTATTTTTTATCTCAATTTCTTTGGTTAATATTGCGTGATTTTTAATTGAATCTATAAATTTAGTATCAGACAAAAACTCGTCTTCTAATACAGAACCATTACTATGGGCAGTTTTTAAGTGTTTTAACCATGATCTATCAGGGGTTGAGTGTTTATTTACTAAAGAAGAAAGATCAATATTAGAAGTTTTTGGAAGATCGATATTTCTTGCAGAAAGAAATTCTTGATTACCAATCAGTTCTTCCATATTAGAGACACCGATACTACTCATTATCTGTCTTACTTCTTCAGCAATATACAAGAAAAAATTTACGACATTTTCTGGAATACCTTTAAATCTTTTTCTTAATTCTTCTTTTTGAGTGGCAACTCCAACAGGACACTTGTTTGTATGACAAACCCGAGCCATTATGCATCCTTCAGCAATCATCGCTACAGAACCAAAACCGTATTCTTCAGCACCTAGTAAAGCTGCAATAACTACGTCCCAGCCTGTTTTAAGACCTCCATCAGTTCTCAAAATTACTCTTTCGCGTAAGTTATTCTCTAAGAGAGATTTATGAACTTCAGCAACACCAAGTTCCCATGGTAAACCTGCATGTTTTATAGAACTCAGGGGTGACGCACCTGTACCTCCGTCATGACCTGATATTTGAATTACATCTGCATTAGCTTTGCTTACTCCAGCGGCAATAGTGCCTATACCAATTTCAGAAACAAGTTTAACGCTTACTTTCGCTTTTGGATGAACTTGGTGTAAGTCGTGGATAAGTTGAGCTAAATCTTCAATTGAATAAATATCATGATGCGGGGGAGGAGATATCAAAGCTACTCCAGGTTTACTATTTCTTAGTTTTGCAATGTAAGAATCAACTTTTGGACCAGGTAATTGTCCACCCTCTCCGGGTTTTGCACCTTGAGCCATTTTAATTTCGAGTTGTTTACCACTTCTTAGATATTCAGGTGTAACTCCAAATCTTCCTGATGCTATTTGTTTAATAGCGGAGCATGCGGTGTCTCCATTCTTTAAGCCTTTAATAAATGGCAATGTCGCTGACTGAGTATTTTCATCGATATCATTTAAAATATTAAAACGAGCTGGATCTTCTCCCCCTTCTCCACTATTACTTTTTCCACCAATTCTATTCATTGCAACTGCTAAAACTTCATGCGCTTCTCTGGATAAAGCACCTAAACTCATTCCTCCAGTACAGAACCTTTTGCAAATTGATTCAACACTTTCAACTTCCTCTAATGGAATACTTTTTCTTTTTGAATTAATTGTTAGTAAATCTCTAAGAGATGTTGTAGGTCTATTACTAATAAGTTTTTTGTAAGTTTCAAAATGATCGTATCCTGGCCCTTGTTTTACAGCTGCATGTAAAACTTTGGACATCTCTGGGTTATTGGAATGATATTCTCCATTATTTCTAAATTGTACAAATCCTAAAAATTCTAATTTCTTTAAATCGATCTCTGGATAGGCTTTCGTATGTATTGAAAGTGTTTCATTAGTTAATTCTTTTAATGTTATGCCAGCGATACGACTTGTTGTACCATCAAAAGCAATTCTTATTAAGTCAGATCCAAGGCCTACAGCTTCAAAAATTTGTGCACCATGGTAACTAGATAAAAGTGAGATGCCTATTTTTGAGAGAATTTTTCTTAGACCGTCTTCTAGAGCTTTTTTAATATTTTCTTGAACATCAACTATTGATAATGGATTTATTTTTTTGCTATCAATCAGTTTTTGTATTTTTGGATGTTTTAACCAGTGTCTACCTGCTTCGAAGGTCAACCAAGGGCAAACTGCACTTGCTCCATATCCAATTAAACAAGCTAAGTGATGTGTGCTCCAACATTGACCGGTCTCAATTATTAGAGAAGCTTTTAGCCTGATTTCTTTTTTAAGAAGATAATGATGAATTGCTCCAACAGCAAGTAAAGGAGGTATGAAAGTCTTTTTAGGATTAATTCCCTTATCAGAAATGATAATTAAAGAGCAACCTTCTTTTATAGAAAGCTCACTCTGTTTACAGATTATTTTTAATTGGTTCTCTAAGCCTTGAATACCTTCCTCTAAATCAAACAAACTTGAAATTGTCTGAGATTTAATTTTTGATTTTTTGATGGAAATGAGTTCTTCTTCATTTAGAATCGGACTTTGTAAATGAATAAAAGGTTTAGCATCTTTAATTTCAAATGGTGTGCATCTTTCTCCTAGATGCATCTCTAAACTCATTACAAGTTTTTCTCTCAGAGGGTCAATAGGAGGATTTGTAACTTGCGCAAATCTTTGCTTGAAATAGTCATATAAAATATGTGGCTTTGAAGAAAGCACTGCTAACGGGATATCGTCGCCCATGCAATAGGTAGGCTCTTTAGCTAATGAAGCCATTGAATCCAAGATAAGATCATTATCTTCAGCTGAAAAACCATACGCAGTTTGTTGTTGTAATAACTCAAGGTCTTTTAGTTTGCAGTCCTTAAACCATTCACTATGCTCAATTTTTATAGTTCTATTAATTAGGAGATTTTTATAATCATGTCTTTGCGCCGCTTCAGATTTTACCTCCCAATTTCTGAGAATTCTATTTTGATGCAAATCAACTGCCAACATTTGACCTGGTCCTAATCGACCTTTTTCTATCACTCTTTCATCTTCAAGATCTACTACTCCTGTTTCGGAACCCATTATTACAAAACCATCATTTGTGATTGAATATCTTGCTGGTCTAAGACCATTTCTATCAAGCGTTGCTCCTACAAAATTTCCATCTGCAAATACAAGGAGAGCAGGTCCATCCCAAGCTTCTTGTAGGCTTGCAGAATACTCATAAAATGACTTAATGTCTTCCCTTTTCTCAAGTTCTGGTTGATCTCTAAAAGCTTCAGGAACAAGTTTTAATAATGAATCAGTTATTGGTTGGCCTGAGCGAATATTAATTTCAAGGGTTGCATCAAGATTTGATGAATCACTTTTATTTACATCTACAATAGGCTTGATTTCATGAGACAATTCTCCCCAAAAATCATCTATATGTTTTTCTGAAGCTTTAGCCCAGTTGATATTACCTAATAGAGTATTTATTTCCCCATTATGCCCTAGAAATCTCATAGGTTGAGCTAGTGGCCATTTTGGGAGAGTATTGGTACTAAATCTACGATGATAAACAGAAAATGAAACTTTAAAACTTTCTTCTTTTAGATCTTGATAAAACTCAGATAATATTTCAGAACGAACCATGCCTTTATAAACAACCGTTTTAGAACTTAGTGAGGCAAAATAAAATTCACAATCCCCAACATGGTTTTTGAAAGTTGCTCTTATTTTTTTCTCAATTCTTTTTCTTAATTGAAATAAGAGCCTCTCAATATCCTGGTGTTCTTTTTTATCTATATATAAAATCCACTGACATATGAATGGAGCATTTGCTTTAGCTAAAGGACCTAATATTTTATTATTAACAGGTACTGTTCTCCAAGATGTTTTGTTGACTCTTAATTGTTCTGCTTCTTCATCACATATTGATTTACATACTTCAATTTTCTCTTTTTTATTAGGCATGAAAACCATGCCTAAACCTCTATGCAATTCTTGAGGAATTTTTAGATTCATTTCATCTTCAATGTATTCCCATGGAATTGAACATAAGATGCCAGCTCCATCTCCTGAATCACTATCTCCTCCACAACCCCCTCTATGCTCCATGCAGTTAAGGCCTTTCAGGGATTGTTTTAAGATCCAGTTGCTTTCTATTCCTTTGATATTTGCTATGAAACCAACTCCACACGCATCTTTCTCACCAATTATTCCATTTGGGGAATAACTATCTTGATATGGTCCATCGATTCTTTTGATACTCTCTCCCATAGATTATTTAATTCTATTTAGTTATTTATGTATTTCTATTATAAAAATAAATATGAAAATAAATCTAAAAATAATGAATATTTACCAAAGAATTTTAATTTGACAAATTTTAAAAAAAATATAATAAAAAACTTTTGGTTGGTGCTCGTAAAAGGTTATGATAGTGAAATGTTTATTTTTATCTAAATATAATAGATGCCCACCATCTCACAATTAATAGGTTCAGAAAGAAAACGTCTGACAAGGAAAACAAAATCTCCTGCATTAAAAGCTTGCCCTGAGAGAAGAGGGGTTTGTACCAGAGTCTATACATCAACACCTAAAAAGCCTAATTCAGCCTTGAGAAAAGTTGCAAGAGTGAGATTAACTTCAGGTTTCGAAGTAACGGCTTACATCCCTGGGATTGGACATAATTTGCAAGAACACTCTGTAGTGCTGCTTAGGGGGGGAAGAGTTAAGGATTTGCCAGGAGTTAGATATCATATAATAAGAGGAACTTTAGATACGGCTGGAGTCAAAGATAGACGTCAATCCAGATCTAAGTATGGAGCAAAAGCTCCAAAAGATTAATTTGTAAACATCACTTTCTAAAAAAATGTCACGTCGTAATGCAGCAGTAAAAAGACCAGTTCTTCCAGATCCTCAATTTAATAGTCGTCTTGCTTCAATGATGATTTCTCGATTGATGAAGCATGGTAAAAAATCTACAGCTCAAAGGATATTGTCTGATGCTTTTTCCTTAATAAGTGAGAGAACAGGTGGCAATGCAGTCGAATTATTTGAAACAGCTGTTAAAAATGCTACTCCCCTTGTTGAAGTAAGAGCTAGAAGAGTTGGTGGTGCCACATATCAAGTACCTATGGAAGTACGCCAAGAGAGGGGTACAGCTATGGCATTAAGATGGCTTGTTACATTCTCACGTGCCAGGAATGGAAAAAGTATGTCTCAAAAACTTGCTGGTGAATTGATGGATGCAGCAAATGAAACTGGAAGTGCAGTTAAAAAAAGAGAAGACACTCATAAAATGGCTGAAGCTAATAAAGCTTTTGCTCATTACAGATATTAATTTCATCAAAAAGGTACTTAAGTAGTTTATTATTAATGAAGTTTGCTTTTAGGGTGAACTATACTTATCAAAAATTATTTTATTTGGAGCTTTAAAATTGGCACGCGACTTTCCCCTAGAACGAGTAAGGAACATAGGTATAGCCGCTCATATTGATGCAGGGAAGACTACAACTACTGAAAGAATTTTGTTTTATTCAGGTGTTGTTCACAAGATAGGAGAAGTACATGATGGTGCTGCTGTAACAGATTGGATGGCTCAAGAACGAGAAAGAGGAATAACTATTACTGCTGCAGCAATATCTACAAGTTGGCAAGATCACAGAATTAATATTATTGATACTCCTGGACACGTTGACTTTACTATTGAAGTTGAAAGATCAATGCGAGTCTTGGACGGAGTTATAGCTGTGTTTTGCGCAGTTGGGGGAGTTCAGCCTCAATCCGAAACAGTTTGGCGTCAAGCAGATAGATATTCTGTTCCGAGGATGGTTTTTGTTAATAAAATGGACAGGACTGGTGCAGATTTTTTAAAAGTTAATAAACAAATTAAAGATCGTCTAAAGGCAAATGCACTCCCAATTCAGCTACCTATAGGAGCTGAGGGTGATCTTACAGGCATTATTGATTTAGTCGCTAACAAAGCATATCTCTACAAAAATGATTTAGGTACTGATATTGAAGAAGCACCAATTCCATCTGAAATGAAGGAAGAAGCTTCTGAGTGGAGATTAAAGTTGATGGAAAGCGTCGCAGAAAATGATGAAGAGTTAATTGAAATTTTCCTTGAAACAGGAGAATTGTCCGAAGAACAACTCAAAAAAGGTATTAGGGAAGGTGTTTTAAAACATGGATTAGTTCCTGTTTTGTGTGGTTCAGCTTTTAAGAATAAAGGAGTCCAACTTGTACTAGACGCTGTAGTTGATTACTTGCCTGCTCCAGTTGACGTAAAACCAATACAAGGTGTTTTACCAAGTGGCAAAGAAGATGTTAGACCTTCAGATGATAATGCTCCTTTTAGTGCATTAGCATTCAAAGTGATGTCAGATCCCTATGGGAAATTAACTTTTGTAAGAATGTATTCAGGTGTTCTCTCTAAGGGAAGTTACGTAATGAATTCTACTAAGGATGCTAAAGAGAGAATTTCTAGATTAGTGATTCTTAAGGCCGATGAAAGAGAGGAGGTTGACGAATTAAGGGCTGGGGATTTAGGAGCTGTATTAGGTCTTAAGAACACAACAACTGGTGATACTTTATGTAACACAGAAGATCCAATAGTTTTGGAGACATTGTTTATCCCTGAACCAGTTATTTCGGTAGCTGTTGAGCCAAAAACAAAAGGCGATATGGAAAAATTATCCAAAGCTTTAACTGCTTTGTCTGAAGAGGATCCAACCTTTAGAGTAAGTACAGATCCAGAGACAAATCAAACTGTTATTGCAGGTATGGGTGAGTTGCACTTAGAAATCCTTGTTGACAGAATGTTAAGGGAATTTAAAGTTGAAGCGAATATAGGCGCTCCTCAAGTTTCATATAGAGAGACTATTAGGTCCAGTTCTAAAGGTGAAGGTAAATACGCAAGACAGACTGGAGGAAAAGGTCAATATGGTCATGTAATCATTGAAATGGAACCTGCTGAAGTTGGTAAAGGTTTTGAATTTGTAAATAAAATCGTTGGAGGAGCTGTACCAAAAGAGTATATAGGTCCTGCATCAAATGGAATGAAAGAAACTTGTGAATCAGGTGTACTTGCCGGTTATCCACTCATTGATGTAAAAGTAACACTAGTCGATGGTTCATTCCACGATGTAGACTCATCTGAAATGGCCTTCAAAATTGCAGGTTCCATGGCTTTTAAAGACGGGGTTAAAAAATGCAATCCTGTCCTTTTAGAGCCTATGATGAAAGTTGAGGTCGAAAGTCCTGATGACTTCCTTGGATCTGTAATTGGTGATCTCTCTTCTAGAAGAGGTCAAGTAGAAGGACAATCTGTTGATGATGGATTGTCTAAGGTACAGGCCAAAGTGCCCTTAGCCGAAATGTTCGGCTATGCCACTCAACTCCGATCAATGACTCAAGGTCGGGGTATATTTTCAATGGAGTTCGCAAATTATGAGGAAGTTCCTCGTAATGTTGCTGAAGCTATCATTTCCAAGAATCAGGGCAACTCCTGATCTCTAAACTAAAACACTCTTAAACCCTCGATTCTTTAATTCAAAATGGCTCGCGAGAAGTTCGAAAGGAACAAACCACATGTCAACATAGGTACTATTGGCCATGTTGATCATGGAAAAACAACACTTACTGCTGCTATTACAAACGTATTAGCTAAAAAAGGTCAAGCTCAAGCTCAAGACTATGGAGACATTGATGGTGCTCCTGAAGAAAGAGAGCGTGGTATTACAATTAATACAGCTCATGTTGAATATGAAACTGAAGGCAGACATTATGCTCATGTTGATTGCCCAGGACATGCTGATTATGTTAAAAACATGATCACAGGGGCCGCCCAGATGGACGGAGCTATTCTAGTTTGCGCAGCTACAGATGGTCCTATGGCTCAAACAAAAGAGCATATTCTTTTAGCTAAACAAGTTGGAGTTCCTGCTCTTGTTGTTGCTCTCAATAAGTGCGATATGGTCGACGATGAGGAAATTATTGAACTTGTCGAAATGGAAATTAGAGAACTTTTAGATAGTTATGACTTCCCTGGAGATGACATTCCTATAGTTCAAGTTTCAGGTTTAAAAGCTCTCGAAGGTGATTCTACTTGGGAATCAAAGATTGAAGAATTAATGAAAGCAGTTGATGCTAGCATTCCTGAACCTGAAAGAGAAGTTGACAAACCATTCTTAATGGCAGTTGAAGACGTTTTCTCGATTACTGGTAGAGGAACTGTTGCTACTGGAAGAATTGAGAGAGGTAAAGTTAAGGTTGGAGAAGAAGTAGAAATAGTTGGAATAAGAGATACAAGAGTAACTACTGTTACTGGAGTCGAAATGTTCCGAAAACTTCTTGATGAAGGTATGGCTGGCGATAATGTTGGTTTACTTTTACGTGGTGTCCAGAAAGAAGATATTGAGAGAGGAATGGTTCTTGTTAAGAAAGGATCTATTACCCCTCATACTCAATTTGAAGGAGAAGTTTATGTTCTTAAAAAAGAAGAGGGCGGAAGACATACTCCTTTCTTTGCAGGATATAGACCTCAGTTCTACATCAGAACAACTGATGTGACAGGTCAAATAACCGCATTTACCTCTGATGATGGCTCTAATGTTGAAATGGTTATGCCAGGAGACAGAATTAAGATGACTGGGGAATTAATTTGTCCAGTAGCTATTGAACAAGGTATGCGATTCGCAATCCGTGAAGGTGGACGTACTATCGGTGCTGGAGTTGTTTCTAAAATACTCAAGTAATATATTTGAATTTTAAAAATTTAACCTCAATCATCTAATATAGATACATGGACAAGGGTCATTTAATAAATGACCCTTCAATAGAAGTTATTTGAAATTATGACTGCATCAATAGCACAACAAAAAATAAGAATAAGACTCAAAGCATTTGATAGGAGAATGCTTGATCTGTCTTGTGACAAAATAATCCAAACTGCTGATACTACTTCTGCCTCAGCAATAGGTCCAATACCTCTACCTACAAAAAGGAAAATTTATTGTGTCCTTAGATCACCACATGTCGATAAAGATTCTAGAGAGCATTTTGAAACAAGAACACATCGAAGAATCATCGATATCTATAGTCCCTCTGCAAAAACTATTGATGCTTTAATGAAGCTAGATCTCCCTAGTGGTGTAGATATAGAAGTTAAACTTTAATTAATCCCGAAACCGCCCTAAATTGATTAGTATAAAAACATTTAAATGAGGTTTAGATGGGAGAACTCTCAGTAAGGGAACTACCTTTATTTCCTTTGCCGGAAGTGGTCCTTTTTCCTCAAGAAGTATTGCCTTTACATATTTTTGAGTCGAGATATAGGATTATGCTCCAATCTGTTCTTGAAAGTGATTCTAGGTTTGGAGTCATTAAGTGGGACCCAACTACAAAAACTATGGCTAACGTGGGATGTTGCGCGCAAATTATAAAACATCAAACTGCAGAAGATGGGAGAAGTAATATTATCACTCTCGGACAACAAAGATTTCAAGTCTTAGAAATTACACGTTCGACGCCGTTTTGCTCCGCGATGGTTAGTTGGATTAATGATGATAATATTGATGACTTACAAAAAATAGATTCACTAAAAGATTCAGTAAAAGAAGCTCTTAGTGACGTTATTACTTTAACAAGTAAATTAACTAATACTAAGAAAAATCTACCTGATAAATTACCTGACAACCCAATGGAATTATCATTTTGGATAGGAGCTCATTTGGGCGGTCCTGTTGCGGAAGAACAGCAAAGACTTCTTGAGGAAAGAAATACTTTTACTCGTTTGCAAAGGGAATATGAAATGCTGGATCATACAAGAAAACAACTTGCAGCAAGAACCGCATTGAAAGAAAGTTTCCCTGATATAAAAGAAAATTAAATGATTGAGTTATTATTCCCTTTTTTTTTACTAGTTTTATTCTTTCTGGTCCTATTTATTATCTGGAGAATTAATGCTAGAAAATATATTTCTTCCAGTACAGTAGCTTCCGCATATGATGCTTGGACGCAGGATAAATTACTTGAGAGATTGTGGGGAGAACATATACATTTGGGTTTTTATCCTTCAGGGAAAAAAAATATTGATTTTAGAAAAGCTAAAGCTCAGTTTGTTCATGAATTAGTCAAATGGAGTGGTTTGGATAAATTGCCAAAAGGATCCAGAATACTCGATGTAGGTTGTGGTATAGGGGGAAGTTCTAGGATTCTTTCAGAATATTATGGGTTTAATGTTACAGGCATTACAATTAGTCCGGCTCAAGTTAAAAGAGCAAGAGAACTTACTCCTTTTGGACTTAATTGCAACTTCCAAGTTATGGATGCATTGGATTTATCATTTGAAGATGGATCATTTGATGCGGTCTGGAGTGTTGAGGCAGGAGCTCATATGAATGACAAAACTAAGTTTGCAGATGAAATGCTTAGAATTTTGAGACCTGGAGGATATTTGGCATTGGCTGATTGGAACTCAAGAGATCTAAAGGCATATCCCCCATCATTTTTGGAGAAGTTAGTCCTTAAACAATTACTTGAACAGTGGGTACACCCCAATTTTATAAGCATTAACCAATTCAGTAATATTCTTAGAATTAATAAAAATAGTGCTGGAAGAGTTATTTCTGAGAATTGGAACTCTTATACGAATCCTTCTTGGTACGACTCAATTTATGAAGGCATTCGAAGACCCTTAGCAATTTTGTCACTTGGCCCATTTGCGATAGTAAAGTCGATTAGAGAGATTCCAACGATATTACTAATGAATTGGGCATTTAGAAAAGGTTTAATGGAGTTTGGAGTTTATAAATGTAGGGGATAAATTAATCTAGTTCAACATTTTCAGAAAAATAATTTCCAAAATCTACGAAGTTTTTGCATAATGGCTTTAAATTATTTTTTAAATCGACTAAATTTTTTATATTATTTTGATTATTTATTTCTAAATCAATATAAATTATGTATTCGCCTAACTCTCGTTTTGATGGTCTAGATTCAATTTTACTCATATTAAATCCAAAATCTGCAATATAATTTAAAGCTTCTAGTAAAGCGCCAGGTTTATTTGAGATTAATGAAAAAGCAAAACTTGCAATATTAGCTGGACTAAAATTTGATTCTTTGCTCAAAATGACAAATCTAGTACAGTTTCCTGGGACATCATTAATAGGAAAGGCTAATTCTTTAAGTCCTTCAATTTGAATTAATGATTTTGAGCCGATAGCTGCTCTAAATTTACTTCCTTTTACCATATTGACAGCTTCTGATGTTGAATTTGTTGGAAGAGGAATTGCATTTGGGAGATTTTCAGATAACCATTCAGAACATTGAGCTAATGCTTGAGGGTGAGATAATACTTCTGAAATCATTGAAAGTTCTCCATCGCTAATTAACGCATGTTTAATAGGTAAAACAATTGCTTTATTGATAAATATTTCAGGAAATTTCCAGAGGGCATCTAAAGTGGCTGTGACTCCGCCTTCTACAGAATTTTCAATAGGTACTACTGCAGCATCACAATTGTTGTAGGCAATTGATTTAATGACCGAATGTAACCCATTACATGGTACAAATATAGGTGTCTGAAAATTGGCAAGCTTTGATAATATATGAGCTGCTTTTTCTGCATATGTCCCTTTAGGACCTAAATATGCAACTTGTTTGCGCATGATTGATTGTAAGAAAAAAAGAGATCAAATAAGCATTGGAGGGTTATAGAAAATGCTATTATCTTTTGATGCTAAACAGAAATTAAAGCTTTCTGTAACACGAAATAAAAAATATCTTTCTCAATATCTTTTGGAAGAAGAAAGAGTTGTTGGAGCAATGCTAGACTCCAAAAAATTAGTACCTGAGGGAGAAGGTAGATACAAGTATACAGTAACAAGTTTTAAGGTTTTCCAACTAGATATTAACCCTGTTGTCTCAATTGCGGTAGAGAATAGAGATGGAATTTTAAGAATGAGTGCCCTTGATAGTAAATTGGATGGTTTGGGAATTGTAGATGACTTTAATCTTATTTTGAAAGCGAATTTGGAAGCAACCGATGTTGGTTTAGAAGGCGAGGCACTTCTTGGGGTATCTGTAAGCCAACCCCCTCTACTGAAGCTGGTACCAAAGAAAATTTTGGAATCTACTGGTCATTCGGTATTAAATGGAATTCTATTGGGTATAAAGTCAAGGGTTCAACAGCAACTCGTAAAAGACTTTTTAGATTGGTGTGAATTAAATAAGATTTGATTTTTTTAAAAAACTTTTCCTATGAAGTTTAGTTATTCCATTTTTTTTGATTAATGAAAGATGCTCTCTAGTTCCATAACCTTTATTTTTAAATAACAAGTATCCTGAGTATTTTTTTTCTAACCTCTCCATTAGATTGTCGCGAGAAACTTTGGCAACTATGCTTGCTGCAGCTATTGAGATAAACTTTGAGTCTCCAGAAACTATGTTTTTCTGAATTCCGTTCCATGGCCTTAATAGTAAGGGGCCATCAATTATTAATTCAGATGGCTTTTCTTTTAATTTTTTTAGAGCTCTTATCATTGAAAGTTCTGTCGCAACTCTGATACCTAACTTATCTATTTCTCTGGCCGAAGATTGCCCAATTCCATAATCTGAAGAGAGAAATAAAATTTTTGGTAAAAGTAATTTTCTTTTTTTGGGAGTTAGTTTTTTACTATCTGTTACTCCAAGTTGTTTTAAAGTAAATTTATTTTTCTCAGTTAATACGACTGCTGCTGCAAACACTGGACCAAAAATTGCTCCCCTTCCAACTTCATCTATTCCAACTTCGGATACTTTATTCAATGCTTGCTGAAGATCTTCTTCTTTTTTTTCTTGTATTGTTTAGCTCATCTGCAAGTTCAGTTTTATCCTTTTTGTCTGTAAATACAACTTCATTATTTTCATTAGTTTTATCTGCTGATTTATCTTTAGAATTTGCATTTGCTTCAACTTTAATTTGAATCTTTTCTTCTTCAGTTTTTGATATTTTTTTAATTTGTTTTTTTGTTTTTTTATTATTTAAGGGTTTTTCTTTTTCCTTATTACTTTCTTCTAAACGCACAAAATTATTGCTGGTGAGATATTCTTTACCTAACTTAATAAGGGGATTAATACCTAATTGACTGAAAACAACTTTTTCTTCATTAGTAAGATCAACTGTTATTATATTTTTTTCTTTTGAATTTGATTGATTCAAATTATCATTATCATTTTCTTTTTCTTTTTTATTAGAAGAATTATCTTTACTTAGGTCTTTGGAGTTAATTAATTCCTTGTCGATTATTTTTTCTTGCTCATAAGTTGATTGAGAAATATCTTTATCTAAAGATTTTAGATTGTTTGATTGATTAGATTTATTTTCAACATTTTTAATTTTTAAGTTAGCAATTTCGTAATTTAATATATTTTCTACGTGCCCTGTTCCATCGCATTTAGAACATTTTTTACCGAATAATTCATATATATTTTGACCCTGTCTTTTTCTGGTTAACTCTACTAATCCTAATTCAGTAAGCTGAGCTATTTGAGGCCTAGCAGAATCATCTTTTATTGCTGAGGTAAAATGCTCAAGTAACTGAAATTGATCTCTTCTAGATTCCATATCGATAAAATCTACTACTATAACTCCACCAATATTTCTTAATTTCATTTGCCTTGAGATTTCAACTGCTGCTTCGCAGTTTGTCCACAAAACGGTTTGTCTTGAGTTTGCGGATCTTGTAAATGATCCAGAGTTTACATCGATTACTGTTAAAGCTTCAGTTGGTTCGATAATAATATAACCTCCAGAAGGAAGATCTACTCTAGGTTGTAGAGCTTTTTGAATTGTTTTCTTAATTTCGTACTTTTCGAAAATATGTTGGTTTAAACTATTATCGTGAAATTCAATATTTATATCAGATTCATAATTTATTAAAAAATCTTTTGCCCTTGCAACTGAAAATTTACTATCGATAATTATACTTTTAGTTGATTCTTTAATATGATCTCTCAAGATCTTAAGAGAGAAATCTTCATCTCTTTTTACTAAATATGGCGGATTAGAGGCCTCAGAAACTTTTAGTGTATTTTCCCATTGTTGAATTAAATGTTCTAAATCTTCAATTAGAAGTTCTTCTTTTATTTTTTCAGCCTCTGTTCTAAATAATAATCCTGTACTAGGTGGTTTTATTAAAACGCCAAGAGCTTTCAAACGGCTTCGTTCAGTTTCTGTATTAATTTTTCTTGAAATATTTACTCCTTGGCCATATGGCTGTAGTATCAAATATTTTCCTGGGATTGATATACTTCCGGTTAGTCTGGGACCTTTAGATCCTGTGGGTTCCTTTATTACCTGTACTAAAACTTTTTGTTTTGGTTCTAGTAATTCAGTTATTCCAAATGTCCCTTTTTTAATTCTTAGTGGACCTAAATCTGAAACATGGATGAATCCATTTTTCTCACTTTCACCAATATTTATAAAAGCGGCATCAATGCCAGGAAGAACATTTTCAACTGTTCCTAAAAAAATATCGCCAATTTGATATTGACCTTGTGCGACGATTAATTCATCAACTCGATCATCTGTGAGTAGTGCTGCTATTCGAGCCTGCTCAGCGATGATAATTTGCTGAGACATATAGTTGATTCTGAATGATTTGGATTTTGAAAATCGTCTAGATTAGAGAATTAGATTTTATCTTTTAATAAAGCAATTTTTTTTAGCTATTATTGTTTACTTTTTTTAAATTAACAAAGTTAATAGTGATTGAATTCTGCTATTTATAAAGATTTAAACGATTTTCAAACTAATTGAAATTGAATTCACAGCTATGATCATCTCTTAAATTAACCATAACTAGAATAATATTAACATCTAATCACCACTAAAGCACGTTGATACATTATTCTAATATTGGTGAAATTTTTTATCTAAAGTGGTTCAAGTAAACGAAAATTATTTAAAACTCAAAGCAGGCTATTTATTCCCTGAAATTGCTAAAAGGGTAAAAATATATTCTCAATCAAATAAGAGTGCTGAAATTATTAAGCTTGGCATAGGAGATGTTACAGAACCATTACCAAGAGCATGTATAGAAGCTATGGGTAAAGCTTTAGATGACATGGCAACAATAAACGGTTTCAGAGGTTATGGACCAGAACAAGGTTATTCTTGGCTGAGAGAAAAAATATCTGAGCATGATTTTATTTCTCGAGGCTGTCAAATTTCACCCGAAGAAATCTTTGTTTCAGATGGTTCTAAATGCGATAGTAGCAATATTTTAGATATTCTTGGCAAAGATAATTCAATTGCTGTAACTGATCCGGTTTACCCTGTTTATGTAGATAGTAACGTTATGACAGGTAGAACTGGAGAAGCTCTCGAAAATGGTACTTATCAAGGTTTAACATATCTGGCAATAAACGAGAGGAACAATTTTTTGCCAAAACTACCTGAAAAAAAAGTGGATATTTTATATCTTTGTTTTCCAAATAATCCAACTGGAGCAACTATTACAAAAAATGAATTGAAAAAGTGGGTTGACTATGCCCTCCAAAATAAATCTCTGATACTTTTTGATGCAGCTTATGAAGCCTTTATCCAAGATAATGATATTCCACATTCAATATATGAGATTGAGGGGGCAAAGGATTGTGCTATTGAATTTAGATCTTTTTCAAAGAATGCAGGATTCACTGGAGTTAGATGTGCTTTTACAGTAATACCTAAGGATCTAAAAGGTTTGAGTTCAACAAATGAAGAAATAGAGTTATGGCCTCTTTGGAATAGACGACAATCTACAAAGTTCAATGGAGTAAGTTATGTGGTTCAGAAAGGTGCAGAGGCTGTTTATTCTCCTGAAGGGAAAAAACAGGTGAAAGGTTTAATTGATTTTTATATGGAAAATGCAAAAATTATGAAAAATAAACTTCAGAATTCAGGATATAAAGTTTATGGTGGGGACAATGCTCCTTATATCTGGATTAAAGTTCCAGATCAAATGACATCTTGGGACTTTTTTGATTTCCTTCTCCAAAAAGTTAGTGTAGTAGGAACACCTGGGAGCGGATTTGGATTAGCAGGAGAGGGTTATTTTCGATTGTCAGCATTTAACTCACGATCAAACGTTCTTGATGCAATGGAAAGAATAATTAATATATAATTACTAGTACAATTTAAACTCTAATAAATTTAATGCTATCTATAAAGTTAGAACAAAGTGCAAATAATAATTCAGCAGTGATTGAAAAAAAACCTGCTGAATTAAAAAATAAATCTCCAAAATATAAGGTTTTGCTTCATAATGACCCAGTAAATTCTATGGAATATGTCACTATTTCACTACGAGAGGTTGTTCCGCAATTAAGTGAACAAGATGCTATAGCAATAATGCTTGAAGCACACAATACGGGCGTGGGTCTAGTAATTGTTTGTGATTTAGAGCCAGCAGAATTTTACTCAGAATCATTAAAATCTAAAGGAATTTCTAGTTCAATTGAGAAAGAGGATTAATAACGGTTGAATTTGTTATTTAGAGTGAGCTAATTTCCTTTGTGATAAAGGACGCACTTTTAGGGATTCCTTTAAGGAAGACTTTCCATATTCTCTTTCAAGAATGTCAATAACTGTTTTGCCAAATTCGTCTTCTAGATTATCAAAAGCTTCTAAGCAAACCTGACCAAGCTTTTTTCCAAGTGACCCTGGATTCCAGAGAAGTTTTCTCGCTGTCCAGGGCATCATGCTCATTGGATTATAATTTGGCTTCAAAATTTTATTCTCCAAAGCGTATTTCTCAAGAAGAGTGTGAGGTTGCAAACCTATAAAGAATATAGCTGGATCAACTAAGCCTTTACCAAAAATATTTTCTAATTCTCTATGGTAAGCAATTGTTTGTCTTATGGTGCTGGGCGTTTCATCAAAAACATTAAATGAATAATTAACTGAAACATGATTCTTGAAACCGGATTTGACTAACATTCTGCAATTATTTAATACAGTTTCAAGGTCATAAGCTAATCTCATTTTTCTAACAAGTTCTTGAGATCCCGAGGTGATACCTATTTCAAAATAGCTCATACCTGTATCAACCATTAGCTGAGCTAGCTCAGCATCAATATTATCTGCTCTGATGTATGCAGCCCAATTAATATCGTCCCAGCCTTGGTCCTTAATTGCTTGCAAAAGTGTTTTTGCATCTTCAATATGTTTTTTGGCTGGAATAAATTGTGCATCTGTGAACCAAAATCCCCTTACTCCAAGATCATATAATTGCTTCATTTCTTTGATTACTTCCTTAACAGGATTAACGCGAACCTGCTTCCCCTCCACAACTGTGTAAACACAGAAACAACAATTATGAGGACAACCTCTTTTTGTTTGTACCCCTACGTAATAATCGCCACCTTCTATATACCAATCGAATTCAGGCCATATTGATTTAATGTATTTATAGTTGCAGGCTGTTTTTACAGTTCCTGAAGGTTGTTCATGTATTAATTTGTTCCGAGGTGTTTGTCCAGCAATATAACATCTTTCATCTTCTATTGAATCTCCTCTAATTATTTTTTCTATGAGATTTTCTCCCTCTCCAACTGAAATTACAGTTCCTTTTGGGAGTAGATTCCCCAATTGTTCATAGAAGACACTAACAGCCCCACCTCCTAAAATTACTTTTACATTTTTATTGTATTTTTGTGCTCTTTTTAGTCCCATCTTGACTAAAGAAGTATTTCTATATATTTCTCCATAATGAGATGCAATTAATTTTAATCCTCCCCAGGAACCTCTAATTTTTTTAAAGATATTTTTTGAGTAGAAAACTTCAAAAGAGTTTTGTAGGGGATTTCCACTTCTACCATCAACAGGTGCATAAATTTGTATATCTCTCCATGAAAAAATGATTAGATGTGGTCTAAATTGATCAATTTTTCTAGCTAAATATTTGGAAACTTTATTAGATGGAATTATTGCTAAATCAATGAATTGCTGCTCTAAAACTGGAAAACATTTATGAATATGGTCTGCTAAATAAATAGGACCTATTGGAAATATTGGATTACATGGCAATCTTACAGTTAATATTTTTCCATAGTGCTTTCTTTGGTAATTTTTTTTATTTAATTTTTCGAACTTCAAATTAAAATTCATGTTATGAAATTTAATGAATTTATTTCTTTTAAGAATCTAACTACTTTATTACTAATTTGGAGAAATTAAAAATCCTAAGAAAATACTTGTGAAAATTTTATTTAATTCACATATCAGAAATCATATAAATCCAGCATACTTTTAGAAGTTTTAATCCATCTATCCATCTAGATATATTTGGTGCTCCAGATTTTCTAGCGTAATATCTAACAGGATAATTTAGTATTTTAATGTTATTTTTCGCAGCTTCAAATATTATTGTAAAGTCTCCAAATGGGTCAGACTTGGAATCCCAACTTCCGTTTTGTTTCATAAGTTTAAAGAATTTTCTTGAAAAAACTTTTGTTCCACAGAGTGAATCTGATACAGGCTTATTTATTAGTATTGATAGAAAAATTGCGAAGAGTCTATTTCCTATATAATTTGCCCATCTCATCGCATCTTTTTCCATTGGAAAAGTTGTGCGGGCGCAATTGATAAGGATATTTTTATTTTTGGTTGATTCCATAATTGCTGCAATACTGTCATCAATATCTACTGTAAAATCACTATCAATTATGGCGAGAGTTTCACCTGAAGAAATATTAAATCCCTCCACGACTGCATTTTTCTTCCCTTTAGAAGTTTGTTTTAAAAGAGATATCTTGAAGAAATTTGAGAAATTTTCTTTTAATTCATTCAAAATTTCATATGTATTATCATTGCTATTGCCTTCAACGAATATAATTTCTAAATTATTCCGAATGTTTTTGAATTTATTTAAAGCATTAATTAAAAGTTCTTTATTACCAGCTTCATTTCTTGCAGGAATTACTATTGATATTAAATGTTCAGAATTATTTTCACTATATTTATAAAAAACTATTTCGAGTTCATAGGCGAGTTGTTTGATGATTGGTATTTTCCGAAAAATATTTTTAATAGATTTTGGAATTACCTTAGTGGGCATAGGAGTTAGTTTTTTTGCTTTCCATCTAATTGATCTGTAGTTATAAATTTCTGCTAGAGATTCGATATCGCATAAAGTTATTCTTGCTTTGCTAGTAGTTTCTCTAAAAATTCTTGAATCTAATTTTAGCCATCTAGTGATTGGCTCCCAAGTATTACCACGAACTTTAATTGAAATAAATTCGTTATTGTCTTTGAATAATTGATGAAGTTTATTATTAGTTAAGTTCCAACTATTAACAGATCTCATTATTGAAGATTATTATCGACACTTATTATAAATGGATTTTTTACTTTTTTAATATTAATTTCCATGGATTTAAAATATCATTTTCGTATATCACTTCATAAGAATCATCATTATTTTTTATTGCTTTAAGGTCAGTTGTCCATGCTAATTCAGATTTTTTTAATTGATTAATACTTTCTAATCCCATACCTAATTTAGGTGTTGCTAAAGAAATCCTGATGATTTTTGATTGGGATCGAGAATCGTTGATTCCTTTTTTATCAACCATGATCGTTTGATTTTTTACTAAATCAAGGGATGAAACATATTCCATTTTCTCTCTTAGTTCTCTAGATCTATCAGTGAATAAACCTGATTGCAAAATAAATGAAGTGAATAAGTAAGGCCCAATTATGAGAGTTATTAATATTTCTTTGTACGAATTTTTATGTCTTATTAACGACCAAGCAAACCCGAAAGATAATAATCCAAGCATTATAAATGTGTTTTCCTTTGTATTAAGATTAATTGAATCTTTAAAGAAAAAATAATATGTGAAAGTAAGAGCAAATATAAATAATGGAATTATTTTTGAAGTCATAAATATAAAAAACCGACTATATCTATAAGAATTGAATAAAAATTTTATTCCTACATAAGTATTTAATGAAAAAATAGATGAGATTTGTAGAGCATAGTAGGGTGTTTTTGTAGAGAAAATGCTAAGGACCGCCACTAAAATCAAGGGGAAAAAAGCAAGTATATATTTATTCTCCTTACTTTGAGAAATGTTATATGTTATGCCAATAATTGTGAAAAAACTCCATGGCAGAAATGTTAAAGGTATATTCCAGAAATAATAATAGAAAGGATTTGTGAAAGTATTTTTACTTGATAGAAAGTTAAACTTTTCGAATAAGTAAAAAATAATATTTTTGTCTAAATAAGGGTTGATAGAAAAAGTCCACAATAAAAAAGGAATGAATCCAATAAGTAGTCCCAACCAAAAGAATTTGACGAATAAAAAATTTTTTTTAAAAAAAATATATGGTATGAGTGATAATAACGGTACAAAAACTAAAAAAGTTTTCATAATAAAAGCTAAACCAATCCAAATTCCAAAAAGCAGAATATAGAATTTGTTATTTTTACTTTTTATTTTGACTAAAGCTAATACTCCAATAGTTACTAAACATGAATAAATAATATCTTGAGTGGCTAAGTGTGAGTAGTCAAACCATAGATATGTTGTAGCAAGGATTAGTGGAGATATAATTGCATATTTTTTATTAAATAATTCTTCATGTAATTTATAAGTTGTAAATAGCATTAATATTGAAGCAACTGTTGTTGGTAGATATGCAGAAAAAATATTTCTTCCAAATAACTCTTGTGACTTTGCTATTAAAAACTGTAATCCTATTGTTCTATCTAAAACATATTCATCCCACCAAAGAGGAATTGTCCAGTTACCTTTTTCTAATATCCATCTAGCTTGTAGTGCATAATAACCTTCATCAAAGGCAATATAACTTCTTTTGCCAAAATAAAATATAAGAGGAATAAAAACAAATACTTTAAAAAGATATCTAAATTTTAAAATTTTATTAACCATTTTAATTTGCTTTTTAAGTGCCGATAATTGGAATTGAACCAATGACCTACTGTTTACGAGACAGTTGCTCTACCTCTGAGCTATACCGGCCAAATTAAATATTGAATTTTTCATATAGACTTAATTTTATAATTGAAAGAATTTATGTCAAAAATAGATCCTGAATTGAAAAAGAAATTGTTAAAGGAATCCCAATCTCCTTTCAAGGGATTAAGAAGAATATTGTGGATAGCTTTTAGCGGCTCTGCATTTTTGGGGCTTATTATAATGCTTTCCAGAATTGCAAGCGGAACCGAATTACAGCAAAATAACCTTCTTATACAGTTGGGTGCTTGTGTTATTTTTCCGACTTTATTAATCTTTGATAGAAATAAAGATTAATGAGTTAGATGTTTAATTATTGTGATAATGTCCTCTTTTTGGTGACAAATTTGAATGCTTCGATTATATCTCCTTCAATCCATGTAGAGAATTTATCACAGCCAACTCCACATTCAAATCCTGTATTTACTTCTTTTACATCATCTTTAGCTCTTTTTAGAGAATCTAAATTACCCTCAAATATTACTTTCTCTGATCTAATAACTCTCAGAGAACAATTCCTTTGTAATTTGCCAGTTTGTATATAACAGCCCGCAATAGCTCCTTTACCGACTGCGAAAGTTGCTCTAACTTCGGCTCTTCCTAATGATTCTTCTACAAGGTCGGGTTCAAGGAGACCTTCCATAGCTAATTGAATGTCTTCTAAGAGTTTATAAATTACTTCATATTCTCTTATATCAACGTCATTAGCATCAGCTGCTCTTTTTGCGCCAGATGCTAATGAGGTGTTGAACCCAATGATTACTGAACCGGAGGCAGCAGCAAGATCTATGTCTGTCTCAGTAATTTCTCCAGGTGCAGAAAGTAGAACTCTTACTTGAACTTCATTTTTTGGTAATTGTTCTAGAGATCCCAATATCGCTTCAACACTACCTTGAACATCTGCCTTAAGAATTAAGTTTAATTCTTTCAATTCTCCATCATTTGCTTTAGTAGACAAAGAGGATAAGCTAACTCTCCTAGAAGCCATTTGCTGAGCCAATTTTGTTGCTCTGGCATCTGTAGCTCTGTCTCCGACTATTGCTCGAGCAGCTTTTTCATCAGCATAGACTTCAAATTCATCACCTGCTGTTGGTACCTCACTAAAGCCTAATGCTTCCACTGGGCATGATGGTGCTGCTTCTTTGATTCTATTGCCATGTTCATCAACCATCGCCCTAATTTTCCCAAGGACTGAGCCTGCAGCCAAAACATCCCCGGATTTTAATGTACCGTTTTGTACTAACAAAGTTGCTACAGGTCCTTTGGCTTTATCCAAGTGAGCTTCTATAACTGTACCTTTTGCCGATCTTTCAGGATTAGCTTGCAAATCTTCAACTTCTGAAACTAATAAAATCATCTCAAGCAATTTATCAATATTTTGTTTTTTGATGGCACTTACTGGAACCATCACAGTATCTCCTCCCCAATCTTCAGCAATTAAATCTTTTTCGGAAAGTTCTTGCTTGACTCTTTCAGGAGATGCCCCTTCTTTATCAATTTTATTTATTGCAACAACAATTGGTACTTTTGCAGCTCTTGCATGACTAATGGCCTCGAGAGTTTGAGGTCTGCAACCATCATCAGCGGCTACTACAAGAACAGCAACATCAGTAACCTTTGTGCCTCGTGCTCGCATTGCTGTAAAGGCTTCGTGACCAGGGGTATCTAGGAAAGTTAATTTTTTCTTTTTTGATTCATGTTCAAATTCAACTTGATAAGCTCCAATATGTTGTGTAATACCTCCTGCTTCTCCCGAAGCAACTCTTGATTCTCTGATGGAATCTAAAAGACTTGTTTTCCCATGATCAACATGACCCATTACTGTAATAACAGGTGGCCTTTTTATAAGATTATCAATATCATCTGATTCAATCATATCTACTGTTTTTTCAGCAGCTTCTTGGATATCATCTTGCAAAACAGGAACTCCAAATTCTTCTGCTACTGTTTCGATAGTTGCTAAGTCTAGAGATTGGGTTACGGTTGCTGTTATTCCTTTAAAGAAAAGAGATTTAATTATTTCAGAACTTTCAAGACTTAATTTATCAGCTAATTCTTGCACTGTTAAATTTTCTTCTGGAACTATTATCATCTCAGGTCTTACTCGTTTGGCCTCTTTTGCAGCCTTAAGTTCCATAGCTCTTCTTTTCTGCCTTTGCCTAGTTGTTTCTTTTTTCTTTTTCTTAAATTGTTTTATATTTTTTTGAGATTTAGTTTCATCAGATTTTTCTTTTTTGGGACGCGCTAAACTAGCTGATAAAATTGAAATTTTTTCACCTGAATATCCACTGGTCTCAGATGTTAATGAATCATCATTTTCTCCGATAATATGTACTTTCTGTCTTTGTTTCTGATTATTTTTACTTCTTAAAGCTTCTAATTTTGCACTGTCATCCCAATCTGTCCTCCCTGGTTTTTTTGAACTATTTGAAAATGTTCTATTTGGCGTTTTTTTGGAACCTGGGGCCGTATTTAAACGGCTATTGGGAGCTTTAACCTTTTGTTTTGGTGTTTCAATATTTTGTTTTTCATTATTTTTTATTGCAGGGTTGTCTTTCTCAGGTTTATTAGTTTTTTGTAGTTGCAAAAGTTCATTAGGCGATACTGGTTTCCTAATTCCTGCAGATTTCGGACCATTGAATTTAGAACCAGGCCTGTTGGATATACCATTTCTGTTGGGTGCACCAGGTCGATTAGGATTGACTTGTCTATTAACTGATCCTGCTCTGCCTTGATCTGATGGTTTGTTTCTGAAGCCAGGTCTGTTGGATATGCCAGGTCTGCTGGGTGCACCAGGTCTGCTGGGTGCACCAGGTCGATTAGGATTGACTTGCCTATTAACTGAACCTGTTCTGCTTTGATCTGATGGTTTGTTTCTGAAGCCAGGCCTGTTGGGTATGCCAGGTCTGTTGGGTATGCCAGGTCTGTTGGGAACACCAGAACTGTTTGATGCATTTTGTTTAAAAGAAAAGTTTTGATTGTTATTTTGCTTATTAAGATCGTCTCTTCTTATCGGAGCTCCTACCAATTCAGGGGGATTAATCTTATTATTAAAATTTTTTGTTTGAGTTTTGTTCGCATTTTGAGAAGGGTTGCTTGATATTTTTCTTTTGTCCCCTGAATTAGTTATGTTTTTAGGAGATTCAATAGATTTATGGTTATTATTTATGTTCTTAGGCTTTGCAATTAATTGAATAGTTGGTCTCGCAGGACTTTTGATAGGTGGGATTGTGTTTTTTTGGAAAGCTTTCGTATCCTGGTTGAATTTTTGTGAAGGTTGACTCTTTTTTGAATTTGAATTTGAGAGGTTTGCTTGAGATTGTGAACTATTTACGATAGTCGGTTTATTAATATTTGTAGATTTATTTGTATTTATTTTTTGACTATCAGGTTTATTAAGAGGTTTTATCAATTGTGGCTTTTTGTTTGAATTATCTTTGAAAGGTTTACCTTTTACAGAATGGATATTAGGAGATTTTTCTCCTATATTTTGTTTGACATTGTCTTTTTTAATTGAAGGTTTATTAACGGAAAGTATTTTTTTATCTGAATTATTTTTTTTATAAATAAGATTTTTTATTTTTTTTGCATCCTCTGCACTAATAGAACTGCTATGGCTTTTGACTGAAATTGAAAGTTTTTGAGCGGCATCTAAAATATCTTTATTGTCCAGATTTAAATCTCTGGAAAGTTCGTAAATTCTAATTTTTTCGCTGATAGTCATTTAATCTGTTTTGTACTCTTTTTAAGTTAGAAGAGGATTCAATTTAATTATATTCCCTTATTGGGATAGAAATTGTAGCTTGTAATTTCTTTTTCAAAATATCAACAAATTCAGGTTCTAAAAATGTTTTTAAAGCTTTCTGAAGCTTTTTTTTAATTTTGGAATCTGAGTAGCATTTTTTTGACTTGCAAATGTAAGCTGATCGACCCATTCCCTCATGAAACATAATGCCTTTCTTATGATCTTTGGTAATCTTTATAAGATTTTTCCTGTCATATGATTTTCTACAGGAAATGCATATACGCAAAACGGGTTTTTTTTGGATCAATTTTTTCACTCCTCTTTAGCGGATATTTCGCTATCTTGAACCGTCTCTAATTGATCATTATCTAAAAATTCTTCTTGGTATTGTTCTTCTTCATATTCTTGATCATCTTCAGGAAGAGGGTAAAGCTCTCTTAATCTTGCATCTTCTGCAGCACGCTCAGCTTGTTCTGCTTCTAATCTTAATTCTGCTTCTCGTTGGAGATTCTCTTCATCTTCTCTTTGAACGATTAATTCAGAAACTGCAGCATCTTCAGCTTCCTGATCATATTCATGTGAGTTTTTAACATCAATCTTCCAACCAGTTAATCTTGCAGCAAGTCTTACATTTTGACCTTCTCTACCGATTGCGAGACTTAATTGATCAGGAGGAACTAATACGTGCGCATGTTGCCCTTCAGGGTCAACTAATCTTACTAGATCGACTTTCGCAGGACTTAAAGAATTTAAAATATATTGAATTGGATCAGATGACCATTTAATAACATCAATTTTTTCTCCTCTTAATTCATTAACTACTTGTTGAATTCTTGCTCCTCGAGCTCCAATACAAGCACCTACAGGATCTACTTCTTGTTCAACACTATCAACAGCTACTTTTGTTCTTGGTCCAACGGCTCTTGAAGGAGGGTTGGCTTCTCTAGAGACTGCAACAATTTTTACTGTACCTTCCTGAATTTCTGGCACTTCATTTTCAAATAAATAAACTACTAAACCAGCATTTGCTCTACTTACAAAAAGTTGTGGACCTTTTCTGGCTACTTCGCTAACTTCTTTCAAAAATACTTTGAAAGTTGCATTTGCTCTGTAATTATCATTTGGTAATTGATCTCTCTTGGGAAGTTCTGCCTCCACTTCAGGTCTACCAATACCGGAACTAACTCCCATAATGACCGATTGTCTTTCAAATCTTATAACTCTTGCAGTTAAGACAGGATCTTCTAAATCTGCAAATTCTTCTTGGATCATTTTTCTTTGTTGATCTCTTAATTTTTGGGCTAAAACTTGCTTTGTTGTTGAGGCAGCCATTCGCCCAAAATCTTCTTTTTCCGGAGTAACGTCTAAAACTACTGTGTCACCTATTTGAGCATCATCAGCGACTTGTTGAACTTCTAATAGAGATATTTGATGATCTTCACTCTCCACATCTTCAACAATTACCTTACTAGACAATATCCTGTAACCCTCTTCGTCTAAATCGAGTCCAACATCAAAATTACTAAAATATTCTTCATCAAATGGATCTTGATTAACTCCAATATAAAAAGTTCGTCTATATTTTTCATATCCTTTTAAAAGAGCTTCGCGTAATGCTGCTTCCACGATATTAGGAGGTAACTTTTTTTCCTCACTAATGTCTTCAATGAGATTGTTTAAACCTGGGAGAATAACTAATGCCATCTATGATGGGAAAATTGAATAATGGGTGAAAATAATTAATCTTTTAATGTACAAAGACTAATCTTTAGTACTTCATCAAAAGGGATTTTATTAATCTTACCTTTTATGTTAATGGCTAAGTAATCTTTAGACTTTTCATAAAGTAAACCATTCAGAAATTTAATTTTTGAATTCTTCTGGTTTAGCTCAACATTAACTGGAAAACCCTTAAAAGTTTTGAAGTCTCTTTCTGAGGTTAATTCATCACTGACCCCTTGACTACTAATTTCTAACACATATGAACAATTTAAAAGATTTGAATTTTCTATTTCTTCAGATGCTGGGGTATTAAATAGCGCACAATCATCGAGTGAAATATCATCACCATTTGTTTTACTAATGATGATTTTAACAACAATTGGATTTTGATTGGTTTGTATATTTAAATTGCAGATTTCGAAATTCCATTGATTCGCAACTTTTTTTAATAGAGTTTCTAATTTACTTCTATTTTCTTTGTTCAAATTTAATTCAAAAACTTTATTTAAAATAATTCTCACATATATGAAGAGTTTTTTCTAAAAAAATTTAAAAATTTGTATTTTATGGATGTAAACAAAAAAACAACAATAATATATTTCTTCAATTAGATTTACTTTATAAATTCAAAAAAATATTAAATACATGAATTCTCTCAAGATTAAATTTATTAATTTAATCCAATTATTCATTATTATTTGTTTTTGTTTATTTAATTTCACTCAAAAAGCTGAAGTTTTAGCTTTGACCTCTTCAGAAAGTCACAATTTTGTATCATCTGCAGTAAAAAATGTTGGACCAGCAGTTGTTAAAATTGATACTGAGCGATTGGTTGAGAGGCAACAATTTGATCCCACTTTACTAGACCCTTTATTGAGGGATTTACTTGGTGAGCAAGGAATTTCTCCAGAGAGAGAGAGAGGTCAAGGCTCTGGAGTAATTATTAATCAAGATGGTTTGGTTCTTACAAATGCTCATGTTGTTGAAAGAGTAGATGATGTTTCGGTAACATTGGCGGATGGTACAGTCTGTGATGGGCAAGTCTTAGGAACTGATGCAATAACAGATTTAGCTTTAGTAAAAATTGATAAATCTACTTATTCTAACTTTGCCCCTCTAGGTAATTCTGAAGATCTTGAAGTTGGAGATTGGGCAATCGCACTAGGTACTCCATATGGTTTAGAAAAAACAGTTACCTTAGGAATCGTAAGTAGCCTTCATAGGGATATTAATAGTCTTGGTTTTTCAGATAAAAGGCTTGATCTTATTCAGACTGATGCTGCAATAAATCCAGGAAATTCAGGCGGACCACTGATTAATTCAAATGGGGAGGTAGTAGGTATAAATACTTTAGTTAGAAGTGGCCCAGGAGCTGGTCTGGGCTTCGCTATCCCAATTAATTTAGCTAAAAGTGTTTCTGACCAGTTGCTTAAAAATGGTGAAGTTATTCATCCATATTTAGGCGTCCAATTGATTTCTTTGAATCCTAGAATTGCGAAAGAACATAATCAAGATCCTAATTCGCTTGTACAACTACCTGAAAGAAATGGAGCTTTAATTCAATCAGTTATTCCTAATAGTCCTGCTGAAAAAGCTGGTTTAAGAAGAGGTGATCTGGTAATAGCAGCCGAAAATATCTCTATAAAAGAACCAAAAGCTTTACTAGATGAAGTAGAGAAAGCTGAAATAGGTAAAGTATTTCTATTAAATGTTTTAAGAGATAATAAAGAGATAAAGATTAACATCAAACCAGAACCTCTCCCAGGTTTGACATAAATCACTGATTGAAATTTAATAATCTATAAACCTTAAGAAAAAGATTTTGGATTCTCAAACGCAAATGAAACAAATAGTTGCTGATGCAGCAATTAATGAAATAAAGAGTGACATGGTTATCGGATTAGGATCTGGATCTACAGCTGCCCTAATGATAAAAAGTCTTGCTAATGAAATTCGTTCTGGGAAACTTAAAAATATAAAAGGTGTAGCAACTTCCTTTCAATCCGAAGTTTTGGCTCTCGAACTAGATATTCCGCTTATTGATTTAGCTTCTGTTTCTCAAATCGATTTAGCTATTGATGGGGCAGATGAAGTTGATCCAGGATTTCAATTAATAAAAGGGGGAGGTGCATGCCATGTTCGAGAAAAATTAGTAGCATCTAAAGCTAATCATTTATTGATTGTCGTTGACGAAACTAAACTCGTACAAAACTTAAATCAATCCTTCCCTTTACCTGTTGAGGTCCTTCCAAATGCTTGGAAGCAAGTTCAGGAAGTTATTTCAAAAATGAATGGCAATTCCAAGTTAAGAATGGCTACTAAAAAAGCTGGCCCGGTTGTTACTGACCAAGGAAATCTAGTTCTAGATGTATTGTTTAATGATGGTATTAAGAATCCAAGAGACATCGAAATAAGTATTAATAATATTCCAGGAGTACTAGAAAACGGTTTATTCGTTGATCTTACAGACAAAGTATTGGTTGGCAAAATTGAAAACAGTATTCCAGTTGTTTATTCTCCCTCAAAAGTTGGCTAATCTTCAAATCTTATTTGTACAGAGTTAGCATGACTATGTAAGCCCTCACTTTTAGCAAGATTAATAATATCTATACTGTTAACTTTTAAACTTTTTTCATTAAATTCTATTATTGAAGTGTTTTTCATAAAAGTTTCAACTCCTAGAGAACCGCTAAATCTAGAATTTCCTGATGTAGGTAATGTATGATTTGGTCCAGCAAGATAATCTCCAACAGCTTCAGGCGTCCATTTTCCTAAAAATATTGCTCCTGCATTATCTATACCTCCAAGAATTTTTTTTGAATCTAAAGCTATAATTTCTAAATGTTCTGGAGCAAAGTTATTGCTTAATTCAATACATGATTCATGATTTTCGCAAATAACTATTAGTCCCCAATTGTTTATTGATTGCACGCAAATTTCTTTTCTTGGATGATCATCTAATCTTTTATAAATTTCTTCTAAAACTTCTTTTGCCTGACGCGTTGATGTGGTCAAAAGTATTGAAGAAGCTAAAGGATCATGTTCTGCTTGTGCAAGTAAATCGGATGCAATATGTTTACTGTGAGCTGTTTCATCTGCAATGATTAATATTTCACTTGGGCCAGCTAAGGAATCAATTCCAGTAGAGCCATAAATTTGTTTTTTTGCGGTAGTTACATATATGTTTCCTGGGCCTGAAATAACATCAACTTTATCGATTTGATTTGTTCCAAATGCCAAAGCACCTATTGCTTGAGCTCCTCCAATTCTAAAAACTTTATTGATTCCCGATAAATAAGCTGCAGCTAAAACAGTTTTGTTTATTTTCCCTTCTGAATTCCCAGGAGATACCATTGAAATCTCTTGTACTCCTGCAACTTTTGCAGGTATTGCATTCATTAAAACAGTACTAGGATACGCAGCTCTACCTCCTGGAATATAAATACCTGCATGTTTTACAGGCGTCCATCTCCTTTGGACAATGTCACCATGCTCTCCTTTGATGGTGAAAGATGAAGGTATTTCTTGTTCATGGAATTTTTTAATTCTTCTATGTGCTACTTCAAGAGATTGTTTTAAATTACTTTCAATTGTATCCCATGCATGTTTCAACTCACTCTTGCTAACTTGCATAGGGTTAGGGTTGAAACCATCAAATTTTTCTGTATATTTTTCTACGGCTAAATCACCATAAGTTTTTACCTCTTGAAGAATTTCTTCGACAATTGCATTTATCTTATAATTACACTCTGAATTAGTTCTATTAGAAATCCTTTTTAATTCTTGGATAGCCTCTTTTTTATCATTTACAATCTTCATTTTCTTAATTTATATAAATCAAAGGGCGCATCTCATTTTTATAACCTATTTAAATTATATATGATTGATTAGTAGCCGAATTATTTGTTATGATAAGTATCTTATATTTACATAACCTCTGTGGCCAATAACAAATCAGCAAAAAAGAGAATAGAGATTGCCGAAAGAAATCGCCTTATCAATAAATCATATAAGTCTACAGTAAGGACTTTGACTAAAAAAACTTTAGAAAATTGCCAAAAATACAAAAAAGATCCCACTGAGGATAATAAAAATTTAGTGAAAATAAGTCTTAATAACGTTTTTAGTTTAATTGATAAAGCAGTTAAAAAAAATGTTCTTCACAAGAATAATGGGGCTAATAAGAAATCAAAAATCAACAATTTTGTAAAAACTACTTTCACCGCTAAATAAAAATACTGATCAAAGTTATGAGCGATATTGAACTCATAGACTCTCACTGTCATTTAATATTCGAAAATTTTGAGAAAGATCTTGAAGATGTAATCCAAAGATTGCGCTCAAGAGGTGTAAAAAAACTAGTTCATGCATGTTGTGAATTAAAAGAAATTCCTAAGTTAAAAAAATTATCCCATGAGTTTAATGAAATTTTTTATTCAGTGGGTTTGCATCCGTTAGAGGCCGAAAAATGGGAAATAAATTCTAAATCTTTTTTAAGAACCTCCGCTAAAAAAGATAGGAGAGTTGTAGCGATTGGGGAATTAGGTTTAGATTTTTTTAAAAGTGAAAATAAAACTCAGCAAATTAATGCTCTTATTCCACAAATGGAGTTGGCTTATGAACTTGAATTGCCTGTAATTATCCATTGCAGAGATGCTGCAAATGAAATGATCGAGATTTGTAATGAACTTTATGAAAAAGGTAAATGCCCTAGAGGCGTGCTTCATTGCTGGACAGGAACTCCAAAAGAAATGAAGCAATTCTTGGATCTTGGTTTTTATATAAGTTTTAGTGGAATAGTGACTTTTCCAAAAGCACATGAAATTCATGAGTGTGCCAAAATAGTTCCTCCCGATAAATACTTAATTGAAACTGACTCACCCTTTTTAGCTCCTGTCCCCCATAGAGGGAAAAGGAATGAACCTGCATTTGTTGAAAATGTTGCAAATTTCATCGCAGATTTGAGGTCTACGGAATTAGTTAATATTGCAAAAGAGTCATCCAAAAATGCTGAAGATTTGTTTAAATTTGACTTGTTAAGTTGACATAAAAACTGCTACAATTAGAAATTACTGGAAATTTTCTTAATTTTTTAGTTTTAACTTATTCAACTAATGCTTTTACGGCCAAGAAGCTCAATTTTATTGTTAAAAATTGATTTTTTGTTGGAATCGAGATTTAATTATTGATTTCAAGTTAAATGGCAAGTTAAACGACTAAATATTGAGTAGATTTTAAGTAAATAGTTAATCTCACATAACGGCGGGTTTTCTTGGATGAGCAGTAGCGCTTTACAGGTAGCAAAAACAGCTACTTATCTACCAGATTTAGTTGAAGTACAAAGAGCAAGCTTTAAATGGTTTTTGGAAAAGGGTCTAATAGAGGAGTTACAAAATTTTTCTCCCATTTCTGATTACACAGGTAAATTAGAATTACATTTTATTGGTGAAGAATACAAGTTAAAAAGACCAAGACATGATGTTGAGGAAGCAAAAAGAAGAGATGCAACATTTGCTTCTCAAATGTATGTAACTTGCAGGTTAATTAATAAAGAGACAGGCGAAATAAAAGAACAAGAGGTATTTATAGGAGAGTTACCATTAATGACTGAAAGAGGAACTTTCATCATAAATGGTGCTGAAAGGGTAATTGTTAATCAAATTGTTAGAAGTCCAGGAGTATACTTCAAAGATGAACAAGATAAAAATGGTCGAAGAACTTATAATGCTAGTGTTATTCCTAATAGGGGTGCATGGTTAAAATTTGAGACTGACAAAAATAATTTACTTTTCGTAAGAGTTGATAAAACAAGAAAAATTAATGCTCATGTTCTTATGAGAGCGATGGGTCTTTCTGATAATGATGTTGTAGATAAACTTAGGCATCCAGAATTTTATCAAAACTCAATTGATTCAGCTAACGACGAGGGTATAAATTCAGAAGATCAAGCTTTGCTCGAGCTATACAAGAAGCTTCGTCCTGGTGAACCTCCTTCTGTTTCTGGTGGTCAACAGCTACTACATAGTAGATTTTTTGATCCCAAAAGATATGATTTAGGACGAGTTGGTAGATATAAAATTAATAAAAAATTAAGGCTTACAGTTCCTGATGAAGTTAGAACTCTAACTCATGAGGACGTTCTTTCTACTATCGATTACCTAATAAACCTAGAATTAGATGTTGGTGGTGCGAGTTTGGATGATATTGATCACCTCGGTAATAGGAGAGTTAGATCTGTAGGGGAACTCCTTCAAAATCAAGTAAGGGTTGGACTTAACCGCTTAGAGAGAATTATTAAGGAAAGAATGACTGTTGGAGAAACAGATTCTCTTACTCCAGCTCAGCTGGTTAATCCTAAACCTCTAGTGGCTGCTATCAAGGAGTTTTTTGGTTCTAGTCAATTAAGTCAATTTATGGATCAAACAAATCCTCTGGCTGAATTAACCCATAAGAGAAGAATCTCTGCTTTAGGTCCAGGAGGTTTAACAAGGGAAAGAGCAGGTTTTGCCGTAAGAGATATTCATCCCTCACATTATGGAAGATTATGTCCAATTGAGACTCCTGAAGGTCCTAATGCAGGTCTTATAAACTCTTTAGCTACTCATGCAAGAGTGAATGAGTATGGTTTTATTGAAACTCCTTTTTGGAAAGTTAATAACGGTAAAGTTATTAAAGAGGGTAATCCTGTATATCTTTCTGCTGATTTAGAAGATGAGTGCAGGGTGGCTCCAGGAGATGTGGCAACTGACAAAGATGGAAATATACTTGCAAGTCTTATTCCAGTAAGATATAGACAAGATTTTGAAAAAGTTCCTCCTTATCAAGTTGATTATGTCCAGCTTTCTCCTGTTCAGGTAATTTCAGTAGCAACTTCACTCATTCCTTTTTTGGAACATGATGATGCTAATAGAGCTCTAATGGGATCGAATATGCAACGCCAAGCCGTTCCATTACTAAGGCCAGAACGACCTTTAGTTGGTACAGGATTAGAATCTCAAGTTGCCAGAGATTCTGGAATGGTCCCCATAACAAAAGTAAACGGTACTGTATCTTACGTTGATGCTAATGAGATTATTGTTAAAGATAATAATGGTAATGAACATTTTCATTATCTCCAAAAATATCAAAGATCAAATCAAGACACATGCCTTAACCAAAGACCCATCGTAAAAATTGGAGATCAAGTCATATCCGGGCAAGTTTTAGCAGATGGATCGGCATGTGAAGGAGGAGAAATAGCACTAGGTCAGAATGTCTTGATTGCTTATATGCCATGGGAGGGATACAACTACGAGGATGCAATTCTTGTAAGCGAGAGAATGGTAACTGATGATTTATATACATCAGTGCATATTGAAAAGTATGAAATTGAAGCGAGACAAACAAAACTAGGACCTGAAGAAATTACAAGAGAAATTCCAAATATCTCTGAAGAAAGCTTGAATAATCTTGACGAAATGGGAATAATTAGAATTGGTGCTTTTGTCGAGAGTGGAGATATTCTTGTTGGAAAAGTTACTCCAAAAGGGGAATCAGACCAACCACCTGAAGAAAAACTTTTGAGAGCTATTTTCGGAGAAAAAGCCAGAGATGTTAGAGACAACTCCTTGAGAGTCCCAAAGACTGAAAAGGGGAGGGTTTTGGACGTTCGCATTTATACCAGAGAACAGGGTGATGAATTACCTCCAGGTGCCAATATGGTAGTTAGAGTTTATGTGGCCCAGAGAAGGAAAATCCAAGTAGGAGATAAAATGGCTGGAAGGCATGGTAATAAGGGGATTATAAGCAGAATCTTGCCTAGAGAAGATATGCCTTACTTGCCTGATGGAACACCTGTAGATATTGTTCTTAATCCCTTAGGAGTTCCTAGTAGAATGAATGTTGGACAAGTTTTTGAATTATTGATGGGTTGGGCAGCCTCCAACTTAAATTGTAGGGTTAAAGTCGTTCCATTTGATGAAATGTATGGTGCTGAAAAATCACATCAGACTGTTCAGGCATTTTTAGAGGAGGCTTCGAAACAACCTGGAAAAGCATGGGTTTATAATCCTGAAGATCCCGGAAAGTTATTACTTAAAGATGGCAGGACAGGTGAACCCTTTGATCAGCCAGTTGCGGTTGGATACTCCCACTTTCTTAAGTTAGTCCATTTGGTTGATGATAAAATACATGCCAGATCAACTGGGCCTTACTCTTTGGTTACACAACAACCCTTGGGTGGTAAAGCCCAGCAAGGTGGGCAAAGACTTGGTGAAATGGAAGTTTGGGCTCTTGAAGCTTATGGCGCAGCTTATACCCTCCAAGAATTATTAACAGTAAAATCTGATGATATGCAAGGAAGAAATGAAGCTCTTAATGCGATTGTAAAAGGCAAGCCAATCCCAAGGCCTGGTACACCTGAGTCATTTAAAGTTCTCATGAGGGAATTACAATCTTTAGGATTAGATATTGGGGTTTACACAGATGAAGGAAAAGAGGTTGATTTAATGCAAGATATAAATCCTAGAAGAAATACTCCATCAAGGCCGACCTATGAATCACTAGGAACCTCTGAATATGAAGAAGATTAAAGACTTAATTAAAAAACATTTAACTTAAATTTCCCAAAAATGACAAACAGCAACTTAAGAACTGAAAATCACTTTGATTACGTCAAAATTTCAATAGCTTCTCCTCAAAGAATAATGGATTGGGGACAGAGGACATTGCCCAATGGACAAGTGGTGGGTGAGGTAACGAAACCTGAAACTATTAACTACAGAACACTTAAACCAGAAATGGATGGATTGTTTTGCGAAAAGATTTTTGGGCCTTCTAAAGATTGGGAATGCCATTGTGGTAAATACAAAAGAGTCAGACATAGAGGCATTGTTTGTGAGAGATGTGGAGTTGAGGTAACTGAGAGTAGAGTTAGAAGACATAGGATGGGATATATAAAACTTGCTGCTCCAGTTTCTCACGTATGGTATTTGAAAGGTATTCCTAGTTATGTAGCAATACTTTTGGATATTCCACTTAGAGATGTAGAACAAATTGTTTATTTTAATTGTTACGTTGTTTTAGATCCTGGAGATCACAAAGAGCTCAAATATAAGCAATTACTCACTGAGGATGAGTGGCTGGAAATTGAAGATGAAATTTACGCTGAAGATTCGACAATTGAAAATGAGCCTTTTGTGGGTATTGGTGCTGAGGCCTTGAAGCAATTACTTGAAGACCTTGATTTAAATCAGGTTGCTGAAGAGCTCAGAGAAGAAATTACTAGTAGTAAAGGTCAGAAAAGGGCAAAACTTATAAAAAGAATAAGAGTCATTGATAATTTTATTGCAACTAATGCCAAGCCAGAATGGATGGTTTTAGATGCAATTCCTGTTATACCTCCAGATCTTAGACCAATGGTTCAACTTGACGGGGGAAGGTTCGCAACTTCTGATCTAAACGATCTTTATAGAAGGGTTATAAATAGAAATAATAGACTAGCTAGACTTCAAGAAATTTTAGCTCCTGAAATTATCATTAGAAATGAAAAAAGAATGCTTCAGGAAGCAGTTGATGCTCTCATAGATAATGGAAGGAGGGGAAGAACTGTTGTCGGAGCTAATAATAGAGCTCTTAAATCCCTTAGCGATATAATTGAAGGAAAACAAGGAAGATTTAGACAAAATCTTCTTGGTAAACGTGTTGACTATTCAGGAAGATCAGTAATAGTTGTAGGCCCAAAATTGAAAATGCATCAGTGTGGTCTCCCCAAGGAAATGGCAATTGAGCTCTTCCAACCTTTTGTCATTCATAGATTAATACGTCAAAACATTGTAAATAATATTAAAGCTGCAAAAAAATTAATACAAAAAGCTGATGATGAGGTTATGCAGGTACTCCAGGAAGTTATTGAGGGTCATCCAATTCTTTTGAATAGAGCACCTACTCTCCACAGGTTAGGAATACAAGCTTTCGAACCAAAATTAGTTGGAGGCAGAGCAATACAACTTCACCCTTTAGTTTGTCCTGCATTTAATGCTGACTTTGATGGAGATCAAATGGCAGTTCATGTTCCCTTGGCATTAGAGGCACAAACTGAAGCAAGAATGCTAATGTTAGCTAGTAATAACATTCTTTCTCCTGCCACTGGTGAGCCAATTGTGACTCCATCACAAGATATGGTTTTGGGATCTTATTATCTGACTGCTTTGCAACCAAATTATCAAAAACCAAATTTTGGAGATAATAAAATTACTTTTGCTTCACTAGAAGACGTAATTTTTGCTTTTGAAGATAAAAGACTCAGCTTACATGAATGGGTATGGGTTAGATTTAATGGAGAAGTAGAAGAAGAAGATGAAATGAGTAATCCACAAAAAATTGAAGAGCTAGAAGATGGATCAAGAATAGAAATATGGAATTTAAGAAGAGATAGATTTGACTCTCAGAATAATTTGATCAGTAGATTTATTCTTACAACTGTCGGGAGGGTAGTGATGAATTATACCATCATTGATTCTGTATCAAAAACGTAATCTTTAAAAACTATTTCCATTCTTTTAAAAATCATGACATCATCTAAACCTAAAAAAACTTCCAGAGTACGTAAAACTACCAAAAATTCCAAAAAGAATAATCCTGTTACAATGCCTACTTTGGCTAAAACCCCGCCTTCATTCAAGAATAAAGTAATTGATAAAAAAGCCTTAAAAAATTTAGTTTCTTGGTCCTTTAAAACTCATGGTACTGCTATAACTGCCGCCATGGCAGATAACTTAAAGGATTTAGGATTTAAATATGCTACACAAGCTGCAGTTTCTATTTCTGTTGATGACTTAAAAGTCCCTGCCGCTAAACAAGATTTGATAGGACAAGCTGAAGAGCAAATATCTGCTACTGAAGAATGTTACAGACTTGGTGAAATAACAGAAGTTGAAAGACATACAAAAGTTATTGATACCTGGACTGAAACTAATGAAAGATTAGTTGACGCTGTTAAAAATAATTTCAATGAAAACGATCCTCTAAATTCGGTTTGGATGATGGCTAATTCAGGAGCAAGAGGCAACATGTCTCAGGTAAGACAACTTGTTGGCATGAGAGGATTGATGGCTAATCCTCAAGGAGAAATTATTGACTTGCCAATAAGAACGAATTTTAGAGAGGGACTTACTGTTACTGAATATGTAATTTCTTCTTATGGAGCAAGAAAAGGCTTGGTTGATACTGCCTTAAGAACTGCTGATTCTGGATATTTAACTCGAAGGTTGGTTGATGTCGCTCAAGATGTAATTGTTAGAGAAGAAGATTGTGGGACAGAACGATCAATAGTTGTTGAAGCTGAAGATGGTAAATTTGGAGCAAGGCTTCTTGGGAGACTTACAGCTGAAGATATTTTTGATTCTGAAGATAATTTAATTGTTCCTCAAAACACTGCAATAGATCCATCATTGTCAGGAAAAATTGAGTTGTCATCAATCAAAAAAGTAAAAATAAGATCTCCATTGACTTGTGAAGCGAATAGATCGGTTTGTAGGAGATGTTATGGATGGGCTTTAGCTCATAATCATCTAGTTGACTTAGGTGAGGCAGTAGGAATCATTGCTGCTCAGTCTATTGGAGAACCTGGTACTCAATTGACAATGAGAACCTTCCATACTGGAGGTGTATCAACTGCAGAAAGTGGTGTAGTAAGATCAAAAATTGCTGGTAAAGTTGAATTCAGTTCAAAAGCAAAGGTTAGAGGTTATAGAACTCCACATGGCGTAGAAGCTAAACAAGCAGAAGTTGATTTTATTTTAAAAATAGTTCCACAAGGAAATACTTCTACCAAATCTCAAAAAATTGAGGTTTCCAGTGGATCACTTTTATTCGTTGAGAATGGTGAAGAAATTAATTCTGATATAACAGTTGCTCAAATCACTGCTGGTGCAGTAAAGAAGAGCGTTGAGAAAGCGACAAAGGATGTAATATGTGACTTGGCTGGTCAAGTTAGATATGACAAGGTTATTCAACCAAAGGAAGTCACAGATAGACAAGGAAATATTACTTTAAAAGCTCAAAGATTAGGAAGATTATGGGTTTTAGCTGGTGATGTTTATAACTTACCGCCAAATGCAATACCAGTTATCTCAAGTGGAAAATATGTAAAAGAAGGAAATGTTTTGGCAGAGGCAAGTCAATCAAGTGAGTTTGGTGGGCAAGTTAGATTAAGAGAATCAGTAGGGGATTCTAGAGAAGTGCAGATTGTCACTACGTCGATGTCTTTAAGCAATTTTAAATTAATTACAGAATCAACTCATTCAGGGCAAATCCATCATTTGGAATCTGAAGATGGAACCTCTTATCGTTTGACCACTTCTCCTGGTAGTAAATTAAGTAGTGGTGAGATCATAGCTGATTTATCTGATGAAAGGTACCGCACAAAAACTGGAGGTTTAGTAAAGTACTCACCTGAATTAAGTGTTAAAAAAGCGAGATCATCTAAAAATGGTTTTGAGGTTAGTCATGGTGGAACATTGCTCTGGATTCCACAAGAGACTCATGAAATAAACAAAGATATATCTCTTCTGATGATTGAGGATATGAAATGGATAGAAGCAGGAACAGAAGTTGTGAAAGATATATTTAGTCAAACCTCAGGAATCGTTACGGTGACTCAGAAAAATGATATTCTTCGTGAAATAACTGTAAGAAATGGAACTTTTCATGAATGTGACGATGAAGAAGTTTTAAATAGATTTTCAGAAGAAGGCAGTTTAGTAAATCCAGGCGAAAAGATTTTAGATGGAATTGATAATCAAGAAATTCTTTTCGTTCAAAAATTAGAAAACCCAAAATGTAGAGGTTTGTTATTAAGAACAGTAGAAGAATTTACTATTCCAGATCAAGCAGAGTTACCTCAATTATCACATATTAAACAGGAAAAGGGTCCTCATCTCGGCTTAAAAGCAATCCAAAGGCTTACTTATAAAGATGGTGAATTGATCAAATCAGTAGAAGGAGTTGAATTGCTCAGAACACATTTAAGCGTTGAAAGTTTTGATGCCACTCCTCAAATGACTATTGATGTAGAGTCGATTGAAGACGAAAAAGATGCATCAATAAATAGATTAAATTTAGTGATATTAGAGTCTATTCTTGTAAGAAGAGATACTATATCCGATTCCAGTCATGGCTCAACACATACAGAATTGCAAGTTAAGAATAAACAATTAGTTAAAGAAGGAGATGTAATAGCTACCACTCAAATCCTTTGTAAAGAAGAAGGAATTGTTCAATTACCAAATGTTAGTGATGATGAACCAATAAGAAGGTTAATCGTTGAAAGAGAAGAGGATAAAATTAAAATTAAGATCAGTAATAAAGCAGCCGTTAAAGTAGGCGATCGTGTAGTTGATGGTGATGATATTAGTAAATCTGAAAAGTCTACTTCTTGTGGAGAAATCGAAGAAATTTCTAGCAATTCAGTAACCTTAAGGCTTGGCAGGCCTTATATGGTTTCTCCTGATTCAGTTTTACATGTTAAAGACGGAGATTTAGTTCTCAGGGGAGATGGTTTAGCTTTACTTGTTTTTGAAAGGCAGAAAACAGGAGATATTGTTCAGGGACTACCTAGAATTGAAGAGTTATTAGAGGCTAGAAGACCCAGAGATTCTGCAATTCTATGTAAAAAATCTGGAATTGTTCAGATTAAAAAAGGCAATGATGAAGAATCAGTTTCTTTAACGGTTATTGAAAAAGATGATGTAGTTAATGAATATCAATTATCAATTGGAAAAAATATAATGGTTAGTGATGGTCAACAAGTTAAAGGTGGAGAATCTTTAACTGATGGTCCAATCAATCCGCATGAATTATTAGAGTGTTATTTTAACGATTTAAAAGATCAGAAAACTTTAATAGATGCAGCTAGAGAATCTATATCCAAACTGCAAAGAACTATGGTAAATGAAGTCCAAAACGTCTATAAGTCTCAGGGTGTCGCAATTGATGATAAACATATCGAGGTTATTGTCAGACAAATGACAAGTAAAGTCCGCATAGAAGATGCAGGTGATACTACTCTCTTACCTGGAGAACTTATAGAATTGAGGCAAGTGGAAGATACAAATCAAGCGATGGCGATTACAGGAGGAGCTCCTGCAGAGTTTACACCTGTTTTGTTGGGCATAACAAAAGCTTCTCTTAATACAGATAGCTTTATATCAGCAGCCTCATTCCAAGAAACTACAAGGGTTCTTACGGAAGCTGCAATTGAAGGAAAATCTGATTGGTTAAGAGGTTTAAAAGAAAATGTCATTATTGGTAGGCTTATACCCGCTGGTACTGGTTTTAGTGGATTTGTTGAGGAACTAGCTTCAGAGGCTGGTCCCCACCCAGATATCCTTGCTGAGGAATCTGGCGGCTATAGAAGAGCGCAGAATTTAAGACCAGACTACACAGTTGATATGCCACAAACTCCCGCAGTAAGCTCTACTGCAATACTTGATGATCCTAGTGATGAAGATTTGGAGACTACTCGCAATCGACATGGAATCGATCCCTCTTCTAGTAATTTTGCAGCCTTCGCAAGACCTAGTGCTGAAAATCAATTCTCTGAAGATCAATTGCCAGATCCAGCAGCATTGGAAGGATTACAAGAAGAGGGACTTTTGTCCGATGAATAAATTTTTTCTATTATCATTTTTATTAACTAGAATTAATTTTTAATTTGCAAGTAATGATTAAGCCTGAAATTGTTCCTAAAAGAAAGTTACCTCGTTATGGTTTCCATTTTTATAATGAAAGACTTAATGGCAGAATGGCTATGATTGGATTTATTGCATTAATACTTACAGAATTTTTCTTAAAACATGGTTTGCTGTTATGGTGAACATAGTTTTGCAATAAATACCACTAAATTTGAAAAATCTTCTTGGAAGTAGTGTAAAAGATTTAGAAAATGTGGCTTTAGATTATGGCCAGGCTGCTTTTAGGGGTCGCCAAATATATAATTGGATTTATAACTATAGAAATAAGAAGAAAAATATTGATCAAATAGAAGTCTTACCTCTAGATTTTAGAAAGAAGTTAAAGGATGATGGTTTTAAAGTAAGTGAGCTAAAAATTCAAGAAAGAAAATTAGCTAACGATGGTACTCTAAAATTGTTATTGTCTACAGGTGATAATGAAAGTATTGAGTGCGTCGGTATACCAACTGAAAAAAGACTAACTGCTTGTCTCTCTAGTCAAGTTGGTTGCCCAATGGACTGCAAATTTTGTGCAACTGGCAAGGAAGGTTTGAAGAGATCTTTAAAAGCAAGTGAGATTTTAGATCAAATTTTATTTATCTCAAATGAAATGAATAGAAAAGTGACCAATATTGTTTTCATGGGGATGGGTGAACCCTTATTGAATATTGATGAATTGCTTGTGTCAATTAGATCTATAAATGAGGATTTTCAAATTAGTCAGAGAAAGATAACTGTGAGCACTGTCGCTATCCCAAAAATGATAAACAAATTATCAGCAAAGTCTTTTCAAATATTAGGTAATTGTCAATTTACATTAGCAATAAGCCTTCACGCCTCAAACCAAAATATAAGAGAAAAAATAATACCAAGTGCAAAAAACTACGAGATCGAAAATATAATTGAAGATTGTAAGCAATATGTAAGAGATACTGGTAGAAGGATAAGTTTTGAATATTTAATGCTTAGTGGGGTTAATGACAAATTAGAACATGCTAATGAATTAAGTAATTTGCTGAAAGGGTTTCAATGCCACGTAAATTTAATACAGTATAATCAAATTGATGAGGTTGAATTTCAAAGAGCCTCTCTAAAAAATCTTCAATCATTTCAATCTAGACTTTCTAATAATGGCATCGCTGTCAGCTTGCGAAAAAGCAGAGGTCTCGATAAAAATGCTGCATGTGGTCAGTTAAGACAAAATGCAAGAAATATATAATGTTATCTAAGAAAATATTATCTAAAAAAATTTATTAAAAGTCGCTTAAACAGGCTATCATTGTGTTAATTAATCTTGAATACTTGGGTTTTATTAAGACAAAAATTTTACCTTTCGCTATTGTTGCACTTTTTGGGATTGCCTTCTTTGCAGTTAGTGCAAGAATTTGGTTGCCAGGAGATATGATGTCCCCTGCTCCCGTAAATTAATTTTATTAGTTTCTTAAAATGACACCAAATAAGGATCCTAATCAAGAAAGCCTAGCTGAAATCGCAGTTGATCCAGATGTTTTGGCGAGAGAATTGGCATTAGAAATTGAAATAGATCCTTTAGAGCAAATTGATGAAGATGTTTTTTTAAAAGATTTAAATATTACTCAAGAGTGTGATGAAGCTTTAAAAATGCTCAAAGGTAATAAAGAAGAGAGAATACAAGGCTTAAGAATATTTTGTGAATATAGAGATCAAAGATCTTTCCCACTTTTGTTGCCATTACTTGATCAACCTTGCCCGGTTGAAAGAATGAGTGCCGTATATGCTTTAGGTCGTAATCCGTGTCCTAACGCAGTCCAAAAACTTGTCAGTCTTTTGAAGACTGATGATAATGCTTATGTTAGAAGAGCAACTGCATGGAGCTTAGCTAACTATGATAACCAAATTGTTTTAATACCATTAATAAATGCTTTAAAGAATGATGTGGCTGCAGTAAGGTTATGGTCATCTAGTTCTCTAGCTGAAATCGGTAATGTTTCTTTGGAAAATGCTCAATTGGCAGCAGAACAACTTTTAATAAGTTTAAAAATAGATAATGAATCAGGTGTAAGAAGTAATTGCATATGGTCATTGTGTAGATTGTACGAAAAATTAAACAATACCTTACAAGAAAGTTTCGTTGATGAATGCACCAAGATAGCTCTTTTCGATAAAGAACCATCTGTTATGGAAGAAGCAAAAACTGCTTTGGATTCAATGGGGATGCAAGGTTTTTATAATTAAATAATTTAATTTTTAATATCAGAATTCCACCAAAAAAGTCAATTTATCAGACATTCAATATAAAAATTAAAATTAATTAACTTGTACCAACTGAAACAAAAATTTTTCGTTATTCTATATAAAGTAAAAGTACTTAGTACTTGAATTTAATGCCTCAAAAAACATTGAGATTCAAAATTCATCAAGACGGTAGAGTTGAAGAGACCGTTGAAGGATTTACTGGTGACTCATGTAATGAAGCAACAAAAAATCTCGAAGATGCTCTCGGTAAAGTAACAGTGAAAAATAAAACATCTGATGCTTTTATCTCTAATCAAAATGAAAATTTAAAACAATTAAATCAGGAATCTAATGTCACATTTTAGTACGATTAAAACTCAGCTCAAAGAACCAGACCTATTGATTAAAGCCTTAAAAAATCTTGGTTATAACATTAATCAAGAAGAAAAGTTCGTCAAAGGCTACAGAGGTAAGTTTACAGCTGTTGATATAAGCATGAATTTACCAGGTGAAACTAAAGTAGGATTTAAATGGGATAACAATTCAAATGCATATGAATTAGTAACAGATCTTGATCTTTGGAAATTTGAGCTTCCAGTAGAAAGATTTATTTCTAAAATCTCTCAAATGTATGCCTATGAAACAATTATTTCCAAAACAAAAGATGATGGTTATCAAATTGTTGAAGAAAAAAATAAAAATGATGGTTCAATTGAATTGGTCTTAACCAAGTGGGATAACTAATATTAAAATATGGATTTTACAGATCCATTTTATAATTTAGAAGAGAATATTGAAATTACAGGATTTGAGCCTGTACTTGGAGGACAGTTAGCCGAAAAAGCTGTTTGGGTTGATGAGGCTAAATGCATTGGTTGCAAATATTGCGTACACGTAGCTTCGAACACTTTCATGGTAGATGAATTCCATGGTAGAAGTAGAGCTATTAGGCAAGATGGAGATAGTTCTGATGTTATACAAGAAGCAATAGATACATGTCCTGTAGATTGTATTCACTGGGTGAATTTTGAAGAGTTAGATGATCTAGAGAACAGTCTCGATAGGGATATGTTTCAATCATTTGGGAAACCACCAAGAATGAATAAGCATTAATTCTAATAAGATGCAGTATCGGAGATTTGGTAGAACCAATCTGAAGATCCCTATTTTATCTCTAGGTGGTATGAGATTTCAAAAAAGTTGGGAACAATTAGACTTCTCTGAGATTTCAAATGAAGAACAAAATAAAGTAGAAAATATTTTAAATCTAGCCAACAAATATGGCTTAAGTCATGTCGAAACTGCTAAGTATTATGGGACTTCTGAGGTTCAATTAGGAATGGGTTTTAAAAATACAAAAAAAATCCCAAACATTATTCAAACTAAGATACCTCCAAATAGTGATCCAGAAATTTTTAAAAGAGATGTTATGACAAGTATTGAAAAATTAAAAGTTAAAAGAATTGATTTGCTAGCAATACATGGCATTAATACAGATGAACATTTATACCATGCTATTAAAGATGGAGGTTGTATTGATATTTTAAGAAATTTGCAAAAAGAAAATTTAATTGGCTCTATTGGATTTTCAACTCATGGAAAATCCTCACTCATTGAGAAGGCCATATCAACAAACTTTTTTGATTATGTAAATTTGCACTGGTATTTCATCAATCAAGAAAATACAAGGGTTATAAATTTGGCAAATAAGTATGATCTTGGGGTTTTTATAATAAGTCCCACTGACAAAGGGGGACATCTTCATACTCCCTCAGACAAAATGTTGGAACTTTGTAAGCCACTTCATCCTATAGTTTTTAACGATCTTTTTTGCTTAAGAAATCAAAATGTCCATACTCTTAGTGTGGGTATTGCAAAAGAGGCGGATTTTGATTTGCATTTAGAAGCTGTCTCTTTGTTATCAGACTCTGAGAAGTATGTTCCGAAGATAATAAACAGATTAAGGCAGGAATCAATTAATTCTCTGGGTTTAGAGTGGCATCAAAATTGGAATAGAAATTTGCCGAGTTGGGAATATACGCCAGGAAATATTAATATTCCTGTTCTGCTTTGGCTTTCAAATTTAATTGATTGGTTGGATATGGAAGGGTTTGCAAAAGCTAGATATCAATTGCTTGGAAATGGAAGTCACTGGTTCCCAGGAAATAACTCTAATTTGTTAGATACGGATGTTTCTGAAGTGCAATTATTGAAAGTATTAGAGGGTCATATTAATCCAAAAAAAGTTATAAAAAAATTGAGAACTTTAAAAGAAAAGTTTGGGGATAAGGTTGCTAAAAGATTATCAAAAAAATAATTTCATAATGGATTTTTCTCAGGTTTGCCAACTTTTCTTGGGTAGATTTTAGGGCAAATATTTTTTGGTTGAATAAGAATAATATTTCGGGTACCTTTATTTCTTGGCAATAGTATCTCTTTTTTATCTTTAACTTTCCCTTCTAATATTTCTAAAGTTTTATCTAGATTTTTGCTTTCTTGATTCGTCCATTTGCCACAATATAAAACTCCAAACCCCTCTTTTTTTAACATTGGTAGTATATATTCTGAAACTGTTGATGAATTACTAACCGCTCTAGTTGTTGCAATATTAAAATTATTTCTCATTGACGATTGATGGGCTAAGTTCTCAATACGATCATTAATTACATGAATATTGTTTTTGAAATTGATCTCTTTAATTAAGATTTTTAGAGCATCTGTTTTCTTTTTTGAAGAATCAACTAGGTATATTTCTGAATTAGGATGAGTTATGGCATAAGCTAAACCAGGGAAGCCACAGCCTGATCCAATATCTAAAAATTTTTTATTATCAAAATTAATATTCGTGAAAGCTTTGAATGGCCAAATGCTGTCAAAAACTTGAGATACCCAATAATCATCACCATCAGTTAATCTTGTGAGATTGGTCTTATTATTTAATTCTTTAATTTTAAGTTCTAACTCTTGAAATAAATTGATTTCTTCTTCAGTTATTAAGGAAAGAATTTCTTCTGGAATGTTTTGTTTTTTCATTTCGTTATAAATATGAATTTTAAACATCCATTAAATACATTCTATTTAGTAAAAATTTATTAGAATTACAATATTAATAAAAGATTATTTTGAAAGGGGAAATTTCCTATTACAAAATTTTAGGTGTAAATGAAAATGCATCCAATCATGAATTAAGAAAGGCATTTTGTAAACTTTCTATTGAGTTGCATCCAGATACAACTTCATTAGAAATAGAAGTTGCTAAAAGTAAATTTCAAGAAGTTCTTGAAGCTTATGAACATTTAAATAATAGTAATTTAAGGAAAATATATGATGACAAACTAAAAGAAAACTCTAGGATTACAAATAATAATAACGTTTTCAATAATTTAGTAATCGATTCTAATAATCAAAATTTAATAGGAAATAGAAGACCTTTTTCGAATGGAGAATTGTTTTCGTTGTTTCTTTTAATTATCATCATTTCTATAAGTTTAATTGGTTCAATTTTTATTGCTTCTTTTACTGGAAAAGAACTGGAGACAATACCGCTTTGGCTAATTAAATAATTTTTTAAAAAAGTCTGTGAATCCCTCTAAAAAACCTATCAATCAAAATTCACTTCAATCGTTGGAATTGTGGCTAACTGATTTAGGTGCTGTGAAGGATATTAATAATCCATCTAAATGGTATCTGTTACTTTCAAATTGGAATGCAACTATTATTTTTGAACAAGAAGATTTAAGTGTTATATGGGAAAGTGAAGGACAAGAAACTAAAAGACTATTTTCCTACTGCATTAATAGAGAAGATGTGGAAAATGCAATACTGCAGGGACCTTAAACTTCTATCTAAAGATTGTTTAAGATTTGCCTTATTATCCAGTAACTTTTCCCCAATTGATCATCTGTTATACAGAGAGGCGGCAAGAGGTAAATAACATTCCCGAGGGGCCTAATGAATAAACCTTGCTCCATTGCAAGACTCTTTATCTCTTTCCCAATATTATTGAAATAACCTTTTTTGTTCCCAATATCTAAATCGAAGGCAGCAATTGTGCCGGATACCCTTACCTTCTTTATATAAGGTAAGTTTTTAAATTTAATTAGATGAGATAAATGTTTTTCTTCAAATGAAAGGTATTTTTGTGGTTCTTTTTCTAATAAATCAAGGCTAGCGTTTGCTGCAGCACAACCTAAAGGATTAGCAGTAAAACTATGTCCATGCCAAAAAGTTTTTCTTGGGGAATCATCAATAAAGGATTGAAAAATTTTTTCTTTACATAAAGTTATTCCCATCGGTAAAAATCCACCAGTTAAACCTTTTGAAATACTTATTAAATCAGGAATGATTTTTGCCTTTTGAAAAGCAAAAAGGGTTCCACATCTTCCAAACCCAGTCAATACTTCATCGGCAATTAACAAAGAATTATAATTTTTTATAATTTCTGAAACTTTTTTTATAAACTGAGGCCTAACCATATTCATCCCTCCTGCTCCTTGAACAAGTGGCTCAAGGATTACTGCAACTGTGGGAGTTTTAAGAAGATTTTCTAATTTTTGGATCACCTTATTTTCTTTATTTTCTACTTCTTCATCGTTCATCCAAGTTGAAGGCCATGGGACTCTTCTGACTGGGAACATAAGATTATCGAAATTTTCATTAAAAATATTTCTTTCACCTAAAGCCATTGCGCCAAATGTATCACCATGATAGGCGCCATCAAAAGCTACTATTTGAGTTCTTGTCTCTCCCTTATTTTGCCATGATTGGAAGGCAATTTTTAAAGCGACTTCCACTGCAGTAGAACCGTTATCAGAAAAGAATAATCTTTCTAGTTTTGTTAATTCACTAAGTCTTTCCGCTAATTTTTTTGCCTGAGGATGTAAGAAATCAGCAAATATAACTTGCTCAAGTTTTTTTGATTGATCAAAAATGGCATCCGCAATATATTCGTTACTATGACCATGAAGAGTTACCCACCAACTACTAATTGCATCTATTAGTTCTTTTTCAGGATCTTTAGTAAATAGGAGGGCATCTTTACCATGAGTTACTTCTATCTGCGGTTTGCTGTTATTGATTTGCGTAAAAGGTGGCCAAATATTTGGGTGCCAATCTTGATTTGGAGTTTTTGAATCCAAAGATTTCATTTAATTTATTTTTGAGTTTAATAGTGAGATCAACTTATTCTTGATGTCTAGTTCTTTCCATAGTATATCTAAATTATTTGAGTCCATTTTTTTGATGTAAGGAAATTCAGCAATTAAAGGAATACCACTAAAATCAACTAGAGTTTTTGGATTATCTAGGTGTTTTTCGCCATTGACTACTAAACCTAAAATCTCAATATTTCTTTGTTTTAAGGCCTCAATACTAAGCAGGGTATGGTTAAGAGTGCCAAGTGAGCTCTTACATACAAGTATTACCGGAAGATTCCATTCTTTTATTTGATCTATTTGCAAAAAATTGCGTGTTAGTGGAACCATTAATCCACCTGCAGTTTCTATGATTAGTGAGCCTTGCACTTTTGGCAATCTCAACTTGTCAAAGTTAATAGCTTTTTGATCTATTTCAGCAGCCCAATGCGGAGATAGAGGTTTTGTAAAGACATAAGCTTCTTTGATTATTTTCTCTTTACTTACTTGTGCAAGTTTTTCAACAGTTTCACTATCAGTTTGTGATTCAATCCCACTTTGAATAGGTTTCCAATAAAAGGAATTTAATCCTTTAACGAAAAAAGAGCTTATTAAAGTTTTCCCAATATCAGTATCTGTTCCACAAATTATAAATTTGAAAATATTTTTGTGACTACTCATAATTTCTTTATGATTTGAATCTCAATTTGCCATGAAAGGTTCACTGTATTATTGTAATTCTTTGGCCAAAACTTTTGAATTTCCTTTAACTCTTTTACTGTTTTGCGTTTACAGTTTGTTGATTGTGCTCCTACATTTTTAATGCTTCTAAAAAGTTTATATACATCTTCAAAATTTTCAAGATAATTAAACTGTTTTGAATAATGTATTTCAGTTGATTTGAAATCTTTTAATAATTCTTTAGAGCAAAGGAAAGTAAGACCACTATATTCAATATCAATTTTTTTACAAGTATCTTTCCATTCAGGAAAACAATCTTTTGTTGGATATGAAATGATTAAAAAACCTCCAGGTGTTAATTTGCTAAACCAATTTTTTATTATCTTTTCTGGGTTGTTTAACCAATGTATACAAAAGTTAGATGTTAATAGAGAACAGTTATTTATTTCAGAAGGTAAATCATTATTCAAATCCCATAAAATTTTTTTTCTAGATAATTTATTCTCAAGAAGCATTTTCTTGCTGAAATCAATTCTGGAAACTTTTTGGGAAGAAATTTTTTCTATTTCATCTGCTAATAGTCCTGGTCCTGATCCTAGATCTATCCATTCACCTTTTTTTTGGGGACTTAATTCTTTGATAAGATGAACAATCTTTTTTGCAAAAAATTTCTGAATATTTGAATGCTCTAAATACCGATATGCAGCATCATTGAAATTATTTTGTATTTTTTCATTCCACTTTTTACTATCCATTTCAATCGTTAAGTTTATTACGTAAGATCTCGTATAAATTTAAATTATTCAAGCAATGACCTTGTTGAGCTAATTTAATTAAAATTGGCTTACTTTCAAGTGTTTTATTTAGGGAATCTAAAAAGTTATTATTTGATTCGTTGTCAAGAATCAAATCATTTTCTGATTTTATAAAAATAATTTTGCAATCTTTTCTTAAAAATACTGGAAAATCTCTATTTATGTAAAGTTCTTTTAAATCACTTAAAAGAAGAGTTTTATTTAAACTCTCTAGACTTTTATAAAAGATATTTTTAAAACTATTATTCATATGATTTGGCAAAAATGATCTATATATAAATTCTTTCAACATATCCTTAGGTTCATCTTTTTTGATTTTTGTTTCCATTCTTTTTAGAGACCTCAAAATAAAGTTTTTCTTATTACTTAAAGGAAGAAAATTATTAAAAGAATTTATAAGAACAATATGAGTTGCTTCTTTTAAAATTTTTTTTGGCATTAAATGAAAACCAAATGAATGGCATAAAGTCATTCTGATTTCTTTTTTAGATTCGCTTTTAATCCATTTTGCTTGATAATTATTTGTCGAAAAATAGCCCCTTTCATTATCTTGCCAATGCCAATTATTATTTAAAAAATCAACTTTATAATCATCCCAGAAATATTTATTTAGTCCCCATCCATGTTGAGTAATAATTTGTTTCATTTAAACTCTTTTAATACTGCAATGAAATTATTTAGCAGATTAAAATTTAAGTTTCTTCGTATTGTTATTCTGATTCTTGATTGCCCCACTGGAACAGTTGGGGGTCTTATCGCAATTGCTAAAAACCCATTTTCTTCGAGATATTTTTGTAGATAAATTGCTTTCTCTTCTTGGCCAACAATAATTGATAAAATGTGAGAATCTCCCTGAACTGGAAAACTAAAATTTTTAATAATTTCATCTTTCCATACATTCGCAGAAGATAACAAATCATTACCCCATTCTTTATTTTCTAAAATTTTTTTTAAACCTTCTAGTGCCCCAGCAGCCAAAGATGGCGCAAGTGCGGTTGTATACCTAAATGCACCACTTGTTTGGATAAGATATTCTCCAATTTCTGAATTGGAAGCTATGAAAGCTCCACCGCTTCCAAATGCTTTTCCAAAAGTTCCAGTAATCATAGTTATATCTGAACGACAATTAAAACTTAAACCCCTGCCTTCAGGGCCCAAGATCCCAATTGCATGAGCTTCGTCAACTAATAATTGAACACAATTTTTTTTGCAAATTTTAGTTATTTCTCTGAGCGGAGCAATTGATCCCTCCATGCTATAAAGAGATTCAACAACAACTAAAATGGAATTTTTTGTGGGGTTAGATTTAATAATTTTATCTTCTAAATCTTTTAAATTATTGTGTGAGAATCGAACTAGTTTTGCTTGAGAAGCTTTGACTCCAACCAATAAAGAGTTATGGATCAATTTATCTACTATTACAATACTATTTCTGTTTGCTAAAGCCTGGATAGCGGCTATATTTGCTTGAAATCCGCTTGGGAAAAGTAACACTTTCTCTTGATCAAGCCACTTGGCAAGTTCTGTTTCTAATAATTTATGTATTGGTCTTGAACCTGTAATAAACCTAGAGCTTCCTGAACCAATGCCTTCTAACAAGCTTATTTCGTAAGCAGCTTTTATTAAATCCTTGTCCCTGCTTAATCCAAAATAATCATTACTGCATAAGTCTATAAGTTTTTTATTTTGCGAATTTAAACTTAGAAGTTCGAAGGATTTTTTACCTAAAGAAAATGTTTTTAATTTACGGATTCTATTTTTTGGAATTTTTACTTTTTTCATTTTGGCAAAATATAATATAGTGGATTTAATTAAAAAGATTTAGATTTACTATTAAAGTTTGCAAGGTATTTTTTGTTTATTAATATCTATATAGATCATATATTAAGAAGTTAACTCATCCTCTCTTCAATCACAATTATTGCTTAATTTAGAGGAATATTTCCCTTTTCCGCTAGATGATTTCCAATTAGAAGCAATACGAGCTATTAATAGCGGAAATTCTGTTGTTTTAACAGCACCTACAGGTTCGGGTAAAACATTGATAGGTGAATTTGCTATATATAGAGGCTTATCTCATGACAGCAGAGTTTTTTATACAACACCTTTAAAGGCCCTATCAAACCAAAAGTTTAGAGATTTTGCTAATCAATATGGTGAGAATAAAGTTGGTCTTTTAACTGGAGATATAAGCATAAATAGAGAAGCACCAATCTTAGTCATGACGACTGAGATTTTTAGGAACATGCTTTATGGCGAATTTGATGAATTTGATGATCCCTTAGAAAATTTAGAATCTGTAATTCTTGATGAATGTCATTATATGAATGACCCCCAAAGAGGTACAGTTTGGGAAGAAACTATAATCCATTGCCCTACTAGAACTCAAATAATAGCTTTATCAGCAACAATAGCAAATGCAGATCAATTGCAAAATTGGATAGAAAAAGTTCATGGGCCTACAGTACTAATTCATAGTGATAAGAGACCAGTCCCACTTGATTTTATTTTTTGTAGTGTTAAAGGACTCCATCCACTTTTAAATAATAAGGGTAATGGAATTCATCCAAACTGTAAGATTTGGAGAGCTCCTAAAGGGCAGAAAATAAGAGGGAAAGTGGGCAGGATAATGCAACCAAAGTCTCCCTCAATTGGCTTTGTGATCTCGAAACTAGCTGAAAGAAATATGTTGCCAGCTATTTATTTTATTTTTAGTAGAAGAGGATGTGACAAGGCTATTGAGAATATAAAAGATTTAACTTTAGTAAGTTATTCAGAAGCAAGTATGATATCCCAAAAATTAGATGTTTATCTTAAAAATAATCAGGAAGCAATTAAAGATAAATCTCAATGCGAGGCATTAAAACGCGGTATTGCATCTCATCATGCTGGATTATTGCCTGCATGGAAAGAATTGGTTGAGGAATTATTTCAGCAAGGTTTAATAAAAGTTGTTTTTGCAACTGAAACTCTTGCTGCAGGAATAAATATGCCCGCAAGAACAACTGTTATTTCTTCTTTATCAAAAAGGACAGAAGATGGTCATAGATTATTATTTAGCAGTGAATTTTTGCAAATGTCAGGAAGAGCTGGAAGAAGAGGAAAAGATACCCAGGGATATGTTGTTACATTACAAACAAGATTCGAAGGTGCCAAAGAAGCAAGTGCACTGGCTATAAGCAAACCAAACGCTTTAGAAAGTCAATTCACTCCAAGCTATGGAATGGTACTTAATCTTTTACAAAGTTATACTTTAGAGAAGTCTAAAGAATTAATTAAAAGAAGTTTTGGTAGTTTTTTATATTTAGGTGAATCTTCAGGTGAGAATATAATTCTTGAAAATTTAGATAAGGATTTAATTGAGTTAAAAAAAATTACATCTAACATTTCATGGAAAGATTTTGATGCATACGAAAAGTTAAAAAATCGTCTTAAAGAAGAGAGAAGACTCTTGAAAATTTTAGAAAAACAATCAGCAGAAAAATTATCAGAAGAGATAACCAATGCACTTCCATATATTAAAGATGGAAGCTTAATTTCAATTAAAGCTCCCCAAATTAAAAGAAAAATTGTTCCAGGATTAATTTGTAAGAAAATATATGAATCCCAAAAAATTAAAAGTTTATTGTGTTTGACAATTGATAATTTATTTATTCTTATAAAACCCTCATACATAGTAAGTATTTTTAATGATTTAGATGCAATTGATGTCTTAGGACTTGAAGCGCCAAAGATGTATTTTTCTGGAGAGGTATTTAGGGGAGATGATATGTCGCAGTGTTATGTGGATCGAATTTTAGAAGTTTCTAAAAAAAATGATTTACAAACTCCACAATATGATTTGACAACGGAAGTTTTGGCACAAAAGCAACAAATTAATAATTTAGAAGAAACAGTTACTGATCATCCTGCACATAGATTTGGAGACTCCAAGAAATTAAAAAAATATAGAAAAAGAATTATTGATGTTGAACAAGAAATAAATATTAGAAAAAAACTTCTTGAGGATAAAGAAAATCATAACTGGAGAACTTTTACTGATTTGATTAAAATTTTGAATCATTTTGGTTGTTTAAATGATTTGGAATTGACAGAAGTTGGACAAACAGTTGGTGCAATAAGAAGTGAAAATGAATTATGGATTGGTCTTGTTTTAGTTAGTGGTTATTTAGACGATTTAGATCCTCCTGAGTTAGCTGCAATTATTCAAGCTATATGTGTTGATGTAAGGAGGCCTAATCTTTGGTGTAATTTCAAGCCTTCTTTAAAGGTAATAGATGTTTTTAATGAATTAGATGGTTTAAGAAAATTAGTCTCTTTTCAACAAAATAAGTTTCATATTGAAATTCCTATCTATTTAGAAACAGAGTTGACTGGAATTATTTCTGAATGGGCAAGAGGAAAAAAATGGAAAGATTTGGTTTTTAATACTTCATTAGACGAAGGTGATGTAGTGAGGATTATTAGAAGATCAATTGATGTTCTTTCTCAAGTGCAATACTGTATTGGTGTTAGTAATAAATTAAAAAGCAAAGCTAAGCTAGCATTAAAAGCTATTAATCGTTTTCCTGTTTCTGAATCTAATGATCTTATAAAAGTCTCTGAAGATATTAATCCTGCAACAAAAAGAATTGACAGTAATTTTTAAATTTTTTTAATCAAATCATTGAATTGATATTCATTGCTTCATCAAATTCATCTTCGTTTAAATAACCTGATTTAATTGTTGCCTCTTTTAAATTTAATGATTCTTTGAAGGCAAGGTTTGCAATTTCAGCTGCTTTTTCATAACCAACTTTTGGCACTATGGCTGTAACCAACATTAGTGAATTTTCTAAATTTAACTTCATTCTCTTTTGATTAGGTTCCATACCATCCACTAATTTTATTCTGAAGTTTTCTATTACATTTTTAAGTAATTTTAAGCTTGTGAGAATATTAAATCCAATAAGAGGTTTATATTCATTCATCTGTAAAGTGCCGCTAGAATTTGCCATTGAGACTGCATATTCAAGACCCATTATCTGAGTACAAACCATGGATAAGGCTTCGCATTGAGTTGGATTCACTTTACCCGGCATAATAGAACTTCCAGGTTCATTTTGAGGAATAATTAGTTCATATATTCCTGATCTTGGACCAGAAGATAGAATTTTTATATCATTTGAAATTTTAAATAATGCACCTGCTAATATTTTTATCTGACTCATTACTTGAGCAAGACGGTCATGCGAGGCCATGATAGAAAAATTATTTTTTGATTTATAGAACATTAGATTAGTATCATCGGAAATTGATTTTATAGACATTTCACAAAATCCTTTTGGACAATTAATCCCTGTACCAACCGCAGTTCCCCCCAGAGGTAAGAAATACAATTCATTCAGACTCATAATAATTGCATTCTCAGCATCTTTAAGTTGCTCTGACCATCCTGATATTTCTTGCCCAAAAGTAAGTGGAACTGCATCTTGAAAATGGGTTCTTCCTATCTTTATAAGGTTTTTCCATTCTTCACTTTTTTTATCAAGTACCTTAGTAAGTTCTCTGATCGTTGGAACTAAATTTTTGATTATTTCATTAACAACAGATATTTGAATAGCAGCAGGAAAAGTGTCATTAGTTGACTGAGATTTATTTACATCATCATTCGGATGAATTGGTTGATGACTACCAAGCTCTGAATTAGTTTTTAAAGCTGCAATATTTGAAATTACCTCATTAACATTCATATTTGTTTGCGTGCCACTACCTGTTTGCCAAACCTTTAAGGGAAACTGTGAATCGTGAAGCCCATCAAGTATTTCTGTACATGCCTCTACAATCAAATCTTTTTTCCTTTTATCTATTAAACCTAAATTGAAATTCGCAATTGAAGCAGCTTTTTTAATGAGGGTCAGTGAATAAATTAACTCAATTGGAATTAATTCTTCTCCAATAGAAAAATTTATTATCGATCTTTGTGTTTGAGCACCCCACAAAGCTTCCATGGGAACCTTTATAGTTCCCATACTATCTTTTTCAATCCTAAAGTTTTTGGTCATTATTCCTCTGAAAACACTAGTTTAACTTTGATAAGGTTTTCAGTAATCCTAGATACCTAACTTCTCCCATATTACACTTAAATTATTAAGATGAATTGAAGGATTAAAACATTCTTCTAAGTCACTTTGATCAATAAAATCCATAATTTCATTATCTCTCTCTATATTTTGTTTGAAATCCCCATTCTGAGTATTCCATGCCTGATGCGCATTTTTTTGTACTAAGCTATAAGCTTTTTCTCTAGACAAGCCCTTCTCTACAAGCAAAAGTAAAACTTTCTGACTAAAGATTACACCACCATATATATTTAAATTTTTGAGCATATTTTTTGGATAAACTTGTAAATTGCTTACTATATCTTGCATTTCCCTGAGCATAAAATGCAAGCAGATTGATACGTCAGGTAGCATGATACGTTCATTTGAACTATGGCTTATATCTCTTTCGTGCCAAAGTGGAACATTTTCAAGTGCTGTTAAGACGTAACTCCTCAAAATTCTTGCTAAACCACTTACTCTTTCACTTCGAATAGGATTTCTTTTATGAGGCATGGCAGAACTTCCTTTTTGCCCTTTTGTAAAGCCCTCCTCAACTTCCAAAACATCAGTTCTTTGTAAATTTCTTATTTCAGTTGCGAATCTATCTAAAGAAGCGCCAACTAGTGCAATAGTTTGCACATATTCTGCATGCCTGTCTCTTGATATAACCTGCGTACTTGCTGTATCAGGTTTTAAGCCGAGTAAATCACAAGTTATTTGTTCTACTTTAGGATTCGTATTAGCGTAAGTTCCCATTGCACCACTTATTTGTCCAATTGCTACGGAATCTTTCAGAGTTAACAATCTTTTTTTGTTCCTTATTATTTCTGCTAACCATCCAGCAAGTTTAAAACCGAAGGAAATTGGCTCACCATGAATTGCATGAGATCTGCCAATCATTAATGTATTTTTATGCTTCCTTGCTAATAATCTGACCTCATTTTCTAGGTTCTCAATTTCTTCTAATAACAATTCGCAAGAATCTACTAACTGAAGAGATAAGCCAGTATCAAGTACATCACTACTGGTCATGCCAACATGTATGTATCTTCCTGAATCTCCTACAAATTCATTAACGCTTGTAAGAAATGCTATGACATCATGTTTAACTTCTTTCTCAATTTCTGTAATTCTAGATTCATCAAACTTTGCATTTGAACGTATCTCTTTCATGGCATTCTCAGGGATTTTCCCGAGGGAAAAATTTGCTTCACATGCAGCTATTTCAACCTTAAGCCAACTCTGGAATTTTGCACTTTCAGTCCAGATTTCCCCCATTTCGGGTAATGTGTAACGCTCAATCACAATTTTTATTTATTATCAATTTAAACTTTATAACAAAATCGAATTATTGCCCTGTACCTTTAAAGATGTACTTGCCATTGAACATATTTGACTGATTATTATTTTCCTATGTAACATTTTTCTGGCTAATAAAGAAAACTTAAATATAAAAATGTTTACATATATGCCTTCGTTAATTATGGGTAATTTTTTAGTTCTTACTTAAAATTGAAAGGTATTAAAGAATTTGGATCTTAATCTTTTAGAAGTTCATCATTCAGTCTTTTTTTATTGATTAATATATGATTAAAAAAAGTAGATTAGATCTTTATCTTCTAAATAAAGGTTTATGTGAAACTCGTCAAAAAGCCCAAGGTTTAATTCTCGCGGGCAAGGTTAGAGATATCAATGGGAAAGTATTGGATAAACCTGGACAACAAGTATTAATTGGATCTGAGTTTTTTATTGATTCCGCGCCTATGTTTGTATCAAGGGGCGGCGAAAAATTATTGGAGGCATTTAAAAAACTTGAAATTAAAGTAAAAGACAAAATATGTATTGACGCAGGAATCTCTACTGGGGGTTTTACTGATTGCTTATTGCAACAAGGCGCAAAGTTAGTTTATGGGATAGATGTTGGTTATGGACAAACTGCATGGAAGATTAGAAATAACCCAAAAGTTATACTTTTTGAACGAACTAATATTCGAAATTTAAAACCTAATGATCTTTTATCTAGAAGTAATGAATTACCAAATTTTGTTGTTGCTGATTTGTCTTTTATTTCATTAAAGTTAGTTTTTAAATCTATTAGTAATTTATTAGAAGGTGATTGTATTGAGGGAATATTTTTAATTAAACCCCAATTTGAGGTAGGTAAAGATAAAGTCAGTAAAGGAGGTGTTGTTCGCAATCCTAAATTCCATACTGAGGCTATAGAGTCTGTTATCTATGCTGCTAAGAATTTCCAATGGAATATAAAGAATTTGATAGCTTCTCCGCTGGTAGGTCCTGCTGGGAATCATGAATATCTAGCTTGGATGACCTTAGGAAGTCAATCAAATAAAAGTATTAATAGTGAATATATACAAAATTTAGTAAAAGAAACTCTTTGAATTAAAGAGCTTCTTCGTCTTTGTCGCCAGTTCTAATTCTTACAACTGAATCAATTGATGTGATGAATATTTTTCCGTCACCTATCTCTCCAGTTTTTGCTGCTTCAGCAATCGCATCTATGACTGAATTAACCTTTTCATCTTCTACGACAACTTCTACTTTAAGTTTTTGAAGGAATTCCACTGTAAATTCTGAACCTCTATATCTTTCAACTTGTCCTTTTTGCCTTCCAAAACCTCTAACTTCACTAACTGTCATTCCAACAATACCGGAATTTACTAATGCAATTTTTACATCCTCCAACTTAAATGGACGTATGATTGCTTCAATTTTCTTCATGATTAAAGATTGAATATTTCTATTTTAATTGTTTTTTGGGAAAACATCCAACATTGAAATATCTGAAAAACATTCAATATTAAGGCCTGCATTCTTGGCGTCTTCAATTAATAGTTGGGAATTTTCTTCAGAAATTATTACTTTACTATTTGACAACGCTTCCCACTGATCATTCTCAAAGTGTGTTTGAAGCCATAACATTCCAATTGCAGTTTTTGGTTGAAGGGATTTATTTAAGTTGTTATCGATAGTTATCAAACAAATGTCCATTAATTTTTCATTGAACTAAACACATATAAACCTTTCGGCGGACATTATGAATGTTGCTGTTGATACAAAAATAAGATTTAACATCTTTTGACTTAGTCAATTGTAATACTTAGATTCGTTGATACTTTTGCGAATTTTTATCTTTATATATAGTTTTTATATAGGTTTAGTAAAAAAGTTCTACTAAAAATGAGTACAGCTAAATTAGAAGATTCGACTCAAAGACCGCTATATGGTGAGAGAATTATTGAAGAATCAAAAATAATTTGTTTCGATAATCCAAATAAGAAAAGAATTTATGAAATTTCTATTCAGTTACCTGAATTTACATGTAAGTGCCCCTTTTCTGGTTATCCAGATTTTGCAAAGCTAAATATTATTTATCAACCTAATTTGAAAGTCTATGAGTTGAAGTCTTTAAAGCTTTATATTAATAATTTTAGGGATATAAAAATATCACATGAGGAAGTTGTGAATAGAATTATGGATGATTTAGTGAATGAAGGATCACCTCACTGGATACATTTAAATGCTGCATTCAACCCCAGAGGGAATGTTTCTATGCAGTTAGATATTTTTAGTGGGCAGAAAAGAAGTTAAAAATTTTTTATTTCGTCTGATAATTTAAAAAATTCTTTTTTAAAACCTACTAGATTTTTATTACTAAGGCCTCCAATAGATAACTTTTGTGATTCTTTATTTACCAGAATCCATAATTGGTTAGTTGGTATAAGACTTATTATTGTTCCAAAAATTATTAAGAAAAAAGAAAAATAAATAAATGGTATGGACGGATCATTTTTAATTATTAATCCACTGCTGGGGATTATTTTTTTCAGAGATACTTTTGAAGAGTTAACTTCTAAAGGGTCGTCATTGATATAGAGATTATTCCCGGAAAAATTTTCTATATTCGAAATTTTAAGTGGACCATTTTCATTATTTATTGTTAAAAGGAAATTTTTTTTATTCTCCGATCCTAATTCAACTAAAACTCCCCAAACTTGATTACCGATTTCTGGAATCTCCTTTAATTGTAATTGATAAAGGATATTATCTATTTCTAAAACAACATTTGATATTGCCCAATCTGCTTGATAAATAGTTAATCCTTTAAACCTGATTGGGTGATTAACTTTGGTTGTTTTCATTTCATTTAAATTTAGATCTTCAGAAGAAAAATTTAATTTTGAAATAAACTGTTTGGGCACACCATCACTTTCTCGTTCTATAGAAAAATCGACTAATTTTACATTGGCTTTTGAGTTTGTGCTCTCATTAACAAGATCTAAAGTTTCTCCAGGCAGTAAATATTGTTCTTTTGATTGACTTGTAAAACTTCCATATGCTGAACCTATAAGTAAGACTATTAATCCGATATGTACAACTAAAGGACCGATTTTTCCAATTAACCCTTTTCTTGCAGAAATATGACTATTAAATTTGTATGTTTTCCATCCCTTTTTTTTAAGTAACAAATCTACTTTTGATATATGTTCTCCATCTTCATTGATTGGATGACTTGTAGTTAGTTGCAGTTTGCTAAATTTTTTTTCGCTCTTATATTCAATCCATTTTAATGAAGCTTTTAATGAAGGAATTTGCCTCCTGAAACTACAAGCTGCCAGAGAAATGCAAAGAAGAATTAATGTAAATAAAAACCAAAAGCTTGTATATATATGATCCAATTGAAGTTTTAAGACTTTTTCTCCATCTAAAAATCCAAAAATGGGAGCTCTATCGAAATTATCAATATAAAATTTATTATTATTATCTTGAGGGATAAAAGTACCTATGCCACTGGCAATAGCTATGAAGATTATAAGTGATATTGCGAATCTTAAACTTGATATTTTTAAAATTAGATTCTTAAAAATAATCATTTAAATCCAATTTGAAAATAAATTTAATAAACCTATTGCTACTAAAAATATCCCACTTAAGGTAGGAATTATTTGACTAAATTTTCTAAGCTCTAAAAAATTTTTTAAGTTTTCTGTTGTGGCTCCCGCAATAATTAGTGGAGAGACTTGGCCTATGCCAAAGAAAAATAAAAAAATAATTGAGATTATCGGGTTTTTAGCTTGCGATACCCAAGCAAGAAGAGTTGCTAAAACTGGAGTAATGCAAGGTGAAGAGGCTAGTCCAAAAGTAGTTCCTATTGCAAAAGGTGCTATGGGGGATGGTATCTTGTCCTCTATTTTTTTTAGATCAGGTCCATTCGGGAACTGAAACTTTAAAATTCCTAGTAAATTTAAACCCATTATTATTGCTATCAAGGCAACAATCGAAGTGTAATAAGCTGGAATTTGCCCGTATATTTTACCTAAGAATCCACTCGCAGCCCCCAGTGCAACAAGCGAAAAAACTACTCCTCCTGAAAAACTAATAAGTTTAAATTTATTTTTCTCCGTTCCTCCTATATAAGCAATTGTCACTGGAAGTAATGATAATGAGCATGGTCCAAGACTTGTTAAAAGTCCTGCGCTGAAAACCAAAAATATAGTAAATGGACCAGGACTATTAAGACCATTCTGCATAAGCAGATTACCCTTTTGAGAAAATTCTGAAATAATTAAATTAAATGATTCGATAGCTTAAATTAAATCTTTTAAATTCTAACTAATTAAGAGTCTTTCGTGTATTAATCATACCAATCAAACCTGTTGACTCTAATGAACATCTCACTAACATTCCTGCAATAAAAAAAGAAGCTATTAATGAATTGCCACCATAACTAATGAAGGGTAGTGGTAAGCCTGTAGTAGGCATTGAACCTGTTGCTACAGCAATATGCATTATTGATTGACCAGTCAACAATACACCACATCCGATAGCAACTAATTTTGTATAGTTGTTCCTGCACTTAAGACTAATTCTTAAACTTATATAAGAGAATACTGCTAAAAATCCCAAGAATAAAGTACACCCCAATAAACCAAATTCTTCCGCAAAAATGGCAAAAATAAAATCTGTATACATAAACGGTAGATACTGTAATTTTTGTATGGACAGTCCAAAACCTTTGCCAAATAGACCACCTGAACCTATAGCTAATAAACTCTGAACTAATTGAAATCCATTTTCTTGTTGATCTTTCCAAGGATTTATAAATGAAGTAACTCTCAGTTTTTGATATTCGTTATTAAGGATGCTGATACATCCAGTAATGAAACCTATTGAAGCAAATGAGCAAAGAGAGCTAAGTTTTACTCCTCCACATAAACCCATTACCCAAAGAAGAATTCCAGTTAATGAAGCAGTACTTAAATTAGGCTGTTTTAGTATTAATAAAATTAATAAACCAAAGGATATTATTGAAATTAATTTTTTATCATTCTTCACTAGATTCCAATGTGCGAAAAGATTAGAAGCTTCTAGAATTAGAAAAGGTTTAATTAATTCAGATGGCTGCAGACGTAAACTGCCAAGCACTAGCCATCTTGAAGATCCATTAACTGTAATTCCAGTAAAATTTGTAAGGAAAATGAGAAAGAATAAAATGTAAAAAATAATTCTTGAAAACTTTAAAAGATTTCTAATGTTTGTATTAAGAAGGAAATAAAAAAGACCAATTCCTGGAATTGTCCAAATGATTTGTTTTTTAAGGAAATAAGCCCAATGTCCCATTTCCCTACTAGCTACCCACCAACTTGATGATCCTAGTATGCATATTCCTAATATTGACCAAATTCCAATGAGGACAATGAGGATTTTTGCCTCGTAAGGCCATATCGTCCAAGGTAATGGAAATATAGAATCTGTTAAATTGCTTAAATTTTTCTTGTAACTAGAACTAAAGGTTTTTTTTCTTTTAGAAATTCTTTTATATTTTATTTTTTCTTGACTTATCTCCAACTTTTTAGATGTATATGTACTATTGAGACGTTTAATTGTGATTTTGCCAAGTCTTTTATTAACGTTTTTAAGTGTTAAAGCAATTAAAAAGATGACTTTGAATAAATTTTATTTTTGAAGAATAAAGTAAAAAGTGGTCTATGAATTCATCATAAATCTTAAGAATTAATTTTTTATAAAAAAAAACTAGCTAAAAGGTACCTCTCCGTGATAGATTCCGTGAGTTTATATACTTATTTCAAACCATAAAGAGGAGTTTTTAAGCTATGTTCACATCAGTGGACTCAAATAGAAAAAAACTTGAGCATCCTTCTAATGAGAATGTTCAATTTCCTCAATCCCTAAATAATCCGATCATCAAAGAAAGTAAATCTGGCATTGCCAATCTAATAGATTATTTGCTTTCTCAAAATGACGAATACACAAAATTGCAATTAACAATTTTTGGAATTACTTTTATTGTTTCTATTTTTTTAGCATCAATAACTGGAATTTTTCTAGGCTTTACTTTTGGTTTTAGTATTTTTACAGGTGCAATTGCCGGCATTTTTTACCTACGTTTGCTTGCCAAAAGTATAGGGAAACTTGGTAAAGAATCATCAGGTGTATCAAAATTGCAACTATTAGTTCCAGTTTGCCTCTTTATTTTTGCGAGCAAGCTAGGATCTTTAGATATTTTTCCTGCGATGATAGGTTTTTTTATTTATAAGCCTTCACTCATTCTTTATTTTTCACGTTATTAAGTAAATTTTTTTATTCAAAACAAATGTTTTTTAATTCCTTGCTAACAAATTTTGCAGCATTAGAAGTTGGTCAACATCTTTATTGGCAAATTGGAAATATCAGACTACATGGGCAGGTATTTTTAACATCTTGGATTTTATTAGGAGCTTTATTAGTTTTTATTTCTTTAGGAACTAAAAAAATGGAAAATGATCCTAAAGGCCTTCAAAACTTGCTTGAGTTCCTCTGGGATTACATAAGAGATCTTGCTAGGACTCAAATAGGTGAAAAAGTATACAGAGATTGGATGCCATTTATAGGTACTTTATTTTTATTCGTCTTTGTTAGTAATTGGGGAGGAGCTTTAATTCCTTGGAGATTGATTAAGTTACCAAGTGGAGAATTAGGAGCACCTACTGCAGATATCAATACAACTATAGCTTTGGCTTTATTGGTGTCGCTTTCTTATTTCTATGCAGGTTTAAGCAATAAGGGTTGGAGATACTTCGAATATTATGTTCATCCAACTCCTATTATGCTTCCCTTCAAAATTCTAGAGGACTTTACAAAACCTTTATCACTCTCTTTCAGGCTATTTGGAAATATTTTGGCTGATGAGCTTGTTGTTGGTGTTCTAGTCTTTTTGGTACCGCTAATTCTCCCAATACCTGTTATGTTCCTTGGATTATTTACTAGTGCAATTCAGGCATTGATTTTTGCAACTTTAGCGGCCTACTACATTGGAGAAGCTGTTGAAGAACATCATTAGCTGTTTTCTAGTACATGCAGACGCTTTTACAAAGGGTCTGTAATCTGGCAAAATATCTAATCGCGTAGGTCTGAAAATATCAGACCCATTCTTAAAACAAAGGATGTCCAAGCGTGTATGACAACAAAGATTATCACAAGTATTAAGCTCTTTATTTCAAAATTATGGATTCGATTACTTCCGCTGCATCAGTTGTAGCTGCTGGTTTAGCAGTTGGTCTAGGTGCTATTGGCCCAGGTCTTGGACAAGGTAACGCAGCTCAAGGTGCTGTTGAGGGTATTGCCCGTCAGCCAGAAGCTGAAGGCAAAATCAGAGGAACTCTTCTTTTGTCTTTCGCTTTCATGGAGTCATTAACAATTTACGGATTAGTTGTGGCTTTGGTACTACTTTTTGCGAATCCTTTTTCCTAAAAGTTAATATTGCTTCTAATTATTATTAGCAATATTTAAATTTATTTTTTAACTTCAACTGAATCATATGTTGGCCTTTAATTTTTTTGGTGCTACAGAAGGTGGATTATTTGATATTAATGCCACTTTGCCACTAATGGCAATACAAGTAGTTGCGCTTACTTACATATTAAATTCTCTCTTTTTTAAGCCTGTTGGCAATGTTGTAGAAAAAAGAGAAAAGTTTGTAAGTAATAATATTATTGAGGCCAAAAATAAACTTTCTGAGGTTAAAAAATTAGAAGCTGATTTATTAACTCAGCTTCAAAGTGCTCGTTCAGAAGCCCAAAGAATTGTTAGCGAAGCTGAGAATGAGTCTGACAAGCTTTATAAAGAAGCACTAGAACTTGCTAATAATGAAGCAAATGCTTCAAAAGAAAAGGCAAGACTAGAAATTGAAAGTCAGACGTCCGCTGCTCGTGATCAACTTTCTAAACAGGCTGATGATCTAAGCGAACTTATTGTTAATAGATTGATTCTAGAAAAATGAATTTAACTCTTTTAGCTACAGAAGGTTTTGGATTGAACTTCAATTTATTCGAAACTAATATCCTTAATTGGGCTGTAGTGGTTTTCGGTCTTTATAAATTTTTGCCTGGTTTCTTAGGTAAAATGCTTCAAAAAAGGAGAGAAGGAATCCTTCTTGAATTAAAAGATGCTGAAGATCGACTCCAAAATGCAACTCAAGCTTTAGAAAAGGCGAAGAAAGATTTATCTTCAGCAGAAGAAAAAGCTTCTCAAATTAAAGCTGATTCTCTTAAAAGATCTGAATCAATCAGAATGGAAAGCGAGAAAAAAGCGATAGAGGAGATGGCACGAATTAAACAAAGTGCAATCTCTGATGAAAGCTCTGAAGCATCCAGAGCAATTTCTCAACTAAGAAAAGAAGCTGTTGAACTGGCAATTAAGAAAGCTTTAGAATCTCTCCCAAATCGACTTGATAAAACAACACAAGAAAATTTGGTAACTCAATCAATTAACAATATTGAGGTGAACTAATGCCACTTTTAAATTCAGTTACTACACCATACGCAGAGGCATTACTTCAAGTTGTGAATGAAAATTCGCAAACTGAAGAGATGGTTTCTGAGGTTAAACAACTTTTGGAATTAATAAATGATTCCCCTGAATTGGAGAAGGCATTATCCTCTCCCATTTTAGAGACAGATGCTAAGAAGAAAATCATTATTGAAATTTTTTCAAATAAGGTTAATTCTTCTTTACTGAATTTCTTAAAATTATTGGCCGATAGGCAAAGAATTGGAATCCTCACTTCAATTCTTGATAGGTTTTTAGAGATTTACAGAGAAAATAGTAATATTGCTTTGGCAACTGTTACTTCTGCAGTCGAGCTTACTGATGAACAGAAAGGTTTAATTACCAAAAAGATCATCAATATTGCTGGAACTGAAAAATTAGAACTTGTAACTAAAATCGACCCATCTCTTATTGGTGGTTTCGTCGCCAGTGTAGGATCAAAAGTAATTGATGCTTCCCTTGCTTCACAAATTAGAAAACTTGGCTTATCCCTTTCCAAGTAACTTTTAAATCAACCTTAAATTCTTAAATCCATGGTATCTATACGCCCTGATGAAATCAGTTCAATCTTAAAACAACAAATAACTGATTATGACCAATCTGTAAGTGTTAGCAATGTAGGAACTGTTCTGCAAATCGGTGATGGCATTGCAAGAATATATGGCTTAGATCAGGTCATGGCAGGTGAGTTATTGGAATTTGAAGATGGTACCGAAGGTATAGCTTTAAATCTTGAAGATGATAATGTTGGAGCCGTTTTGATGGGAGAGGCACTTGGTGTCCAAGAAGGAAGTAACGTTAAGTCCACAGGTAAAATCGCATCTGTTCCAGTTGGTGAAGCAATGCAGGGGAGAGTTGTTAATCCTCTAGGGCAACCAATAGATGGGAAAGGGGAAATTCCTACGAGTGACACTAGATTGATTGAAGAAATGGCTCCAGGAATAATCAAGAGAAGATCAGTGCATGAACCAATGCAAACAGGTATTACATCTATTGATGCAATGATTCCTGTTGGAAGAGGTCAAAGAGAATTAATTATTGGTGATAGACAAACAGGAAAATCTGCTATTGCTATCGATACGATAATCAACCAAAAAGGCCAAGACGTAGTTTGTGTTTACGTAGCTATTGGTCAGAAGTCAGCATCAGTAGCAAACATCGTAGAGGTATTAAGAGAGAGAGGAGCACTAGATTATACAGTCGTAGTTAGTGCAGGAGCTTCTGAACCTGCTGCTTTACAGTACTTAGCACCTTATACCGGTGCAGCAATTGCTGAACATTTCATGTATCAGGGTAAAGCAACACTTGTTATTTATGATGATTTAACAAAACAAGCTCAGGCTTATAGACAAATGTCTCTTCTTTTAAAAAGACCACCAGGAAGAGAAGCTTATCCTGGAGACGTTTTCTATCTACACAGTAGGTTACTAGAAAGAGCAGCAAAACTTTCTGATGCTATGGGAGGAGGCTCTATGACAGCTCTTCCAATTATTGAAACTCAGGCAGGGGACGTTTCGGCTTACATCCCAACTAATGTTATTTCAATTACAGATGGACAAATATTCTTGAGTGCAGATTTATTTAACTCAGGATTAAGACCCGCAATTAATGTAGGTATTTCAGTTAGCCGTGTTGGAGGTGCCGCTCAGACAAAAGCAATTAAAAAAATTGCAGGAACTTTAAAACTAGAACTAGCACAGTTTGATGAACTAGCTGCTTTTTCTCAATTTGCATCTGATCTTGATGAAGCAACTCAGCAACAACTTGAAAGAGGTAAAAGACTAAGAGAATTATTAAAGCAACCTCAATTCTCCCCACTTAACCTTGCAGAACAAGTTGCAGTAGTTTACGCAGGAGTTAAAGGTCTTATTGATGAGGTGCCTGTTGAAGATGTTACTAAATTTGCAACTGAACTTAGGGAATACCTAAAGTTAAATAAATCAGAATTTATAGAAGAAATTCTTAAAGAAAAGAAATTAAATGATGGATTAGAAGCAACACTAAAAGAGGTGATAAATGAAGTTAAATCATCAATGCTTGCCACAGTTTAAATTTATTTAAGGAGATACCATGGCAAATCTTAAAGAGATTAGAGATCGAATCGTTTCTGTTAAAAATACAAGAAAAATAACGGAGGCCATGAGACTTGTTGCAGCTGCAAAAGTTAGGAGAGCTCAAGATCAAGTTCTTAAGAGTAGACCTTTTGCAGATAAACTTGCTCGGGTCTTAGAAAATATCCAATCTAGAGTTCAATTTGAGGCTGTCGACTCTCCTTTATTATCCAAGAGAGAAGTCAAGAGCATCACTTTGGTTTGCATAACAGCGGATAGAGGTTTATGCGGTGGTTACAATACTAATATAATAAAAAAGGTAGAAATAAGATACGCAGAATTAGTCAAACAAGGGTACCAGCCAAATTTAATTTTGGTAGGGAAGAAAGCTATTGGATATTTTCAAAATAGAAAGGATAGATATGTAATTAAAAGTACTTTCAAAGAACTAGAACAGGTACCCACAGTCAAGGACTCTGAAGGAGTAACAAATGAAATTTTAGCTGAATTTCTCTCAGAAGATTCTGATAGGGTGGAAATTATTTACACGAAATTCATAACTCTAGTCAGCTGCGCTCCTGTCGTTCAAACGCTATTGCCACTTGACCCTCAAGGAATTGCTGAGGAAAACGATGAAATTTTTAGGTTGACTACAAAAGATAGTAAGTTACTTGTTGAAAAATCAAATATGGAAAAAAGTGATTCAGAGAAGTTGCCATCAGATATTGTTTTTGAACAAAGTCCTGATCAACTATTAGATTCCTTATTACCATTATATTTACAGAATCAGGTACTAAGAGCTCTTCAAGAGTCAGCAGCTTCAGAACTCGCTTGCAGGATGACTGCTATGAATAATGCGAGTGATAATGCTAAAGAATTAGCAAGTACTTTGAATCTAACCTATAACAAAGCTAGGCAAGCAGCTATTACTCAAGAAATATTAGAGGTTGTAGGAGGTTCTGCAGTTTAGCAATAAGATTTAGGATATGCCTGAATACAATATCAAAGTTCAATTTGAGCAAAAGACTTTTAGTTTTTTATGTTCTGAAGATCAAGATATTATTTCAGCGGCAAAAATGAATGGAATAGATTTACCAAGTAGTTGTTGTTCAGGAGTTTGTACAGATTGTGCATCCATGATATTGGAAGGATCTGTAGATCAAGAAGATGCTATGGGATTAAATGATGATTTGAGGGAAAAGGGCTTTGCACTTTTATGTGTGGCATATCCCAAGTCGGATTTGAATATTGTTATTGGTAAAGAAGTCGAAGATGATTTGTATAATGATCAATTTGGTAAATATCAAAAATGAAATTAAGTTCAGTTGATTACTATTTAGATTGGCCAGCTTCAATAAAAGTAAAAAATTTAAGGAAATTCATCATTGCAAATTTAGAAAAAAAAGGTGATTTAATTCGATGGTCAATTGTTGATATTCAAAATTCTATTGACTCTTTTGGAACAAAAAAACTTAAAATTAAAGCTGTCTTAGCTAATTAAGAAATATAAATTGAAATATTTTTAAATAATGGAAAATTCACCAACAATATTCATAGTTCCAACTGGTATTGGTTGTGAAGTAGGAGGTTTTGCTGGAGATGCACTTCCAACCGCTAAATTATTAGCATCGGCAAGTGGATGTTTAATTACTCATCCAAATGTTATGAATGGTGGTAATCTTTCTGAAAAAGATAAAAATATTTTTTATGTTGAGGGTTATAGTTTAGACCGACTTGCTAAAGGAGAAATCGCTTTAAAAAGGGTAAAGCAACAGAAAATTGGGATAATTTTTGATTCAGCCATTGAAAAAGAAATATTAGTGAGACATTTACAAGTTGCTGATGCATGTGTTTCTACTTTAGGAATTAATGTTCATTCTTATGCGATTACAAAAAAGCCATTAAACATAGTTATTGATTCTGATTCTTCAAAAGTCAGTGGTGGCAGAATTGAAAATCCTGATACTCTAATTGATGCTGGAAAATGTTTAATAGAAAAAGGAGTTACGGCAATAGCAATTGTGGCAAAATTTCCTGATGATCCAGATTCTTTAGAAACAAATATTTATCGAGAGGGGAAAGGTGTTGATCCTATTGCTGGAGTCGAAGCAGTCATAAGTCATTTAATAAGCAAATTTTTAAAAGTTCCCTGTGCTCACGCACCTGCTTTAAATCCAATTGAATTGAATGAAAATTTAGATTCTCGTGCAGCTGCAGAAGAAATAGGATACACTTTTTTACCATCTGTACTGATTGGGTTAAGCAATGCACCTGATATTGTTGAATTGCCTGCTAAAAATGGATCAATCTCACTACACCCTGATCAAATTGAATCGATTGTTGTTCCTAATAGTGCATTAGGAGGAGAAGCAGTACTAGCAGGGATTGAAAAAGGTTTAAATATTATCTCTGTAAAAAATCAAAATACATTAAAAGTGACAAATGAGTTTTATAACTATCCCAATCTTTTTGAAGTTGATAATTATTTAGAAGCTGCAGGCATAATTCTTGCTATCAAAAAAGGTATCAACCTTGATTCAGTTAAACGGCCTTTAAAAAAAATCCAAGAGTGTTCTTATAGTGATTAATAAGATATTGCTATGGGAACTCTCCAGTCACTTCCTAAAGATTGACTGCTTAGTTTTAGGATTGGAGGAGCCTGCTTTCTTTTAAATTCCGCTTTTTTTATGAGTGAGATAATTTTTAAAATTAAATCTTTTTTATAACCATCTTCTTCTAGTTGTTGTAAATCTTTTTTCTCTTCAATAATTCCTTTAAGAATTTTATCTAAAGTAGAGTAAGGTGGGAGACTATCAGTATCTAATTGATTAGGTCCTAATTCAGCACTTGGGGCTTTTTTACGTATATTTTCTCCAATTATATCTCCACTAGTATCTAACATATATAACTTTCTACTATTAATTGAATCTTCACTATCAAGCCAATTACATAATTTAAAAACATTAGTTTTATATAAATCCCCAATTACAGATAATCCCCCATTCATATCACCATAAAGTGTGCAATATCCTACGGCTAGTTCTGATTTATTGCCTGTCGAGAGTAACAAATGCTTTTCTTGATTTGCTAAAGCCATAAGAAGTGTGCCTCTTATCCTTGACTGAATATTTTGATTTGTTATTTCAGCCATCTCGAAAGATATGGTTTTTATAAATGATTCTTCAAAAGAGGTCATCAAGTTTTCAATTGGAATGCTCTTGAAACTTATCTGTAATCTTCTTGCTAAATCTTTTGCATCACTCTTTGAATGAGATGAGCTCCACTTAGAGGGCATTGAAACGCAATAAACATTATCACTTCCTAGAGCCGCTGTAGCAATTGCTGAGACAAGTGCTGAATCAATACCACCACTTAATCCAACTAAAGCTGTTTTAAATCCACATTTTTTTGCATAATCTTTAACACCAAGGACTAATGCATCAAAAATTGATGACATTTCGGAGTTTTTAAATTCATTTTTTTCAGGTTTTGTTTGCTCAATTTCCCAGCTGGAGAGATCTTCCGAAAAAGATTTTAATTGCTTAATTTTAGATCCATTCTTATCAAGAATAAAACTATTTCCATCAAAAATTAAATTATCATTTGCTCCAATCTGGTTGACATAAATCAGCGGTACTTGAAGATATTTTGCAGCAAAACTGGAAACCTTGGATCTTAGCTCTAACTTTTTCAGAGTATATGGGGAGGCTGATAAATTTACTAAAATATCAACTTTTTTTTTCTTTAAATCAATAATGGGATTTTTTCTATGGATTCCTCTACCCTCTATATCTTTGTTGACCCATAAATCCTCACATATAGTAAAGCCAAGTCGCCAAGTTTTATTTTTAATTTGTTTAATCAATACGGAAACTTTTTCTTCTGATCTAAAGTATCTTTTCTCATCAAATACTTCATAAGTGGGAAGGATAATTTTCCGAGCAATTATTTTCCATTCGCCGCCCTCAACCAACGCAATAGAATTATAAAGATTAGGAAAAAAAGAATCATTTACTTTCTCAGCTATTCCGATTGAGATGCTTAAGTTACCATATTTTTTATTAATATCTAAAGCTAATTGATCAAGAATTTGGTACTGATTTTTGATTAAATTTTTTTTAAAAAGTAAGTCATTTGCAGGATATCCCCATAATGATAATTCTGGTGTAAGAACAAAATCAGCAGAAATTGATCTAGCTTTCGAAGCAATATTAAGTATTTTTTTTGCATTGCCCTCTAAATCTCCAACAACTGGATTTATTTGGGCAAGTAAAAATTTCATTCAACTAATTTGATGGATTCATATAAATTATTCCTCTTAACTATATCTATTAACGACGACGGTAAATTAGAACAATTAAAATTTAATCTAAACTTAGAACTTGAAATATTTGGGGTTTTGATGGTTGAAATCTTAAATTTCACTCTATAAGTTTCTAACATTTTAAGAGTATTTGATTCAATAGGATATCCCTCTCTTAAAATTATAAAAAAACTTACCTCCAAAATAATTTTGTCGAAATCTTTCCAGTAGAAAATATCTTTAATTAAATCACTCCCAATTACAAAATCTAAATTATTAAATTTATAAATTTCTTTACATTTTTTGATTGACTCTACTGCCCATTGGCTACTTATTTTTTGATTAAATAAAATTTTGGGATTATCTAAATCATCAATAAGAGTTTTTAATAAATGGCTACGAATTGAAATATCCTCTATGTGCTTTTTTTGGGGGTTGTTGCTCACATAGCTTATTGTAAAAGTATAAATTTTGGATAATTCTTCAAGAATTTTTTTGTGTCCAATAGTAGGTGGATCAGCACTCGTACCAAATAAAGCAATGCTTTTTCCCATTTTAAGTTTTAAGGTAGAAAACTAACAAAATTATTATTTAAATTTCTACTTGAAAAATAAATATTTATGTAGTTAAAAATCTCTGGGTCATTAAAACTCATATTTTGGATCAAAATAGCGGGTTCTATTAAAGAAGCTTTGCTTCTTACAAATATTTCTTTTGCTGCTAATTTCCCTAGAATTTTTGTAGAGTATATCGCGATTGCAGCTTGAATAATTGCTATGGGTCCATAGGGTAATAATGAAAGCCCGTTAGTAAAAGGTGCTGTTAAAAGAATTAGTTTCTTGATAAGGTTGAAAGAGGTGTTAACGCCGACTTGAGTGATGCCCAAACATAAATTATTAATGGATATATTTTTAAATATTTTTCTTGTAGATTCACCTTTCAACTTTAAGCCGTAAATCTTACTTAATTCGTTAATCAATGCAGTATCTAGTGCAAAACTACCAGCAACATCAAATAAAATAAAAGGATTAAGAGCTACTGCGGATGCCTTTATAGTCGAAAATTTACCTATAGTTGATTGAGCTAATTTCTGCCTTCTTTTCAATCTTTGCTCTTTTATTTTCAGAAACAATTTGTCAGCTAATTGAATAGAATTTAGTGTTAATGTTATCTCACCATATTGATTGATTAATTTTGCTATGTAATTTTTAAGATTGTTTTCATGATTAATGATTATTGGAATATTTAAGTCTTTTGGAAGCTTAAATTTTATATTTTCAATTATTTCTTTTAATTCATTTTTATTAAATAGATCGATTTTGTTTAAAATTACAATAATTTTTTTTCCATCTTTTATAAAAGAGTTGATTTCGTTCAACTCATTTCTATTTAAATCTCCCGAAATTATAAATAAGATCAGATCTGAGTGATTTATAGAGGAGTAAACTTTATCTGGGAATTTGATATTGCAGAAATCAAATCCTGGAGAATCTAGTAACTCTATACTATTGAGTGATTGATCTTTAAATTTCCATTCTTCAGCCTGAATTTCTCTTGTGGTCCCGTTGATAATATCTGTTTTGAATATATTTTTTTTTAATAAAGAATTTAAAACAGAAGATTTTCCTACACCTGATTTACCATATGCGCCAATTCTTATTTTTTTTTCTTTGAGTCTAAAAAGTTGTTGATTAAAAGAAATTATTTCTTTATTAAAAAAACTTTTTTCATAGTTGGTAAGATCCATAGTCTCCCACCAATTTTTTAACAGTAAATAATTTTTATTAATGATCAATTGTTTCATGATTGATTTTTCCACCAACCAGCTAATACAGACAACACTGCTTCTGCACCAATAATTCCCACGAATCCCCCAAATTCATCTACTACTACTTTCACCCCTTTATGATCCTTGTCAAATCTTGTTAATAATTGATCTGCCTTAATCATTTCAGGAATGTAGTCCACAGGCTCGCAAATTTCTGATAATAATTTTTTATTTTCTCCATTAATTAATAATTTTTCTAAGATATTTTCACGTCTGACAACACCTTGAATTTTATCTACTTTATCTCCCAAAATAACCCACCATTGTGAGTTATCAGACATTATGAGTTGTGAAATTTCATCAAGATTTGAAGACCCATTAATACAAGGTGCTGATACTCTGGGGATCATTAGATCTTTAGCTTTTAAATCATTTAATTGAAACACTTTAAAGATCATTGCCGCCTCATCAGCTTCAATAAAACCTTTTTGACTCCCAATCTTTGCCATTTGTCTTATTTCTTCTTCATCAGTTGAAATTTCATTTTCTGCGGTAATAACTGGAAAAATTTGCTCTATTAATATTAAGAATGGCCTCATTAAAGTATTTAATACACCCAGGATTGGAACTGATAATAATGCTATTTGTAATGAAAATCGTGTGCCAAGAGCTTTAGGTAGTACTTCTCCAACCAAAACAACGAGTACATAAAAAGCAATCGAAAATAAGGTTAAACCATAATTACTATTAATTACTAATGCTCCATATACTCCTAAAATAAGGCTTCCAATTATGTTGAATCCATTATTAGTAATTGTAATTACAGTTAATGTTCTCCCAAGATGTCTCCTAAGTTTAAGGAGTTGATTCGCAGAACTCTTAGGCTTCTGTCTAGAGGCTATTTCTAAAATCCTAATTGAATTGACAGCTAAAAAAGCTGCTTCTACTCCCGAACAACATGCTGACCCAATTAAGATAATGAAAATTAGTAAAATTAAACCGTAAACACTTGGTTCCATTAAGATAGATTAAATATTAAATCTGTTTTAATTCATTCTTCCATTTTTTTTAAAAACACGCCAATTCAGAATTTATGTTCAAACCTAATAATAAAGTTTTTGAAGAAAGAAGAGAAATTTTTCTTGATAAATTAGGTGGGAAAGCCGCTATTATCCCTGGAGCTAATCTTGTTAAGCATCATGCCGATTGTGAATATCCCTTTAGACAAGATAGTAATTTTTGGTATTTAACTGGTTTTGATGAGCCGGATGCGATTGCTCTTTTCTTATCGCATAAGCCAAAGGGAGAGAGGTTTATTTTGTTTGTTGCACCAAAAGATGTTATTAGCGAAGTCTGGCATGGCTTTAGATGGGGTTTAGATGGCGCTGAAAAAGAGTTTAAGGCTGACAAAGCCCATTCAATAAATGAGTTAAGAGATTTACTCCCAGGTTATTTAAATGGTTCTGATGAAATTGTTTTTTCAATTGGTAAGCATCCAGTAATTGAGAAAATAGTATTGGAGATATTTTCACAACAACTTGAAAATCGCTCAAGAATGGGTATTGGTGCAAATTCTATAAAATCTCCAGAAATTTATTTAAATGAGATGAGATTAATTAAAAGTGAATTTGAAATTAAGAGAATGAGAGAGGCTGTTCAAATCTCAGCAGAAGCTCATGAGCTGGTTAGAGAATCTATCTCATCTAAGAAAAATGAAAGACAAATTCAAGGCCTTCTAGAAGGATTCTTTTTAGAAAAAGGGGCAAGAGGACCAGCATATAATTCTATTGTTGCTTCAGGAGATAATGCATGTATCTTGCATTACACTTCAAATAATTCACCCTTGAAGAAGGGAGATTTATTGTTGGTCGATGCTGGCTGCTCACTAACCGATTATTACAATGGAGACATAACAAGAACTATTCCTATAGGTGGAAAATTTTCTAAAGAACAAAAAGTAATCTACGAAATTGTATTAAGCGCTCAGAAAAATGCAATTAAAAGTGCCATAACTGGATCTAATTCTAGTACTGTTCATAATGTTGCTTTAAAAATTCTCATAGAAGGATTAAAAGAAATTGGTTTATTAGCGGGCAGTACTGATGAGATACTTGAAAATCAATCTTATAAACATCTTTACATGCATAGAACTGGCCACTGGCTTGGCTTAGATGTTCATGATGTTGGAGCATACAGAATGGGAGACTATGAAGTGCCATTACGGAATGGCATGATACTTACTGTAGAACCTGGGATCTACATAAGTGATAGGATTCCAGTTCCTGAGGGACAACCTGCAATTGACGAGAAATGGAAAGGTATTGGGATCAGAATAGAAGATGATGTTCTGGTCAAAGATACAAACCCGGAAGTCTTAAGTATTGCTGCATTAAAAGAAATTTCTGATTTAGAATTTTAAAATTTGACTTATCTAGTTAATAGATTTATTTTTATTAAGTTTAAAGTTCAAATATGAATATGTCAGATTCACATGATTCGAAACTCTCCCAAGCAAGAGGCTTGGCTAGCCAGCTTGGAATGTTTGCAGAAGAAAACGATATCCCTAAAGATCTTTGGGATTCATTAGAGGCTACAATTTATGATTTTTATCAAGTCTCTCATGATAGATAAAAATTCTAATTAGCAAGTATCAATAACTAAAATCAAGAATTTTTGAATAAATCAATCAAAATGTGACCATAAACTGATAAATTATTTATTAAACCCTCAATAAGTGAATGTCCTCATCAGATAATTTAAATCAAAATTCAAAAGGAAAAAACAGTGAAGACCAAAAGTCTAAAAATCCCTCTCCTAATACAGGAATGATGGGTGCCACAGCTGTATTAGCAGCTGCAACAATTGATGAAGATGGAGTACCTACTGGTTATACCCCTAAACCTGACGAAGGAAGATTCATCATTAAAGTTTTGTGGTTACCTGATAATGTTGCTTTAGCTGTTGATCAAATAGTGGGGGGAGGCCCTAGTCCTTTAACTGCCTATTATTTTTGGCCAAGAGATGACGCTTGGGAAAAACTAAAAAGTGAACTAGAGAATAAAGGTTGGATTACAGATAATGAAAGAGTAGAAATATTGAATAAAGCTACAGAAGTAATAAATTATTGGCAAGAAGAGGGTAAAACAAAAAAATTAGAAGAAGCCAAGTTAAAGTTTCCCGAAGTTACATTTTGTGGAACTGCTTAAAAATTAGTTTTTTGCAGCTTGAATCCTAGCCTCAGCCTTGGAAATCTCTTTCAAGGCTTTTATTTTTTCTGGAGTTTTTTCATTTTCGGAGAATTTACTAATTGCTAATTTTGCTTTTTTAAGATCTTGTTCAGCATTTTGAACATTAATTTCAGATCCTATTTCAGCATTATTTACTAAAACTATAACTTCATCTGATTCAATTTCAGCGAAGCCCCCCATTAAAGCAATTGATTTCCACTGAGAATTCATTCTTAACCTTAAAACGCCAATATCTATAGCCGTGACTAAAGAAATATGCCCTGGAAGCACACCAAGTTGACCAGTAGTACTAGGAAGTATTACTTCTTCAGCCTCGCCATTATAGACATTTTTATTGGGAGCTAAAACTTTTAGAGAAATTGCCATTAATTTAAAATTATTGAAGGTTAAATATATATTTGGATATTTATTTTTCTGACTTTATTTTTTCAGCCTTTGCTTTAACTTCATCAATATTACCAACTAGGTAAAATGCCTGTTCTGGTAAATCATCTAATTCACCTGACAAAATCATGTTAAATCCAGCAATGGTATCTTCTAATTTTACATATTTACCAGACATTCCTGTAAATATTTCTGCTACGAAGAAAGGTTGTGAAAGAAATTTTTCAATTTTTCTTGCCCTGTCGACTGTTAATCTATCTTCTTCAGAAAGTTCATCTAAACCAAGAATTGCAATAATATCCTGAAGTTCTTTGTATCTTTGTAAAGTTGATTGGACAGCTCTGGCTGTTTTGTAATGCTCATCACCAACAACTGATGGTTGCAGCATAGTGCTTGTTGAGTCTAATGGATCAACTGCTGGATAAATCCCCTTAGCTGCAAGAGCTCTAGCAAGCACGGTAGTGGCATCTAAATGGGCAAACGTTGTGGCTGGAGCAGGGTCTGTTAGGTCATCAGCAGGTACGTAAACAGCCTGAATAGATGTTATTGACCCTTCTAATGTAGATGTAATTCTCTCTTGTAATTCCCCAACATCAGTTCCTAGAGTTGGTTGGTATCCAACAGCTGAAGGCATTCTTCCGAGTAATGCAGATACTTCAGAGCCAGCTTGAACGAATCTAAAAATGTTATCAACAAAAAGTAGAACGTCTTGTTTATTTACATCCCTAAAATGTTCGGCCATTGTAAGTGCTGATAAGCCTACTCTCATTCTTGCACCAGGTGGCTCATTCATCTGTCCAAAACATAAGGCAACTTTGGATTGAGTTAAATCATCTGCATTGATAACCCCTGATTCTTTGAATTCTTCATATAAATCGTTACCTTCTCTAGTTCTTTCCCCTACACCGCCAAAAACAGAAACTCCACCATGTTCTTTTGCAATATTATTTATTAATTCTTGAATAAGAACAGTTTTCCCAACACCAGCACCTCCGAATAATCCAACTTTTCCTCCTTGTCTGTAAGGAGCTAAAAGGTCGATAACTTTAATTCCAGTTTCAAATACTTTTGGCTTAGTTTCCAAGTCAGTTAATTTTGGAGCAGCCCTATGAATTGGAGCAGTATCTTTAGTATTTACTGGACCTTGTTCATCTACTGGTTCTCCTAAAACATTAAATATTCTTCCTAAAGTTGCTTCTCCAACAGGTACAGATATTGGCGCACCTGTATCTATTGCTTCCATGCCTCTTACAAGACCGTCTGTACCGCTCATTGCAACTGCTCTAACTCTATGGTCGCCAAGGAGCTGTTGAACCTCTGCAGTGAGCGCTATATCTTGTCCAGCAGGATTCTTAGCTTCAATTCTTAACGCATTTAATATTTTAGGTAATTTCCCAGCTGGAAATTCTACATCTAGAACTGGACCAATTACTTGACGCACTACGCCTTTTGTTTGTGAAGAAGTTGATGGAGTTGCTACCATTTTTTATTGATTGGTGGTGAATAGCTGATTTTAAACAGCGTATAATCCGAAAATACTACCATCTCATGGGTAGATTCGTTAAATGGGTTCGGCCACCCGCACAGTTTAAGTATGGTTTAATTGCCGCTTTGCAGATTATGTTGTTGATGATACGGATGGAGAATTTCTCTTTCCATTTTTTATGACGCAAAGCGTCTCAATCATGATCCTCCATTAATCTATGGCAGCTGTTTCACTTACAGTCTCTACAGTAAAACCACTGGGAGATAGAATATTTATTAAAGTTTCCGCATCTGAGGAAAAAACTGCTGGGGGCATTCTTTTGCCTGATTCAGCTAAAGAAAAACCACAGGTTGGAGAAGTTGCTCAGGTTGGTCCTGGCAAACTTAATGACGATGGTTCTCGACAAACTCCAGAAGTGAGTATTGGCGATAAAGTTTTGTACAGCAAATATGCGGGTACAGACATAAAATTGGGAGGAGATGAATATGTCTTGCTCTCAGAAAAAGATATTTTAGCTGTAGTAAGCTAAAGTATTTGTTTCAAAAATTATTAAAACTTATTACTAAATTACTGCCTGAACATGGCTAAAAGAATTATTTACAATGAGCAAGCTCGAAGAGCGCTCGAGAGAGGAATTGATATCCTTGCTGAGTCTGTTGCTGTAACGCTTGGACCAAAAGGAAGAAATGTTGTGCTAGAGAAAAAATTTGGTGCTCCACAAATTATCAATGATGGTGTAACAATCGCCAAGGAGATTGAATTAGAGGATCACATTGAAAACACAGGTGTTGCACTAATCAGACAAGCTGCTTCGAAAACTAATGATGCAGCTGGAGATGGTACTACAACAGCCACTGTTTTAGCTCATGCAATGGTTAAGGCAGGGTTGAGAAACGTTGCTGCAGGAGCCAATGCTATTACCCTGAAAAAAGGAATTGATAAAGCTACTGAATTTCTGGTGGGCAAAATTCAGGAGAATTCCAAACCTATTAGTGATAGCAATGCTATAGCTCAATGTGGAACTATAGCTGCTGGAAATGACGAAGAAGTAGGTCAAATGATTGCCAATGCCATGGATAAGGTTGGTAAAGAAGGTGTAATCTCCCTTGAAGAAGGCAAATCAATGACTACCGAATTAGAAGTTACTGAGGGTATGCGCTTTGATAAAGGCTATATTTCACCTTACTTCGCAACAGACACAGAAAGAATGGAGGCTGTTTTAGATGAACCTTATATTCTTCTGACTGATAAAAAAATTGCCTTAGTACAAGATTTAGTTCCCGTATTGGAACAAATAGCTAAAACTGGGAAACCACTAGTCATTATTGCAGAAGATATCGAAAAAGAGGCTTTAGCAACTCTTGTTGTCAATAGATTACGAGGTGTCTTAAATGTTGCTGCAGTAAAAGCTCCTGAATTTGGTGATCGAAGAAAAGCTATGCTTGAAGATATGGCTGTTTTAACTAATGGACAACTTATTACTGAAGATGCAGGCCTGAAATTAGAGAATGCCACCTTAGATATGCTTGGAACTGGTAGAAGAATAACTATCAATAAAGAGACTACAACTATTGTAGCTGAAGGTAATGAGCAAGCCGTTAAAGCTAGATGTGATCAAATTAAGAAGCAAATGGATGAAACAGATTCATCATACGATAAAGAAAAGCTTCAGGAACGTCTTGCTAAATTAGCAGGAGGTGTAGCCGTAATTAAAGTTGGGGCTGCTACTGAAACTGAGATGAAGGATAAAAAACTTCGTCTTGAGGATGCTATTAATGCAACAAAAGCAGCTGTTGAAGAAGGTATTGTACCTGGAGGAGGAACAACTCTTGCTCATTTATCTCCTATTCTAAAAGAATGGGCTGATAAAAATTTAGAAGGAGAGGAATTGATTGGAGCTAACATTGTTGAAGCTTCACTTACTGCTCCTCTTATGAGAATTGCTGAGAATGCAGGCTCTAATGGGGCAGTGATTGCTGAAAATGTAAAAACTAAACCATTTAATGATGGTTTTAACGCTGCCACTGGAGAATATGTAGATATGTCCGCTGCTGGTATAGTTGATCCTGCAAAAGTTACACGTTCAGGATTGCAAAATGCAGCTTCAATAGCAGGAATGGTTCTAACCACTGAATGCATAGTTGCAGATTTACCTGAGAAAAAAGATTCAGGTACTCCAGCAGGTGCTCCTGGTATGGGAGGCGACTTCGATTATTAATTTAAAATTAGTTTATTAATTGAAATTTTAATTTAAGGGATTATTTTAATGATCCCTTTTTTTAATGAAAATCTTATGAAATCCAACCAGCACTAAGAATTATTGCGAGAGCTAAAAATATACTTAAAAAAGTCCATGTTATTTTATTGAGAGATGCTTCAGCACTACTTGCACTATTGAACATTGAGCTTCCACTAGCAGCTATTCCTCCCATTCCATCTCCTTTCGGACTATGGAGTAAAACCAATAGAATCAAAATAATTCCCGAAAATACCCATATCCAACTAAAAACTTGTAACATCGCAAATTAGATTTGTATTAATATTCAAACATGTTGAACTACTTTATTATAACCTTTTAACTCGATTTCTTTTATTAGAGATTTCCCTGTCATTTCTTCTGGAATTGGAAGATCAAGTAACTGTAATAAAGTTGGGGCAATATCCGCTAATCCAGCATTATCTCTTAAGAAAACTTCGTTTCCCATATTTGGGATTTTTCTTTTTTCACCCTCAATAAAAATCAAAGGAACTTTGTTTATAGTATGTGCCGTCCAAGGTTCTCCAGATGGACCCTTCATTAACTCTGCGTTTCCATGATCGGCAGTTATGAGAATGCTTCCCCCCATTTCTCCAGTAGCCTTAACTATCTGACCTAAACATTTATCTACCATTTCTATAGCTTCAATTGTTGCATCCATGTTGCCTGTATGACCTACCATATCAGGATTAGCAAAATTTATTACAACGAAAGCGTAGTTTCCACTCTTTATTGCTTTAGAGCAACTAATAGTTAATTCTTGAGCAGACATTGCTGGCTCCATGTCATAAGTTGCGACTCTTGGCGATGGAACTAAATATCTTTCTTCTCCTGGTAAAGGGATTTCTACTCCTCCATTGAAAAAATATGTAACGTGGGGATACTTTTCTGTTTCGGCTGTTCTGTATTGCTTAAGTCCATTTTCTGAAACTATTTGGCCTATAAAATTATTGAGAGACTCAGGAGGAAATGCAACTTTAACGGGGAAGTTTGCATCATATTGAGTGAAAGTGACTAAATCTAATTTTGGGAAAAACCTTCTTTTGAAGTCTGAGAATTCTATATTTGAGAGAGATTTGATAATTTGTCTTGCTCTGTCCGGACGAAAGTTATAGCAAATCAAACTATCACCATCCTTAAGATAGTTTTCAGACAATCGAATAGGTTCTATAAATTCATCTGTTATGTTTTTGTCATAACTCTGTTTTATGTATTCTTGTGGAGAAATATTAGTTTTTTTAATACTTTGATCAGTCAAATTATTATATGCTTTTTCTGTTCTTTCCCATAAAAGATTTCTGTCCATTATCCAGTATCTTCCACAAATAGATGCTATTTCACCCGTATTAAATTTTTTTATACATGACTCTATTTGATTTATGTATTTAGATGCACTTTTTGCGGGAGTATCTCTTCCATCTGTAATGATATGAATAGCAACTTTTTTGAGGCCATGTTCCGAAGCCCATTTTATTAAACCCAATAAATGATCAATATGACTATGGACGCCTCCATCAGAACATAATCCAGTTATGTGTAATGTTGAATTGTTTGTTTTTAATGAATCAGCAATCTTTTGCAACTCATTAACTTGGTTTAAATGATTATTTTTTACAATATTTGAAATCCTAACGAGTTCTTGTTGGATTATTCTTCCCGAACCAATAGTTAGGTGTCCTACCTCTGAATTACCCATTTGACCATCTGGAAGGCCTACATCAGATCCACTGGCGCTAATTAAAGTGTGAGGATATGCATGCCATAATGAATCCATTATTGGTGTATTGGCAATTTTTATTGCATTTTCGGATGTGTCTTCCCGATATCCCCATCCATCAAGTATTGCTAGAACTACAGGACTCTGAGGAGTACTAAATTTATTTATATTTTTTCTGCTAATTTTTGACATATTTAGATCAAATTCATTGTTATGTGATCCAACCTTAAATCTAACCTCAAACCTTACTCTTTAACAATTTATATTAAACATAGTTAGCTTTTGCTAATTTATGAAGATATTGAACGAATATTTTTTATTGATAAATCATGTCTAACAACTCAAAAAGGATCACTATACTTACGGAAGTTGAACTTAGGAAAACCCTTTCACGTCTAACTTCCGAAATTATTGAAATAGTAAAAAATCTAGAAAACCTTTTATTAATTGGTATACCTACCAGAGGAATTGATTTGTCAGAAGTGTTAGAAAAGGAATTATTCTTAAAGACGGGCGTCAAAATAAGAAAAGGAACAATTGATCCAACTTTTTATAGAGATGATCAAAATAGAGTTGGAACTCGCCTAATAAAGGCAACAGATATTCCAATTCCCATAGAGAAAAAAGAAATTCTATTGATAGATGATGTTATTTACACAGGTAGAACAATTAGAGCTGCAATGGATGCTCTATATTCATGGGGCAGACCTCAGAGAATAATGTTGTTAGTAATGGTAGATAGAGGTCATAGAGAATTACCTATTCAACCAGATTTTTGTGGTAAAAAAGTCCCAACTAGTAAAAATGAAAGTATAAGCCTACGTCTAAAAAATATAGATAATGAAGAAGGAGTTTTTCTTGAGTAGTTTTATTTCAGAATATATTACCTAAATTATATTCTCCAAGAAATTCATCACCAATACTAAAACACTTAACTAATAAATCAGCTTTTTTATTGATTTGGAAGAAAAGCTTTAAGTTATCTTCCCCAAGATTAGAGTGATTTTTTAGTTCAATTTTGAGTGGGGTTTTTTCCCATTTTATAGTTTCTTCATTATTTTGAACTTCCGATAATTTTGGCAATCCATTTTCAAAAATTACATCATATTCTCTTTGTTTTTTTGTTTCTCCAACAATTATTTCAAATGTTTTTTGATTATTTTTACTTGCTTGAAGGATGAGTTTCAATGGGTTTTCAGTTGGCCATGTTTGACCTTTGTAAAAAATAGGATGCCAGAAATGTTTTTGTTCTTTTTTATTTAATAATCTTATTGATAATCCTTTGTTTAAGATGTCTTTAATTTTTACGCCCGGCGTCAATGCTAAAGCTCCTAAAGCTATTGATTCAATAGGAGGTGGAGACTTTATTTTAATTTTTGAAATTTTTTTTGTTATCCATTCTTGAATTATTGGTATTTGAGTACCACCTCCGACCAAAATAATTGCACTTAAGTCATCTACTGTGCAAAATTTACCTCTTGCTTCATTTAGTAAATCTTTAAGTAAAGAATTAAGATGTTTAATGAGATTATTCTCAATTATTATATTCTCAAATATTTCTTTACTTAGGAAAAATTCTTTTTCTTGATAATCTTCAGTTAATAATTTAAATGAATACTCACTTTCATATTTGATTAAAGGTGAGCTCAGTTTACATTTTATTTCTTCTGCTTTTAGAAGATTAATTGGATATTTATTATCTTGAATAAAATAATCTACGATCCATTGATCGATATCTTTACCACCAATTTTTGAGCCTATTTTACTAATTATTTCAGCACATCTTATTTTTTGTTTTGATATTGAGCTTACATCATTTCCTTTAAATTTTAATAATTCAGCTATTGGGCCAGATTTTCCTTCTCCGCCCTCTATTTTGACTATATTCATATCAATCGTGCTTCCTCCAATATCTATTGTCATTATTTTTGAGCCAAATGGTATGTTGATTCCTAAGCTTGCTGCAGTAGGCTCATCAACTAGCGCTATTTCATCAAAAGGCACTTCATTGCAAAGGTTAGTTAACCATTCTCTATAACCCTTGTATGTATCGATCGGGGCAGTTAAAACAAGTCTTTTAATTTCATATTTTTGAGGAATGTTTGCCAACAAAAATTTAAAAAATTTTTCGCCACATTCACTAGGATTTAAAATATTTTTTTGGTGATTTTTTTCAATAGGATTACCAATTAATCTTTTAAAATTCGAATGAAAAAATAAATCCGAATTAGCGCTATCCCTCATTTTTAAAGCACTTATTCCAATTTTTAAATTTTTTGAAGCTTTCTCGAACCAAACTGCTGTTGGGATAACTCCTGGTGATGAAGTGATATTTGGTATTTCAACTAATATAGAATTTATATCTTTCTGATCTTGAAAAGCTATTACAGTATTAGTATTACCTAAATCAATAGCAAGTGTTCCAGTTAAATTTTCTTCCATATGAAATTTTTTGAATTAATTAAGTTCTTTTTGTAATTTATGCTTTGATTTGGCCCAATAAATTGTAAAATATATTCTAAAGAAATTTTTTATTAATGAACATATCAAATAATGCAGGAATTGACTCTAATGATCTTGCAAAAAGAGGTGAGAGCTTGATAAGAAAATCAACTAATAGATTCCTAACTACTGTGAAAATTGCTTTTAGAGCAAAACAAAGACGTTTTGATGATTTTGATGGATTATTAGAGGAGTCCACTATTAAACCAGTTCAAAGGTCAATTATTGAACTAAGCGATGAACAAGATCAACCAGATTTACTTCCTGGGTAATTTTGGTAAAAGACCCAAAAAGTTGGAGATTACTTAGAGATTTTAAAAAAGGCAAATTTTGCTTTTTGATTAGTGTCGAGAATTGGTCAATTGAGTTGCAAAAAAGTGAATTTCATTCACTTTATATTTTGCTTTTAAGAATTAATGAACAACTACTAGGAATCAAAAATGAATTAATGGATGAGGAGTCTATCTCTTTGGAATTAGAACAACTTCCTTGGTTTATTGAGTTAGAAGGGAAAAAGAATGAATGGAGCTTAAGATTTGTTTTTGAAAGTCAAGACCAAACAAGATCTTTCGAAATGTATTGGCCGATACCAATAGCACAAAATTTATTTTATGAAATAAAAAACATGTGGGAATCAATGGATTGAAAGATAAATAAAATTGGAAATTTTAGAAAATATTTCCCCCTCCAAAAAAAATTTTTTCACAACTTTTCCACAATATTTTTTTTAAACATATCTGTCGATCTAAGGCATGTGGAAAACTTCTGATTTTACATAAATCTTTATATTTCAGAAAGATTTAATTTTGCAAAATTAATTTCCATGAGCTCCCCCTTTATGACTGAATTCTCATTATTCTATGACCTGAGACTGGATCTTAATAATGCTTGTTGACGATTTAGTGATTTTGGAGAAAACTACATTTTGTAGATTTAAATTTAAACAAGTTTTTTAATATGGAAGAATTAAATTACGATGAAAATCCAAAAATTTTAAACTATAAAGATGAAGTAATAAGTTTCAAATGTGAACTCCAAGAAAATCTTCAAAAGGCTATGAAAGAATTTGTTGAAGAGCATCCTAATTGGGATCAATACAGGATAATACAAGCTGCTATTGCAGGATTTTTGATGCAAAAAGGATTTCAAAATAGGGATTTAACGAGACTCTATATTGGCAACATGTTTTTAATGAATTTTAAGGATTAAAAATTTTTATATTTTTTCTAGTAGTATTTTTGCAATATCATTTCTGACAGGAAGTATAGATAACCTATTTCCTTTTTTTACAACTAATAACTCATCTTCATTAAATAAAATCTTTAATTCAGGTAAACTTAAAATCTTATCTGCTTTAGATTTATATTTTACTTTTACACAATCCCATCTCGGATTATCGGGTTTTGATTTTGGATCAAAATATTTTGAATCTTTATCAAATTGAGTAGGATCAACAATATTTAGATCTATTACCTCCATAAGTCCCACAATACCTGGGGGTTTACAGTTCGAATGATAGAAAAAAACCTTATCTCTTTTATTCATTTTTCTCATGAAATTTCGAGCCTGATAATTTCTTATTCCGTCCCATAAAGTTACTCCGTCATTTTTTAAAGTATCTATGCTGTAAGCATCAGGCTCACTTTTCATTAGCCAGTAGTTAGGTTCAGTCATGGTCTATAATTTGCGGGAAATAGTGCTGCTGGTATGGTGCTGGTATGGTATTTTGTTAACTTTTTCGAAAGTTAGTCAAATCCAAAGCATTTTGTTTAGTTTATCGAAGATATTTGGTCTAAGAAAGTTTAGAAAAATATAGAAACAGATCGCTTGAAGTAAACTTTTTTTGAAATCAATAAACGTAGTATTTACAATGCTTTTCAGGGAATGAGAGAGTCTTTTATACCAGCAGATTGTCAAATCAATACCAGCTAGGCATGTAAAACCCAGTCATAGACTAGGTTGAATGCTCTCTATAAAGAACCACGCACCCAAAGCTTAAGCAGCTTCAGGCGCAAATATCCTACTGTTCTCTCTCCAGTATCTACATCCTTTAATTAGATGATCACCTTGAGGAATAAGCTTTTGATGAAAGGGACAAGTAAGGATGGTGACACAAGAACTTGTCGTGCTGTACCTGAAGTGATTGCAAGTAATACAAATCTTCCGTCGTTTTCTTACTAATATTTCGTCCTCTAGATAACCCCATTCCTGCCAGTCCTCCATAGTAATATAGTACAAGTGTACTAATATTTATAGCAGCTGAAAAGGGTAGGAGTCAACAAGTTTATTTGCTCTTCAGAAGGATAGCTCTTGCCCTGTTCCATCTCTGCTCGAAAGTCTCTTCTCTACTTGATTCTTCTATCTGATTGCCATGCTCATCTAAACCGTTGTAGTACGCGCCTATAACGTACTCTACAAAGGGTTTAAGGGCTTTCTTAGTCTTAGATTTAAAAAGCTTTGTGAACCCTTCCATCGACCTCTCAAGCGTGTCACTCTTAAGGTTCTGTATCCACATTGAACCCTGATGATGATAGAGGAGAACCTTCACTACTTCGTCGTAGGAAAGCCAAGGATGGGCATCCTTAATTTCTTGTATTCTGTTCATTTTTTAATTGTTAATTGTTAGTTATCTATGAGTGGTTTTCGATGGGGTGGTACGGGGGGCATTCCCTTACTTATTTGTATTTATATCAATTCACAAATTTCTTTCAAAAATATTGGGTTTATTAAAAAGATGTATTCTCTTACTCTTCTCTTCTTACCTCTCCTAATAACATGTATATCACTTATATCACTGATATATATAGTTAAAGTAGTTGGTGGTAGTAGTTAGAAGTGATATCAAAAAGTGATATCCAGCTAACAGTACTTTAAAGGGAGATTCCATTCACCTTCCCCTTATAAGGGGACTACCGTTCAAAACCTTGTTATAGTATTACTTTTTTAGCCTAGTTAAAGAGTTAGTGGTAGTAGTTAGAAGTGATATCTTTCAGGGATATCCAGCTAAGCTTGTTGTGTTAAAGAAGACTTGTTGTATTTATTCTCTTTTCCCTTATAGGGCGTGATCGGTCGTCCTTTCTCCTTATAAGCCCGTCATTACTCTTCCCTCTATTAGCCCGTCATCGGTTAACCAATATATTTAATTAAGATCATTCTTGAAAAAAGCAAGAATAATTCTTTCTGTGACTTGGCTAATATTATCCAGTTTCCACTCTTCCTTAAGTGAACGAAGTTTTTTAATTAAGTGATTATGCATTTGCAATCTGATTTCGGAATAAGCATCCTCATTTTCCTGTTTTGATTTCTCTTCCTGAACAATATCTCCTAATCTTTTCATTCCAGTTGCCCAGTTTTTATCAATTAGTTCTTTTGGCTTATTTAATATTTCAGCTATCTCATCGCATGAATGCATAATTTCATAAGGTTCTCTTAGACCTAAACTTAATCGGAGAATATCTCTTTCAAGAACAGGAAAAGAATCTATTGTCTTAGACATAAATCCTAAAGTATCAATTTCTGGTTCTTTATTCTTGTTGATTGGAACAACTCTATTATCTTCCATTTTATTTACCTTTGAATAAATCTTGTATCACATAAACATCTTCTGCATTTGGATATTTATTTTTAAAGACATTTATCGCACTACTGGGAGATGAAGCAAATAAATTTATTTTTATTCTGTAAGTATCAACTTGTCCCGAAATAATATAATTTTTCATAATTGCTATTGTTTTTTTCTAGAAGTCAATTATAAAAGTAAAACAGATTTTAATAATAATGGATAAAAAAGATTTAGCTACTTGGTTTGAAAGTTTATCTAAAGAAGAGAAAGAAATAGTGAAATTGAGGTTTGGAATTGATGACGAAGAACCTCTTACTCTTAAGGAAATATCATTAAAACTAGGAATTGAAATTAGTAAGGCGAAATTAATTGAAGTTAAATATATTCAAAAGCTAAGAGACTTAACTGATAAATCCGAATCTAGTCAAACTCAGGAATCTATTAAAAATTCAGAAGAGATTTGTGATTTTACAAGTTTAAAATATCTTCTTAAAAGAAACTTTACTGAAATTGAGAATATTGCATTAGGAAATTCTTCGGCTGGTATAACAACTTCTTTCTATGATTTAGATGCGATGACTCAAGGTTTAAGAAGAGGAGATTTGATCGCTTTTGCAGGACGCCCATCTATGGGTAAAACTTCTTTAGCTTTGCAATTAGCCAGAAATATTGCAAGTCAAAATCTTCCAGTTTGTTTCTTTGGTTTTGATTTGAGTAAAGAAGAATTGGCATACAGGTTATTAGGTATGGAGGTTGGTATAGAAATTGGTCGAATAAGAACAGGAAGATTTACTTCTGAGGAGTGGGAACTAGTTCATGAAAAGAATACAAAACTTGAAGCTCTTCCAATATATTTAGAGGACAAAAAAGCCATCTCAATTGATGAAATAAAAAATAGATGTAGGAAGATATCTTTGACCAATGATGAGAAAAATTTAGGGCTAATAGTAATTGATTCTTATCAATTGATGGAGCATTCAAACAAGGATGATCATCAAGCTCAATTAGAAAAAAATATTAAAGAGCTAAAGAATCTAGCAAAAGAGCTTAACGTCCCTGTTTTAATTACTGGACCTATATCGCGAGGAGTTGAAGAAAGAGAAAATTGCAGACCAATGTTATCTGACCTAAGAGATTCTGATGTGCTTGAAGATTATGGAGATATTATTGTAATGCTTTATAGAGATGAATATTATGATCCAGATACAGAGGATAGGGGTATAGCAGAATTAATAGTCACTACACATAGAAATGGTCCTGTTGGGACTGTCAAAATGTTATTTGAACCACAATTTGGGCGTTTCAGAAATTTAGCTGCATAAATGTTTTTTATAAATTTATAATTTAAGATCGCAAGCTTTTTTTAATGCTTTCCCCCAAGGTGAATCATAATCAGGATATTCCCATTCTGGATTTCTTACATAAAGTAATTTTGGCTCTTTTATCCAATCCAATTCAAAATCAAAGGGTTTCTCAGAAAATTCACCTTTGTCCCATTTAATTGAAAACTTATCACAATTACCTTGCATATCTAAAAGCACAGTTAAATAGCCTCCTGGTGTTTTGACTTTATGATTTTCTAAAACTTGATAAATTAATATATCGCCCTTTTTAGAGACATATTCTGAATCAAAAAAATACTTAATGCCTAAATCATTTTCAGCTATTAATTGCCAATCAGCATAAGAAGGCACTTGAAGAAAAAATATGCCTATAAAACAAACCTTAAAAATTTTGATAATTTTTATCATAAATATGAACTTTTGATAAATATAAATTCAAAAAAGTTTTGCAAATTTATTATAAATTTAAGTCCATAATACAATTTTCAATCTAATTTATGAAAAAATTAACTTACCTAGTTTTTATTTTATTAAGCTTAGTTGGTTTATTTTTTCCTGAATCATTATTAGCTAAAGAAAATAAGTTAAGAGTATTATGTAAAACTTTACCAGTATCCCTAAAAGAGAAAAAGAATTTTGCAACTTTCCCAAGTTCAGATAATCAGCAAATTTATGAAATAAATTTTGACTCTAAAAATAAAGTCTCTGAAGTAAGAATTTTTGATAAATTTGCCAGTGGTTCAATTTACGATGATCGCGAATATACTGCCAAAGACTTTGAAGATTCTATAGAGAATATCCTTTATAGAAAAAAAATAAATCCACAAAAGTTTACTCAAGTAGGAAATAAATTAATTATGAGACCTTCCATTCCAGTTGTGTTGCCTGGATCAAGTAAAAGAATGTTGTTAAACGATGGAACTCATACATTAGATTTGAACACTTTAGAGCTAAAAAAGACACTTATGTTCAACGACGATTGGGTAAAAAAAGCAAATTGTAAAAAGATAGGTAACGAAGAACCCCCAACATATGCCTATAATCTTTCTGTCATGTCGCAAAGAGCAGCACGTCTAAGAGGGAAAGTACCACAAGATACATGGCAAGATATATTCAGAAAATATATAACTTTATTAAATATTTCTATAAATGCTTTTGATGAGTGGGAAGAAGAAATTTATCCTAATGAAGTTCCTTTTTATAGTTCAAGATTATTATCGCTTGCATTGTTAGCTTTTGATAAAAGCTATATGAATTTAGCTGGTGGTATAGAAAATCCTTTTTTCAATATTGATGAAGCATATGAATATGCAAATAAGGCTGTGGAGATGTTGAATAGTCCAAAACTTCAGAAAAAATATGCAGGTATTTTTCTTCAAAGGGCTGATCATGGTTTTACTCGGTATATGTTAAGTGAAGATAAAAATATTGCAGTACTTAATCAGAATCTTGCTGATATTGAAAGATATATTAAAAATCCTGATGGTGATCTTGGAAAAGCATATTACTTAAAGGGTTCTTCGCAATTATTTATTAATACAAAATCATCTGTAAAAGAAGCATGCAAAAATTTGACTAAAGCTATGGAGCTTAATTATAAATTTATGGAAAGCTTCAAAAAAGCAGCTTGTAAAGAATCATAAATTTGAAAAACTTTTCCTTAAAAAGAATATCGATTTTTAAGAATCTATTTATCTTAAATATTTTTTTAGGGATTTTGATGTTGCCTAAAAATGATGTATTGGCATTCCAACTTTTTGATCAATTTCCAAATAATTGTAAGAAACAAGATTTTAATTCTGATAGATTTATTTCAAATATGAAAAAAGGTACTGTTATCGTCTCTACTGACGAAGGATTTGGGAGTGGCTTTATTATTGGATATAAAAAAAATAAAACCTTTATTCTTACAAATAGTCATGTATTAAATGGAGAGGAAAAGGTACTTATAAATTTGAGTGATGGATCAGAGCAAATAGGAAGAGTTGAAATTGATGGTATGGGTGTAAGTAATATTAATGATTTAGCAATAATTTCTGTAAATGGAAAATTTGGAAAAGCTTTTGGTTTTGAAAAAAGACCCCCTAAAATTGGTTCTGATGTGATTGCTATTGGCTCACCGAAGGGATTAAGTTACTCATTTACGAAAGGAATTATAAGTAGTTTTAGAGAAGAAGGTAAACTTATTCAAACTGATGCTGCATTGAATGAGGGGAATTCTGGAGGTCCACTTATCAACAAATTTGGCTGTGTTGTAGGAGTAAATACGGCAGCTTTAAATGACTCAGAAAATTTGAATTTTGCAATTTCGAGTAATGTTGCCTTGAATTTTATAAAACAATTACCAGAGACTTCACAAAATAATTTTTCTAAAAAAAACTATTTAAAAGATAAAGTTTTCTTTGCATGTTTTAAAGATAAGAATCCATGTAAGCCAAATGAAGAGGCAATAAATTACTTAATTAAGGCTGATAGGATAAAGTCATTTCGTACAAAAAAACCATATCTCGAGAAATATGTAACTAGATCCTTAGATATTCAGAAATCCGACTATGGTTATTTTTTAAGGGGTCAATCATATTACAAAGATAAAAATTTTGATATGGCTCTCGAAGATTTTAAAAATGCACTTTTGATAAATAAAAATTTTGATAATGCTTCCCTGTATAGAGGGTTAATTTTTCAAATAAAGGGTGATCACTATAAAGCAATTAAAGAATTTAAAAGAACAAATAAAATTAGTGTTTTAGTTAATAAGAAAAAAAATATAGACGCTTTACTTAGTATGGCAAGTTCGTATGATCAGATTGATCAAATTGAGAATGCTCGAAAAACTATTGAAGAGGGCTTAAAGGGTGATTTAACAAATAATTTAAGCTCAAAACTACTTACTAAGAAAGTTTATTATGAGCTTCTTGGTAGGCGTTATGAATCTAATTTATTAAAGCAAGATTTAGAAAAAGCTATTTCTTTAAATCCCAAATCATATGAATCTCTTTATCTATTGGCAAAGGTCTTTCAGTTTGATGGTGACTTTGATAAGGCAATTGATTTGTATAAGCAAGTCTTAGATATTAATCCAAAATTTTCAGAAGCTTATGTTGGTATCGGATATATTCAAGCTTATGAATTTGACGATTTTGAAAATGCTTTAAAAAACTTTGATATAGCTATTAAGTATGATTTAGAAAATAGAAGCGCTTATTTTCATAGAGCAATGACATATATAATGATTCCTGGTTATGACCGTTCTTTAAATAAAAGAACATGTATAGATATAAGAAAAGCAAAGAATTTAAAGGGAGACAGATTATTATTTATGAGTTATGGAAATGATGCAAATAAATTAATGGATAGTTTTATTGGGAAATTTTGCAGAAATTAAAATAGGCTTATCTAATATCTCTTGAGCAGTAAATAATGAAGTATTTAAAGTCTCGAACATTTTCCTCTATAAACACTTAATGTCCCCCCTATTGTTTCTGTATAGCTGTAGCTGGATCTTTCTATTGTAAGGTTATTCCTATTTATTTCTATTTGATCCCTTGTAGTCCATAAAGGATCTCGTCTTGTGATTATCGGTTCAAAAGAAATTAAAATGATTTTAGAATCTAGATAAATATTATTTAATAAAAAGAAATTATTTTTTTTAGTTCTTTTTTCTAAATATTCACCTTTATTTGTTTTTGTATTTATCGAAAATTCATGAATAGGAAGCATAACTCCTTCTACTTTTTGAAAGGGTCTCCAATCCCAACCAGTTCCCCAATTGTTTTCATATTTACTCTCTTCGTATTGGCAACTAAATTTGATGATTTCTTTAGCTATGGAGGTATTGGTAATAGAACTTATAGCAATATTGATAAGAATGAATGAATAAAATACAAATCCCTTCATAATGAATTTACTTTAATTTTCCTTACTTAATTCCACTATAGTGAGTTTGTTATTAAAAGAAAAATTGAGAAAAAAATATCAATTATTTTTGTTTCCTTTATTGATACTTTTAAATTTTTTTTATGGAGTATCAAATTGGAGATTATATGCGTCTGACTCTTTAAGGGCAGGCATCATTTTCGATAATGCCATGGAAAAGTACGAAAATAAGGATTATAAAGGTGCGATTAATGATTTAACTAAATATATTGAGATATATCCTAAAGACCATAAATATGGATATTTTAATAGAGGTGTTTTTAAAGATGAAATAAAGGATTATAAAGGTGCGATAAGAGATTATAGTAAAGCTATAAAGTTATATCCAAGCTCTAAAAAATATTGGACAAGAAGAAGCCTCTCAAAATTCGCTCTTGGGAAGTACAGAGGTGCATTAAAGGACATAAATAAGGCATTATTATTGGATTCCTCAAATCCTGGTTCTCTAGCTCTAAAGGGTATTATTCTTCATAAACTAGGAGACAAAAAAAATGGTTGTAATTTGGTAAAGAAATCATTTGAGCTCGGAAATGAAAAAGAATCTACTATTGATTTCCTTATAAATTTTTGTAAATGATTTTTAATTTAATCCCTCTTTTTGAGTCCATTCACATTGATCTGCATATCTTTTATAAATTTTCCCATATCTTTTTTTAACAATTATTTCTTGAACATTAATATCATTTTTAAATAATTCAGCAACTGTCCTTCCGTATCTATCTTTAGCAATTCTCTTAATATAAATCTCTTCATTAGTCACTAAGTTATTCAAAAAATCTCTTGCTTCTTTAGCCGCAATAGGATTGGCATTTTTACCTTTTAATTCAGGTGTATCTATACATGCAAGTCTTATTTTTTCTCCTTCAATAGTTGTGCAAGTATCACCGTCATAGCAATTGATGATGATTGTGGTTGTAAGTTTTGGATGAATTTCTGAAGTATAAAATAATGAGAGAGATATTAATAAAATAACTTTCATTAAATAAAACATAAATAAATTAATAAAAAAATAGTTCCTTTAATGATCGATCTTGTAATCATCATCACCCAGAATTAGATCTGCAGCAGTATTTTTTTTCTGAATTCAAAATTAGTCTTTTTTAATTTCAATATCGAGGATTTTATTTTTTTTTCTTAAGTGCTTCTTCCTTCATTTTTTTTGTCAAATCAAAAGAATAGTATCCTCCTATAAGTTGTAATGGAATCTTTATTTCTAGTTTTAATGGATTTATTCTTCCTAAAGACAGAATTAAGTATCCAGCTACGAATACAAATAAATATGGAAATATCGCAAGTTTCAATGATCTTTGTCTAATGCCCCAAATTAAAGATGAAAGAGGCGAGACAACTCCAACAAATATACCTATTAGGGTAGGGTTACATTTCTCTCTTCTTTCATTTGGTGTTTGTCTCATTTTTATAATTTACTATTAAATTTAAAACCCTTTAATTCCTAAAGCTATTAAAAAAATTCCCAAAATTGAATAAAAAATTCTTGCTCCTTTTTTACCTCTACACAAAGATAAAACCCCCTTAGCTTTAGGATGATTCCAAAACCAATTCCAATCACTTCTAGCTGCTAACAAAGTAAAAAAGCCTCCAAAAATGCAAAATAATTGATCTATATTCATTGCTAATTATTTTAGAAATATTCACTAAAAATAAGAAATTAAATATTTCAGGGCAATTAAATATATAAATTTAAATACTTTCGATCAAAAGTTCTAAGATTATCCATGCATTTAAAGCTTCTATTTAGGAAAGTGATGGGTGGTATGGGGTAATTAATTCTCTAAATAATATTGTTTTTATCACTTAAATCACAAAATAAATATTTAAAATCGAAAACAGAAATGATTTTCATTTTCATATTGGTGTAAATTTTATATATAAGTTAGTATTTTTCATGAGTCAAGTTTGGTTAATATCAGGGTCGCCGGGATGCGGTAAGACAAATTGGATACTAAATACTTTTAAGAATTATTCTGGTAATTGTGGTTACTTACGTCTTGGAGGATATTCCGAAATTAATTTAGAGCAAGCTATAAATTCAAAAATTGATTTTGCTTTTTTGAAAGATCAAATTCCTAACTTATTAGACTTATCTATTTCAAACTCAATATCAGAGAAAGATAAAGAAAACATTTTAATTATTATTGAATTTCCACAATTTTTTATACCTAAATCTCAAGGTATTAATGGAGTTGATCTGAGAATTATTAATGAACTTGAAAAATATAATTTCCAGCCAAATAGATATCTTCATTTTGGTAGAGATCCAGAATTATCAATTAAAGATACTTTAGATTTTAGAGCAATTGAATCAATAAGCCTTGATCTTAAAAAGCATATTTGGGATCCTGCAAGCTTGAATACTTTTTGGTTTGAATTAGTTAATGGTGCTTATGGGGATGTATATAGAGCAAAAGCATTAATGAACTTGCCGGATGGGCGTTACATCTTGTTTAACTGGATAGTTAGTCAGCAAGGATCTCAATATCAAACATTAAACCAAGTTGCCCCTCTTAATGGAAGACCAGAAAGATGTTCTGAAATTGTTATACAAGGGAAAAATTTAAACTTCGAGTCAATAAAATCAACGATTCATAATTGTCTTCTTAATGATGCTGTACTAGATCATCATCAAACTTCACTTAGAAATTCACAACTACAAACTGCTCGCCGTTAATTTAAAAATGAATCAAGCTGTCATCTCATGCTTACATGCAAATTTACCTGCAGTAGAGGCTGTCTTAAAAGATATTGAACTCCAAGGAATTACAAATATTACCTGTCTTGGAGATCTAGTGGGTTATGGTCCTCAACCTAATGAGGTTATTGAGTTAATAAGAGATAAAAAAATTCCTACTTGTCAGGGATGTTGGGACGAAGACGTTGTTGATGGATTAGATGCTTGCGATTGTAGTTATCCTTCTCAGCTTGCTGAAAAGAGAGGTCATTTTGCTCATCAATGGACTACTGATAAATTAACTAAAGAAAATAAGGATTATCTAGCTAATCTACCCTACTCAATACGTAAAGATAAATGTCTTTTTGTTCATGGTAGTCCTAATAGTCAACATGAATATCTTCTACCCGATATGGATGCATTTGCAGCTCTTGAGAGAGTTGAAAATGCCAGAGCAGAGATTCTATTTTGTGGTCATACTCATCAACCTTATATTCGCGAATTAGCAGATGGTTCAATTGCTGTAAAAATCAAAAACGCTGCCCCCAAAGATATTCAAGAAAAAGAAATTCAATTGCCGATGCGAAGAATAGTAAATGCAGGTTCAGTAGGAGAGCCAAGGCATGGAGGAACTAAAGCTACTTATGTTGTTCATAACGAAGTCACAAATGAAGTAAAAATTAGAGAAGTGGAATATGATCTTGAACTTACGTGTAAAGCAATAATAGATGCCGGTCTTCCTCCGATTTTTGCATGGCGTTTAAAAAATGGATTCGAATTTGCAGAACAAGCTGAAGATGCATCTCATGTTTGTGAAAGATGATAGAACGCTGGGCACTCGTAAGTGGTCTTAAAGGGGATCTAGATACTTATGAACTTATTCAAAAAGACTTAAAAAAAACTCCAGGTAATATAACTCTTTTTGTTTTGGGGGATATGATAGGTCCTGAAAAAAACTGTAATAGGCTTCTCCATAGGTTAATTAATCCAAAAAGTAATGATTTACAACCATGGTGTATATATGGTTGGTGGGAAGAACAAATCCTATTGGAAAGTGGTTACCGTGGGGATCAAAGAGCTGAAGCTTTGAGAATAAATAAGGGTGAAGAATTAGTTAAGTCTCTTACGAATGCTGTAGACAAATCATTTCTTGATTGGATAGCAGCACTTCAATTTGGATTTGTTGAACTTGATTGTGGTTTAATTCACGGAAGCTCAAAAGATATTGGCGAAAATTTAACACTAGATACACCCCCACTGACACTCCTTGATCGACTTACACGTCTTCAGGTAAACAGATTATTTACTGCAAGAAGCAAACAACAGTTTCATTTGGAATTGACAGAGGGAACTGTTAATTCTGAAGTAGAAGATTTAAATGGAAATCGTAAGAAAGAGCAGAAAGTTCCGCAAAAAGCTGTTATTGGTATTGGGGCAGGAAAAAATTATACTCTTTATGATGTAGGGACTGATAATACTCAATTCTTACAAGCAGGATATAAATCAGAAAAAAGAATTAAGGGATTTGGAATGCTTTAGTTTTTAGCTAGTGAATCAAGTTCCCTAAACTTGTTATGAATATATTTTATCGGTATAAGTGGTCTAAGGACTTGTCCTTTTTGTAAGGACTTGAGCCTAGCGGTTTCAAGGTTAACCCCGCACTCCTACGCACGAGTACAAAAACCTTTTTAATTAATGAAGATTACTTCCAAGACACTTAGCTTGCTGCTGAACTTCGCTCTCATGATTTGTGTCTTTGTCATTTAAGACTATTTATCACAGAGTTTAATATTTAAGTGTTTCCTTATTTCCAGCCGAACTCAATCTCGGTTAGTTATTTAGTCTGTAAAAGTTTGGATAAAATTTTGATATGGCTGAGTTTATTGGTAATAATATTAACAAATTTGTTCGACTAAATTATTAATAAGAATCTGAGGGCTAGAGGTAACCAAAGACATAGAAGCAGCATTAGTAAAAGAGTAATAGCATGGACATTTGGAATGTAATGCTCTTTGAAAATTTGTGTCTTCATAATCTATCTCGCTTTTTTAAGTTTAATTTCTCTTCTTATAAGCAAGGCTATAACTACAACACACATGTTCATTAGAAATACGTCTAATGGCATTTAATAAAAAAGTCTCTATTCAATTAATAGCAAGATTATTGATCTACGAATCAAGACAATGATTATTAATATTGATTGGCTTAATAAAAGCAATTTAAAAATTAAATTTATGCTTAAATATTTCAGTTCTCATTAACTTACAAATGTATTATTCGGAAACTAAAGTGATAATGGGTGGACTAGCCCATGTTCCAATATTAATCTTCATAGTAAATTTTATTAAGGGAAAGTTTGCATCCATAGCATTAAAAGTAGTTGAAGTTAAAACGGAAGAGCCAAAGTCAAAAAAGGTTGAAGTAAAAGAAGAGGAAGTGAAATCGGAAGAGGTAAACTCAATTGAAGTTAAAGAAGAAGCAGAATAAAGGAAGAAAAAGTTAAAAAAAAAGAGTCCCCCCTCTGCATTAGATCAACTGTGCATCAATAAAAAAGTTTGAGTAAAGTTTGGGTAACTTCTTTGAATATGAATTTATTATCCATCAAAGTTTCTATTTAGGAAAGTGTACCCCTTTCCTCTATATATCATGACGGTACCCCTTTATAAATTACGCTTATCTGTTGGAAATATTGAAGGAAAAATCTTTAATCGAGAATTTATTAAATAATGACTTACCTATTTGTGAACCCACACCGTTGTTCTTGAGTTCTTTTTGATATGCCTCTTTGCTTGAGAGAATGATATCTTTAATCGAGAATTTATTAAATAATGACTTACCTATTTGTGAACCCACACCGTTGTTCTTGAGTTCTTTTTGATATGCCTCTTTGCTTGAGAGAATGATATCTTTAATTGAAAATTTATTAAATAATGACCTTCCTATTTGTGAACCCACACCGTTGTTCTTGAGTTCCTTTTGATATGCCTCTTTGCTTGAGAGAATGATATCTTTAATTGAGAATTTATTTAAGAATGACATTCTTATTTGGGAAAATTGCTTTGTAGATGATCACATCATCTCGTAATTATCAAATTTAGTTTTTAACTTTGCTGCTTTATGTATTAGTCCAACTGCTTCTTTTCTTCCAGTAGCTTGTTGAGCCTGATGCATTAATTCAGCATATTTTTTTACGATTTTCTTTTGCATGGTTTAAATTAAATAAAGACCGTTTTTTAATCTAAAGCTGCAAGGAACAACTTTCAGAAGATAAGGAATCAACGGTAAAACCTCAGAGTCAACAAATTGGAACGGGTTAACTCGTGTGTTAAATATATAATCAATTAGCTAAATACCTGTTGGTATCTATGATTACATTGTTTTCAAATCCTGATTTATTTTAGTTTTATCTAAAGTGGAGAAGATTTCTTTTTAAATAATGAGTGTGTTTTAAATCTTGAATTGATCTCTAATAATTTATGGTTGGCTTCAGTTGTATCCCTGCAACTGCCTCATGACAACCATGTATTAATTTAAGGACTGCTTTAGTATTTTTTGATTCAAAATATATACCTCTTCCCGTACCTAATAGTTCCTCAAACCGACCTATAAATTTCAAGGCTATAGGAGGACAATATAAGTATAGATCTAGGAGGTCTAAATGAAACTATTCAATCAATTCACAATCCTTCCAAGATACCTAAAAGCATTTAATTATGCTGGAAACAGAATGGAAGAAATAACAAGAAATCTTGATAGAGATAACCATTTATTTGAAGACTATTGGAAGAGGGAATGTAGAGAACATCCAACTAATCAGCATTGTTTAGTCTATTGCGACTGAGAATTTTAATCTTAAGGGTTGACAACTGAGTATAAATACTCTATAAATAAAGTGTAGTAAATACTACCAAATCGTCCGATCTACTATTAGATAGACCGCAGTACGAATCAAGCCATAGGACGGGGACTTGATCAAGACAAGGAGCTGCATCATGGTAAACATGTATTTTAACGGCAAATCTTTCGTATATTGCAAGAGCCAAGAAGAGAAAACAATAAAGCTTACTTATAGAGGATCTAGTTACTTGAGATAAATAAAATCTCATATCTATTAGATAATCAATAAACTATTTTTTTTAGAGGTGTTATGCCATGAAATTTACTAATTCTCCTTTTGCCATACTCGATAAGAACATGAACGCATTAGATTATCAAAAAAGAAATTTTAAATATGAGGACTATTGGAGAAGGGAAGGTGAAAGTCAAACCAGAGAAGATTTTGAATAACTAGATAAAAATAAGATTGTTATCTGAGGAAAATCCTTTAATAATTAACTAATTTTCTCTTTCCATCTCTAGTTTCTACTCTATTTATTCTTAACCCAATAAACAGAGCCCATATAAGTGCAAAGACAATTGGTAAGAAAATGATCGCAAGTTTCATCATTTTTTTAATCCTGTTATTTGCAAAAATAATAACTTTTAAATCAACAAGAAAATATAGGTACTTTATCTAAAAAAGTAGGGTCGAGGTTAGATCGAGTGTCAATCAATATTAAAGATGTAAATAAATTAGCTTTAACATATTTCCAAAGATATTTAATACTAAACTTCATTGATTAATTAATTAATTTTGAAACACTTTATTTCTTTTATTCCTTTTCTTTTTATGTCAATTCTTTCATTAGGTTGTTCTAATAAACCTATTGAAAAAGAAATGAAAATGCCAATGCTATTTGATACAAAGGAACAGGCTGAAAAAGAAGCTTATAAGTTTGGGTAAAGTTTGGGTAAAAATTTACGATTCCTTGCGATCCCAGTAATAGCTAGTCGCGCTCACTCTTCATTAGCCAGTAATTTATTTCAGTCATATCAGTCGATTAGAAGAATATCAAGAAGTGTGGATAGTGTGTGGACGGAATAGTTTCTACACCCTTTTATTAACTTATTATCCATCAATTTATCTATTTAGGAAAGTGGTGGTATGGGGGTGCATAGGACCGTGCTGCATCGTATATATGATCTGATACATTTCTGTTAAAAGTTTACGGGTACAACCTTTCAATAGCTTCTTTCTGTTCTTGCTTTTTTATGTCTTCAGCATCTAAAACAGGGCACGAGTTTTGATTTAGTGATAAGAGGAAAGTGCTTTTTTTGAATAGTTTGAAAAGTGGTGTAAGTAATAAGTTTTTCATTTATTCCCAAGTTTTCAAATCAGAGAAGTCGCTTGCTATTGCATGAAGCATCCCTCCTACAAATGATCTAGGGCAACCAAGTTTGTTAACTAAAACTTCTGATTGTTTTTTGATATCTTCCCATGTAGGTCTGATATCCTCATTTATTTGTTTAAGGCTAGGTTTAAATTCTTCTGAATCATTCATATTAAAAGGTATTAACTTATTAAAATTCAAATGATAGTAAAGAAAATCTCATTTATTTAAATAAATATTCAATAAAAATTACAAAATAAATTCTTTAGAAATTATTCTAAGCTGATTTAAATTCAGATTATTTAAATAATTATTTGCAATCAATTTTTCCTCATTAATTTCGAGATCTTTAATCTCAGAAATAATGCTATTAGATATTAAATCAATTAAATGTTCTTTATCCATGACTTATATATAAACCCAAAACAAACATTAATTATTTAAAATCTTCAACTCAACATATAAGTAAGAATACTTAGATAAATATAAAACTCATAGGTTTGCTAAATCACTTTAGATGATTGGTATAGGGTGCACGCGAATTATCAGCTACTCACACTTGAGCTTTTTATGTAACATAATAAGTTTACATAAAGTAACAATTAAATGAAAAGACTTTTTCCTTATATAGCTTTTGCATGTTTAACTGGTTTTACAGCTACGACCGGTTTACCCGTTATAGCAGGCGGTTGTAGTAGCCACATGAACAAAAAAGCTGAAATCAAATGTGCTGAAGATGATACTGAGTGTCAAATTGAAAAAGCTGAAAAGTTTGATTTAAGAGATTCTCTCAAGTCATAAAATTATGACTCAAATCAGTTTTTTTATGAACTCTGCCCCAAGAGATTTAATCGAGTTCGTATTCTTTGCTGCTGTTGGTTTTACTGCAGGATTATTGGGATTAATTTAGTTATAGAAAATTGACCCATTCTTTTTTTCTCCTAACCTTTTCAAGTCTTTCTTTCTTTTATGTGATGGCTTGCTTATGGAGAGATTTAATTAATCAAAAGTAAAAAATATTTTTTAAATTACCTTTTATAGATAAATCTTTGTATGTCTTCGAATAGATTAGATTTTGATTTGAAAAATCCATTACTTTTTAAATAAGATTTTCCTTTTTCTATATTTTCAATTCTTTTTTCATAAGAATTTTCATCTAAATTTTTTTGCATAAAAAAATAGTCGGACTTTTATTCTGAATAATGCTCACAAAAAAGCGGTTACCTTAAATACAAAATTTAAATTCTTTTTTGAATTGCTTTTCATTCAAACTAAAAATCAAATAAAAAATTTCTTTCTTAAATTTCTAAGACTCTTTTGATATCTTGTTCTTCATGTCCTCAATATTATTAATTAATTTGTCTAACCATTCTGTATTATCTTCTGGTTTTAAATATTTAATTTTTGGTTGATTAATTTCAAGAGTCTCAAAATCTCCACTCATAAATTCTCCTGTGTATATTCGTTTAACTACCTCTTTGTTCTAATTGATTTGAACAAAATACTGCGTATCTAATGTGTGCGGTTTGATGAACATATTGGTACGGAAAGAGGTATCTTTTTTTTAGCCATTTAAATCTATTGCTGACTTAGATTGAAAACATGGTTGTCATGAGTCGGTTGCGTTGCTCCAACTGAAATCAACCATAAACTTTAAATTGCATTTAATAAAATGACTTACTACAGTTGCTTTGATCAAAAAGGAAACATAATTGCTCGCTGTCAGACTAAAGAAGATATAAATGTTCTTAAGAAAATGGGCAGACCAATAATGGAAATAAAAGAAATGAAAAAAGAGGAATCAGTTGTTTGTTCTTTAACTGGTAGTCCCTCCGATTACAACGAAGATTATTAAAAGTATGACTCAAAGAACACTTCAATTAAATCAACATGGAAGATCAGTAGTTCTTTTGTTGGTTGCATTGAATAGCATTAGTACTTTCTTTTCTACTTTTGAAAAAGCATTAACTGATTGTGAAAGAGTGAGATAAAAATATTTAGTTATTCGTGGATTAACAGTAAATCAATAAAATTTAAGACATAAAAAAAAGACCCTGTTATAGGTCTTTTTTTAATGGTGACGACAGAAAGGAGATCTATTTAATAATCAGATTAAGAATTTTCTTAGAAATTAGTTTTGGAAGTAAAAGTGATTACTCACTTCTTCATGCTTTACAAACGACTTAATTTTTAAGATAGCTCAGAATTAATCCCGAAAGTTTAATTTCTGATCACTTAACTTACTTTCCGTAAAGGTTAGAAAAGTTAATTTACCTTGGTGTTGCAGACCATTGGCTAGTGAAGATCTAGTTGGTCAACCTTGGTCGAGTCGATCACCAGAACTGTCGTATAAATAAAGTAATCGGTCTCAAATATTTTGCATGAATCCTTAAGATTGATTTAATCATGATTAATTAAATCTTTAATCATCAGACCACATCATATCTTAGTAAGCATTTTATTTATTTTGTTTTACAAAGAATATAAAGCCAACCAAAGAAAGTAGCAAAAGCAATTATTAAAGCAATATTGTTATTCAATGGACTTAAATATCTTTCTATTGAAAGTGGTACATGGAGAATAATAAAATACCAATATAGAGCAGATAGTAATCCAAACAATAAAGCCAGAAGAATATAAAAAGGCAAGATATATAATCTTCTTTTTTTAATTCTTTCCCCTGTAATATTTTCGGTTAAACCAATTCTTGACCAATAGCCACCATTTAATTGAAGAAAAAACTTTAAAAATATTCCGTAAATATTTATAAAAAACCTAGATAAAGCAAATAACGGTGAAATTATAAATCTTTGCATTAATGCTTTAAAAATTTAATTTGTTCAGTTATGGAAATATGGCTTATATTATTAACTTTTTTTTCTCTATATTTCGTTAGAAAAAATACCATTGAGCTAAAAACAACTAAAAATCCTATTAATGATATTCGATAGAAAAGGTCATCAGAAATATCAAAAAAAGCTGATCTTTTAAATTTATTTCTCATCAAAAAAAAGAGGGTTTTATCCCTCTATGTTAGATCGACTGTCAATCAATTAGTAATTAATTAATTTTCTTTTTCCATCTCTAGTTTCTACTTTATTTATTCTTAAACCTATAAAAGCAGCCCAAATAACTGCAAATAATATTGGTAAAAAAATGATTGCAAGTTTCATCATTGTTTTAATCCTGTTATTTGCTCAAAAGAATAACCTTTAAATAAATTGAGAAAAATAGGTACTTTATCTAATTAAGCAGCATCATATTCTTTATCATCTTCAAGCTCTCTCATAAATCTTTTATCTAATAAGTAATTGTCTATAAGCTCTGCTGCCATCTGTATCTCAGCAGCAGGTTCTTTTAGATCTTTGTCTAATAAGTAATTGTCTATAAGCTCTAGATTGTTGTTTTCATTAATTTGTTTATCGCTGTTTAATAGTTCTCTTATGTAGTTATATACAAGCTCTTGATTGTATCCACTTTCTCTAATTTCTTTCAACATTTCGTCTGGAATTTCCATAATCGTAAACCCCCATGTGACAGTTTTTTAGAGCAAATTAGAGCCTATATACGCATCCTTACGAAAAAATAAGGAAAAAGCAAGAAAATTGGCAAAAAATCGTGTTGTATAAATCTATTATTCGCAATCATTTATGGAAAAAGGTTGGAAGAAGACTTCTATATTTTGGGGCTATTTTTAATAATTAATAGCCATCTGCCAATAAGAAAGAGGTGCAAGTAATAAGCGTTTCATAAAAAAACAGCTATTGAAAATAGATTTTAATTAGGATACAAAAACAAAATTTAGGGAGGATTAAATGTCTATCATTACCGACAATAGAGTGTTAGTACATATTTACAGCGGTTTAGAATCTAAAAATAAAATTACTTTAGGTTTATTAGTTGCCCTTACTGCAGAAAAAAACGATCATAAAGTAACACTTTTTCTAGCAGGAGACGGAGTACAAATATTAAATTGCAAAAAAGCTGGTGAAATAGTTGGTCAAGGTACTGGAGATTTATACGAACATCTTCAAAATTTAAAGAGCTCAAAAATTACCATATATGTCTCAGGAATGTCTGCTAAATCTAGGGGTTACGATGAGAAACTTCTAGATGGATATACTGCAGAGTTTGTTATGCCAGATGTTCTAGTTGAAGAATCAATTAAAGCGGATAGCGTACTTTGCTATTAAAAAAGGAGCTAATTGCCCCTTATTGCAGATAGACTGTCAATCGTGAAAAGTGTGGACGAGGTGTGGACGGAATTTATTTGATTTTTGAAAGCCCCTGCTAAAACTACTGGCACATGGTTCATTAGCCAGCAATTTATTTCAGTCATATCAATCAGTTTAAGGAAATTGGTTTTGCTAAAATTTTTACTGAAATCAGAATTCTTTTTATTTTTTTATCATTCATCAAAGTTTCTATTAAGGTAAGTTATGTATGGTTGTAGTATTGAAAAAATTATATTTAGTTCAAGATATTTATAGAATATTTTTTAAATTCGTAATATGAATAAATTTATTAATTTGAATTCTATGAAAAATTTTAGTCATTTTTTATCAACTACCTTTGCAGGCTTATCTTTACTAAGTGCTCCTTTAATTGCAAATGAATATTCAACAAAGGGAACTTACTTCACCGGTAGTATAGGAGGTAGTCAAGTTGGAGATATTGATGTAGAAAATGTAAATTCAGATATTGAGTTTGACGCAGGTTTAGGACTTGATTTAGGAGTAGGTTATGATTTCGGGAAAACGCGTATTGAAGGTAATTGGGTTAGGGGACAATCTGATGGGACTTCATGGCTTGGATTTGATATTGAAACTGACACTACAATTGATTCATTAATGGCTTCAGTTTATTATGATTTCCGTGAAGATAAACTATGGAGTCCTTTTATCGGTGCATCAATAGGAAGCTCTACTGTTGATATTGACGGAGATTCTGCATCAGGTCTATCTTATGGGATTGGTTATGGTTTAAGTTACAAGACATCTGAGGCGGTAGAAGTTTTCTTTAAAGGAGAGACAACAATAGTTCCAGAACTTACATTTGATACAGTTAATAACGGAACAATTACCATAACTAATGGAAACTATACTAATGGAACCATTGGTTTAAGAGTAAGATTCTAATTCTTATTTAAAAATTCGAAAAAAAAGTAGTTCTTTAAATGAAAAAGTTTGAGTAAAGTTTGAGTAAAAAATTACGATTACTTGAGATTCTAGTTATAGCTAGACACGCACACTTTTCGTTAGACAGTAATTTTTTCAGTCATACTCAGGGATTAGAAGAACATTGTAGAGTGTGGATAAGGTGTTGATTTGATAGTTTCGAAACCCGCATATTAATTTATTATCTATCAAATTATCTATTTAGGAAAGTGATATGTGGTAAGGGGTATATGCGTTCGTTCTAAAGAGTTAAATTATGACCTAAGGAATTTCTGTTGAAATTTTATGGATATAAATTTATATATGACGGTTAAAAATTTGGTTATTTTAGCTGGACTTCTTGTAAATTATAATTAAAGTAAGTAGAAAATTTAGATATAGTGTGAGGCTATTTTTGTGAAACTTTTTCAAAAAATAATAATCGCTCCTGTGGTATTAGGATTCCTTTCTCCGATCGCTGTTCAATCTTCAGATATAGTCAACATTGAAGAAATAAATAATTACGTGCGCAGTCAAGCAAAAAAATCTTCAAGGCTTGATAGTGAAACATTCATTAAAGAAGTTAGTAAAGATTTTGCAAACCTTAAGGGTAGTGCTGATGGTCTTGAGGCTCAACAAAATGAATATGAAGCTGGCGCTTTCTCAGAAACAACAACTATGAGTGGAGCTGCTTCTTTTCAAGTTGGTGCTGTTGATGGTTCGGTTATAAGTGAAGCAGTTACAGCAACTTATTCTTATGACCTTGACCTTAATACTACCTTTACAGGAGATGATAATTTGTATATCGGTATTGAGACAGGCAATGGAGGATTACCAACTATAGATTTTAATTTAGATAGTTCAGGTGGAGGTGCTGATATTTTAAATGTTACTTCAATGTACTATCAATTTCCTCTAGGAAGTTATGAGGTGGCAGTTGGACCGAAATTAGATAGTGATGATTTAATGCCAACAACTCTCTCCAAATATTCTGATAAGTTTTTCATGGCTGGATCAAATGGTGGGATAACTGCTGCTGATTTCTATTACGCTCCTGGGATAACTGGTTCTGGTGTAGCTATTGCACGTACTTTTGATAATGGATTTAATACCTCCGCAAGTGTTATTGGTATGAGTGCAGGTAATTCAGATGGTTTACTTACCAAAGAAGGAGGTGATACTTTTACCTTATCAGCTGGATATGACGGAGAAAATTATGGACTTGGTTTTATTTATAACGTTCTCAATGATGTTTGTGCGCCTATCGCAGACTATGAAACTTGTGCTTCCCTTGGGTTTGCCGAGATAGCAGCAAGTTCTACAAGTATTGGAGGTTATTGGAACTTTAATGAAGGTAAAACAACATTAAGTGTATCGATGGGAGTTTTATCAGGAGAAGTACCTGGAAGTATAGTTGAGGAAATTAACGAAGCTCACTTTGGTATTGATCATGAACTTGGTGAAGGTGTTTTATCGGCAGCTATTAAGTCTTCTGACTTTTATAGAACAGTTGGTAATACAGCTCTTGCAGATTCACTTGGAGAATTTGCAGAAATTTATTATTCATACGATCTAAATGATTCTATGGAAATCACGGGAGGTATTTCCTTCGCAATGGGTGATAATACCGAAACTACTTTTATTGATAGAACAGCTTTTGGTGCAGGCGCAACCTTTAAATTCTAAAATTTTATCCGCGTTCCCAAAAAGCAGCCCCTACTCAAGTGTAAGAGCAACTTTTTTTTGCTCTAAATTTCGTCAAAAGTTTGAGTGAATTTTATAAAAAATTACGATTCCTTAATATCCCATTAATAGCTAGTCAGATGTACTTTTCATTGGCCAGTAGCTAGGTTCCTGTTGCATCATGGAATCTCGGCGAATATATATGGTTTGAATAAAGTTTGGATAACTTCTTTGGATATGAATTTATTGTCCATCAAAGTCTATGTTAGGGTAGGTTTTTTGATTATTGCTACTGAGTTCCTTTATTAGATACGAGAAAATTAATAAGTATCAGTAAATCTTTAGTATTTAATAGATCTGTTTAGGTTAAATACCTAGGAAGATTTTTATTTGATAGATAGAATTCTCCTGTAATTCCTTCATTAGTAATTTAATACCATCTGCCAATCAGGATAGCAACCATAAGATTTTTGTTAACTAAATTCTTTCATCAATAGATTCCAACCAATTGATGATGCATCTTGATTGAAGGATTCTCTCTCTTCGCACATAAAGCCATGATCAGCTCCTTTAACTTCAACATAAATAAATCTCTCTTCTAATGGATCTACTTTCCTAAATTTTTTTTTGATTTCTAATCTATCTTTTAAGGGAATTAATTTATCTGAAGAACCACAAATAAAATTTAATTTTCCAGAAACTTTTTCAAGTAAATCTAATGGTGCAAAATTAGTATCTGATCTTGGTGTTGTAACTCCTGCTCCATAAAAACAAAATGAAGTTTCTATTCCTTCTAATGAAGAAGCAATAAGTGCTGCATGGCCCCCAAAACAAAATCCAATTATTGAGATCTTCTTTCTTGGATATTTTTCTTTAACCCAATTTATAGCAGCAGAAACATCTTGAATAATATTTTTTGAAGTAGTTAAATTTTTATGATGTCTTCCTAATTTTAAGTCATCTTCACTGTATGACAGATCCATTTTTGGAGCTGTTCTACCGTAAAGGGGTAAGGCTAGTGCAGATATATTTTTTTTTGCTAATTTTTTAGAAAAATTCCTTATCCAATTATTTATCCCAAATACCTCTGGTAAAACTATAGATATATATTCACATTCATTAATTGAATCTACCCACCAAGATCTAAGAGGTAAATCGGAACTATAAATGTTTATCCACTTCCCTTTCATTTGTTTTAAATTTAAATTTTTGCCTGAAAAAAGAGGGTTTATTTTTTTAAGTATAAATCAATTAAATATGTAATTTTCCTTATTTTTTTTCTAAATTAAATCTTAAATTAGGTAGAGAAACTTATAAGAGAGTGGTTGATGTATAAGTTATATAAATCGACTTAAGTAGTCGTTATTACCAATTAAATATACCTGTCTCTAAATGCTTATTTTTGTCCTTGAAAACCTCCTAAAACATACTTTTTCTTGAAATAAAGATTGACAAGACATATATAAAAAAAACTTCTATAAAACATTAACTTCTTTTCTTAAAATGTTTTTAACAAACAATACTCGTTTAAAAATTCAGAATATCGTTAAGAGAATTTCACAAGATAAACCAGTCTCATTGGAAGAAAGAATTTATATTGAAAAGCTTTCAAAACATAATTCAACTATATGGACATGGCTTAAGAAAGCTAATAGCTTGAGGAGATATGGTAAGCAAAAATCAGATGGAATAAATGGACTTATCCAGAATCTTGGCCTTGATGGTTTAGAAACTGAAAATCATTTCGATCCCAAAAATGATGATCTTGCTGATTGGTTTAGTGGATCTCCTGATTGGGTGAGGAGGAGCTAATTGCGCTTCGTTTAAAATAAATTCAAATTAATAATGAAAAAAGGGAACTTCCTCAACTTGTCTTGGAGCATAATCACAAATTCCGAATTGCATACATTCCATTTGAGCATCAGTTAGTTTTCTCTCAATCGATAACGTGTCAAACAAACCACCAAATGCATATTGAATTTTATTTTTAATTAGATTTCCGTAAGTCATAATTAACCCTCTTTTTTAGAAGTTTTTTAGTATTAGTTATATACAAGAATCAAGAGTTTTAATACCTAAAATACAAACTATAAATTAATCGTTTTTAAAATATTTCACTTAATTCATAATCAGTATTTTTGCTCTAGTAAATTTGAATCATCACCTTTAAATTAGTTCCACTGATTGGAGGTTTTACTTCATGAGTACTTACAAAATGAAATACTTTAAAAACACAAAAAAGATAAATAACACTCTTTGGTTGGATAAATTAATTAATCAACTTGAAAAAAAATCAAAGGGAGTTTGATCATGAATACTTTTAGAAATAAACAATTCAAAAATGAATTAGATCCCAAGTATGCCTTCTATGATTGTCTTCGTAGTTGCGAAATTAAGAGTAATTCTGAAAAGTCTTTAGAAGAATGCGTCGAAAATTGTGAACCTAATCCAGTACTAAAGAATCTCGATGGCTAAAAATAGGAATTTAAACTCTATTCAATACCTATTTTAACGTTGTAGTGTTTTTATATAAATTTTAGGAGGGTAATCTTATGACCAACCTCGCAATTGAGCTACTGCTTCTAAATGTAGTTTTAGTTAATTTTGGAGCCATCCTTACTTCTAAAATTTATTCACAATCAGTAAAAGAAATTCAACGTAAGAGATTATTTTGTAGTGAATCTAAAAGTAACCCATATTGTGTTTTTTGAAAAATTAATTTCAAACTAATAACTCTTAAAATAGAAATCTAATATTAAAAGTTAGGGTCCACCAAAACTAAAAATAAGGTGTATATGGTACTTCTGTTTTTAATGAATCTCCGTAGTAACTTTCAGCTGACTTAACTAAGATCCAATAAATAAAATTCAGAAATGATTTTTCCATAGGAACATCTATAACCCTTTCCTAATTCAAATCAGAATTTCAAATAAAAACATCGTAGAAAATACCTAACTAAAGAGATTTAGATTTTCTTAGTTTATTTCTGATAGTTAGGTTTGTATGAAATGCTACTAAAGCTTGTCTGGTCAATCGATTTAGTAATATTGCTTATTGATTCCTGTAATTTCTGAAGATATATTAAATAAAAAATTATAAAAGTAAAAAATTTATGAGTACTCAAAAAAGTCAAAGTCATAAAAGACAAGAGCAAAATAATACAGAATGGTTAGATGAATTAATTAATAAAATTGAAAGCATGAAAGACAAAATTTCAAATACTTATTAATCAATCCTCTTTTACATTTCTTATTAAATCAGCTTGTAATTTTCGAGGCTGGCTTTCTTGATAATTTTCCATGCTTCTGATGCAGTGTCTGCATATTGGAAAAGATTTAAATGTTCATCTTCAATTAATCCAAGATCAGCTAAATATTCAAAGTTAATTATCTTATTCCAATACTCTCTACCAAAAAGTATGATTGGGATTTTAGTTTTCATTCCTGTTTGACAAAGTGTCAATAGTTCAAATAATTCATCTAGCGTTCCAAAACCTCCTGGGAAAAATACAGCAGCCACTGATCGCATGACAAAATGGATCTTTCTTAATGCAAAATAATTAAACTTAAAGCAAAGACCTGGCGTTATAAAAGAATTAGGGATTTGCTCATTAGGAAGACTGATATTTAACCCTATAGATTTACAATTTGCTTCAAATGCACCTCTATTAGCAGCTTCCATAATCCCAGGCCCCCCACCTGTAACAATCACGTGAGAATTACAGTTTTTATTTTGATTACTCATTGAAGCAAGTTTAGAAAACTCTCTTGCGGATTGATAGTAATGACTCATTAGAAGCAAATTTTCTAATCTATTTAAATTTCGTTTTAGAAGTATCGATTTATGATTTTTTTTAATTAACTCTTCTATATTTTTAATTCTCTTTTTTGTAATTGATTCTTCTGTAATGGTTGCACCTCCAAAAATAATTATGGTTGAAAGAATTTTATTTTCTTCAAGGATTAAATCTGGTTTAGTAATTTCAAGAAGCATCCTAACTCCACGCATTTCATTTCGGCGTAGTAGACCAATATCATCTTGGGCCAATTTATAAGTATCAGAATTAATAATTAAATTCAGGTTTTTTAAATTATTACTAGGGGATATATGTTTTTTCATTTCAAAAAAGAGTTTTAACTTTTCTTTCTAAAGGATTCAAATAGAATCTTTTGATTTTGTTATTTTCGTAAATCCAATAAACAGGCGGACTTTTTCTTGCCTTAATTAAATTAATTTTGTCTAATTTTTGAGGGATAAATTCTTTAGCAGGATCAAAAAATTTATCTCTTTTGGGTTGGTTTAAAACAATACTACCTTCTTTCCCTGAGATAGATCTGTGAAAAGTTCCTATAGGAATTTCTAATGCTCCCATGGATCTATTTAAATAAATCACATGATGAGGTTCATCCCAGGAAGGATTTATTAAAACAAATGTCCTTTCTCCAGTGATAACTAAATTGTGATCAATTTGATGATTGTGAACGTAATATTGCTCATCTTTTAAATCATCTGGAGGAGATATAGCTTCCCCGGAATGGATCACAACATCAGAACCATTAGAACTATCTATGCCTGCATCGAAGAATGTGACTTTTGGAGTCTCTCTAAAAATATTTATTGGGAAGAATCTTAATTCCATAGTGCTAACTCCCTTTTAGAAAATTTTTAAATATTAAAAATAATTTATTTACTTTTAAAAAACAGCTATTTTTTGATTTTTAATTGCAACAAACTAGGCAATCTTCTTGATTTGGATAATCTATACATTCTTTTTTTAAAGTTTCTTCTAAAAAATCTACTTTCTTAACATAATCAAGATCTTTTAATTCTTTGTTTGGAACCGTGAACTGAGTTTGTAGTTTCATTTTCTATCCTCCTAATTAATACTGTTTTTTGAATCCATTCCAAGTTTGAGAAAACCTTAATCCCAGATAAGAAATTAAAATTGTCCAAAATAAAATCTCTATACCTAAATTAGTCATTTGCTTGGCCTCCTTTCTATCTGATTATTCTTTAGTACGGGTATTAAGTAAAAATCAAGCGTAAGAATACCTAAAAGTTAAGTTTTAATCACAAAAAATCTTGCAATGGTTGTTACTTGGATGTTCTGAACATCCGTTATTCCAGTAAGCTTAAATTTTTTTGAGCTTATTATCAAATGAAAGGTCTTTTGTATCCAAATTAATTTCTTGGATAGTAAATATGTGATTTAGTGCCATAAGACTTACCCCTTTACTACAACTATGTTCTAATTCATTTGAATAGTAAATTTCAAGTTGTATGTGTGCGGTAAGAGGAACAAAATTGTACGGATTAAGGATCAAAAAAAAATCTCAAATTATGAATAATTCCAAGGAAAAAATCTTCAAAAAATTGATTCTAAATTTAAAAAAATTTGTATAAATTTTACTCAGAGATTATATTCTCTTAATACTTTTTCAGGACTGCCATTATCTATTATTCATCTAATCTATCTGCATATTCTCTTAAAATCTCAGCCATCTTTTGAGGTGGAATTTCTTGTTGATATTCTCTACATAAATCAAAAAATTTATCTAAGAAATCTTTCATTGAAGAGGACATAAAAATTAGCGTTTCATTTTAAAAGTAAAGTATGCAAAACCACCAAGCAATAAAAGACTCAAAACCCCATAAGTAATCGCTATGCCGTACATATACGTCATTTATTTATAAAGACATAAGCAGAATATAAATAAACTAAGAATACTCCAATAGCAATGGAACTTCCATAAAAAAGAAAGTTCCAAAATCTATATAATTTAGGTTTTTTAAATTCTTTTTCTTCTTCTTTAGTAATCATTTATTTTCTTTTTCTTTTCTGGCAGCATTACCTTTTGCTCTTAATACCAAAGTTATGGTAAGGGCAGCGCTTAATATCACAGCATCAATTAATAGGTGCGGGGAAATATTCATCAGCTGAAAAGAGAAATAAGAAGAGTTATTATCTTTTCATAAATAAATCTATTAATCATTAAAAAAGAGGGGTTTATCCCTCTAAGTTTAGATCGACTGTCAATCACAGTCTATTTGAGCTTTTAAGCTTCTCTAAAAAAACAGTATCTTATTTAGCCAGAGCAAGAGAAGGCACCTGCAAGAATATTTTTAAAAATTGGTGCTTGACCCAAGGCATATAAAAAGAAAGTTGATGATGCGAGAGTAATAGCTATTTTAGAAGCCTTTTTAACTTTCAAATTTGAGACTTTTGCAAATGCAGAATTCATTTGTTCCTTAATTTATTGATTTTATATTAGCTGCAAAAATTAAATATTCAGCATCAATATTTACCAAATAATAATTTTATTGCTCTTTTTTCTCAGCTTGCATTTTTATTAGCTCAAATTCTTTTTTCGAAACTATTCTGATTTTGTATGCTGGAAATCTTGTCTTCCACCATTTATTGATCGAAATAGCTACTCCCTCTAAATTTTGGGTACAAATATTGACCCATAGAGTTTTAGTGTCAACTTCTTTGTAGAATTCCCAACTTGTAGGTGAAGCCATCAAAAATCGCGAATGAAAAAATTCAATAAATTATGGGAAATGGTCCATAAGCTAAAACTTTTGTTTTTTTAAGAGGATTTATTTGTAGATATAAAGTTTTCATTAAGTGGTAGTAAAAAACTTTTAACAAAAGATTTGCATCACTTTCGCCTTCTAGGAAAGTATTACTTTAATTTTATAACGAGTTTCAACTTAAAAATATCCCCGCAAAGAAGGGGCCAAAAATTGACCCCTCTTGGTGAAACTCTTCCAAAGAAACACCATTAAAATATTACTCTGAAAGTTGCAAAGTTAAACAAATTAACAAAATCAAGATTAACAATTTATGCGGCCTTTTTAAAAGGGTTCATATTCCTTAAAAAGTTATTACTTTTGCGGGTACTCATTTTTCTATATCTTTGATTTATATCCAGGATATACTTTCTAGCTTTCTTGTCACTTTCAATTTTCTTGTTTCGAAGACGTAAAGCCCTTAAATCTTCTATGGACATGAGGCCATCATCTTCATTGAAATTAAAATGATCAAATTGCATCAGTTTAAGAAATTAAGTTTCTTCTTTAATTGCAAGATTAACAACCTTATCTTTATTTGCAATAGAGATAATTAACCAACTTAAATCAAATTAGTTATTTAATTTTCAGAAAGCTATGAATTTAAGTATTAAAAACTTTCTAAAATCAAGAAAAACTTTTGATTGAATTAGATGGAACTTCCACAGATACAAATGATTCTCCATAATGAGATTCGGCTGATTTTATCAGTAACCAGTAAAAGAAATTTACTAAAGCTTTCTCCACGAGGATTTAGTAACTAATTTAAATAAACTCATAATTTTTGTAATAGCAATATACAAAATAAATTTATTGCACAATCAAGATATTTATCTTATAAAGCTTAGTTGCATATTAATTAAGAAAAATTTGCACTCTCAGGCTTTAGGTAGCGGACTAAATCCTCGTGGAGTATTGGACTTTAGCCCGCTCTATTTTTTTAGCAAAAGAAAAATTGCACTGCAAGGTAACTAAATCAGCGATTATTATATTTAATTCTGAATAAGCCTTTATTGGTTAATTGATCAAGAGTATCTGAGCAAATGTTGGTGTAGTTTATTGTATAATTATGTTACAAACATTAGTTATATCAATGGATTCAGTATTTTTGCTCATTGATATATTCATTCTAAAAATAATATTATTATTGATGCCTAAAGAAGGTTTAATTGTGAAAAAAATAATTAAATTTTTTAAACTACTTAAGAGAAGAATTGATATTTATAATGCAGAGGCTGAATTAAAATTTATATTGGAAAATAAATAATGGGATTTCCACACTGCCCTATTTGTGTAGTTCTTGCATTTGTTTCAGTTTTTATGGGAGTTACTCGTAGTTATATGTTCTATATTCTTTTTAGGCTGTTTGCGAGAGCAGAATCTAATTTTAAATTGAAGTTTAATTTCTATTAATTGTTGACATCTAGGTATAAATACTTTATAAATAGATTGTAGTGAATACTACAAAATCGTCCGATCTACCATCTGATAGACCGCAGTACGACTCAAGCCATAGGACGGGGACTTGAGCAAGTTCAGGAGCTGCATCATGGTAAACATGTATTTCAATGGCAAATCATTCGTATATTGTAGAAAACAAGAAGAAAAGACAATTAAGCTCACTTATAGAGGATCTATTTACTTGAAATAAGATTTCTAACTTCTTTTTTAAAAGTTTGGACATTCGTTAAAGTTTTGAACTCAGTATTTATTAATACGTTATAAGAAAAACTTATTGTGAAGATATTATTTACCTATTTAAAAATTCATATATTCGTATATTTAGTAACGAGAAATTAATTTTAAAATAACTAATTTGTAATCAGATTTTTATAAGTTTATGCAGCCTATTTCTGAAGAACTTTACAAAAAAATAGTTGAGAGTTCTAAAAAATGAGTAAATTACTAATTGCTTTATTAGCTTTAGATATAGGAGTTAGTCTGTCTAAAGTTTTTGTTTTTACCTGAAAATCAAATTACTTAGCTAAAAAGAAGCGATTGTTTTCAAAAAAGGAAATAGTTACTGGTTTTTTATTTGAGATATTTATTTTTTAAAAAAATAAATTAAAACAACAAAAGAACTACCCATAACTAGTAGCACCATAAAAAGAGATAATAACTTTGCTAATCCTATAAATATTTATCCCAAATCGAAATGTAATGATTTTCAAAAAAATTCGTTAAGATATTCTAAAGAATTAGATTTTTAAGGTAAATGATGATCAATTCATTAAACAAATTATTGCCCGTTGGCAAAAAGGTAAAAAAATATTTGCCTTTCTTTATTGGATTTAAATTACTTACTTTTACTGGCTTTCTTACTTATTTAATGAATCGCTAATTGATATAACCTTAACAATAAAGCTTAACTAAATTAAGATCTAGTGAAAAAAAAGAACGCATTAAAATATTTAAGTCAATGACAAGTATGCAAAGACAAGAATTAATATTAAAGAAGATGAAAGAGAGAGGAATAGAGGTGGGAAGTGGAATTCCTAATAAAAAATACGATAGCAAGGAGGTTTATGAATTAATATATATTGCGAATTGCTTTCCTGAATTAAGAGAGGGAAAAAAAATATTTAGGTTTCTTTAATTCAGTTATTTATTTTGGTTCCCTTATTGCAGAAATAATTAATCCACCTATCAATCCGAGATTAATAAATACTGCTCTTTGATGGAAAGGAAATACATGAAAAATTATTGTTGTTGGAATAAGAAATAGTAATAAAAAGACTGAACCGATTTTTTGTTTTTCACCAAATATAAAAAATCCAGAACCCAAGATAAGGCATATAATTGCTCCTACTAGAAGAATAGATGAAATTGGTTCAGGAATGCCTTTTGTAGAAATATATTCAACTGTTCTTTCAAAATCATTTATTTTGCTGGGTATGGCTGAGATAAATATTGCTGAAATTGATACTCTTGAAAAAAAATCTAGAAAAGATTTGATACTTTTATTTTTCAAAAAAGAATTTTTCATAATTTTATTATATGAAAAAAATTTTATGCGTTTTATAAATACTTAATTAGTCTAAAATAATTTTAAATTTTTCTCAAAGAGGTTTAGCTAAATTAATAGAAATCTTTTTAATTAATGTGAATCTTGTTAAGGTAATTAATAGTAATTTATAAATTGTCTTTATATATTTATGAAATAATAAATCTAATTAAAATAAATGTTTAAAAAATTTCTTTTAACTTCTTTTTTGATTTTAAGTTCCCTCATAACTATATATCCTTCAAAAAAAGAAAATACTAATTTTTTGGATTATTGTTATTCTTTAGAAAAAATAATTTCTAGAAATACAGTAGAAAAAAATAAAAATATGTCTAAGAATTTTAGGTCTTTAGCAAAAGATATTGCTCTATTTGGGACTAAAAAAACTAAAGGCACTTTCGCTAATAAGATAATTGATCAATATAAAAATTCTAAAAAATTATTTATTATTACTTTTGTTCCAAACAAAATTTATTGTTTAGCAGGATATTGGATAGAGAATGTAAGTCCAGGAAAATTTGAATCAATTTTTTATGAGAAAACCAAACAAAAAATAAATGAATATAAGAATACTAAAAAAGAAGTAGATGAATTTATTAAAGGAATTAATTTAGAATATAAATCTATAAAAAAAGAAATTAATGATTTTTTTTAGAAAATTAAAATCTTTTTTCTAAAAAAATCAATTTATTTGTTAAGGTTGATTCATTTTTTTTAGATTGCGAAATAAAAAATATTGGTAGTCCCAAAATCATTACAAATCCAAAAATTGATAAAGAATAAATTATTTTCTTTTTGATATTAAATTTAAGTTTGTTTTTGGTAAATTTTTAAAGAACAGAAATTTGTTATTTGACAATGAATAATATTTTGCAGAATTTTTTTTAAAATAATAATTATTAAATATTTCTTTCCTATTATCATCAATGCCTATTTGCAAGTTATTTTCAGAAGCACCAACTTTGTAATTCGATTGTTCATAAAAAAAATTCATGTATGTTTGACATATTTGTTATTTTTTTATTTTTAAAGTCAAGTTTAGTTTTTTTGAAATCATTATCAATCCACTCGTCATAGACTTTAAAATTTGTTTCAGCAAAATATGACAAGACTTTATTTCAAAAAAGTATATTAAAAAGATAAATCAAATAAAAAAAGAAAATTATTATTGTTGGTAAATTTCATAAATCATGTTTTTAAGTCATCATTAATTTTCAAGTTCTTATTTAAAGTAGTCTTATAGATTTCTAACCTTCTTCTTGTTTGATTGTTTTTTTGCATATATGTTTTCAGGAAAAATTTTTATTTTGACTTTCGTGTGCCACCATAGCAGTACCCCTTTTGTCTAGAAATAATATTCCAACATCCTTTGCAACAAAAAATCCACTCAGTATGAATTATGGATTTAACCCTGAAATGAAGTTTATCTGGTTTATGAAATAAATCACATATTTTCATTAATTAAAAACTTTGCTAAAGAAAATTTTAAAAAAACTATTTTTATTTATTAAATATTTTTCTAATTTAAAAAAATTACGATTTTGAAGATATCAATAATAGTTTTTAATAAAACTGCTTAAATAATTTATCCTGCTTTAATCACATATATAAAATATCATACATATAAATTGGAAATTTAAAAAGCAATTCACAGATATTATCTAATAGACTTTAGTATAAATTCAATAATAATTTTATGTAATGAACATCTATCTATTTTGGATTTTATTTTTAACTTTATGGGCAATAGTTCCTCTCATGATAATTAAAGGAAGAACAGATGAAAAACCAAAAATTAAAACATCTCCTGAAGTTAAAACTAAAAAGAAAGGTTGGTTTAGTTAAATAATTTATCTGGTTTTTATTAATTTTTGACTAAAAATTTTACATCAAATTTCTTAAAGTACTATGTTTGATTCTACAGGAAAATCAAATTTATCTCTTCCATTAAGTTCTCCCAATTCAATCACCACTGATAAACCACTAATTACCTTACCTGAATCTTTTAGCATTTCAGACACACATTTAATTGTTCCTCCTGTAGCTAATAAATCATCTACAACCGCAAAGGAATTATATGGTTTTAGTGCATCCACTTGAATAGAAAGTGAATTGCTACCATACTCTAAATCATAAGACCTATTTATAAGGTTGCCAGGAAGCTTGCCCGGTTTTCTCGCTACAATCATAGGTTTAGATAAGTAAAAAGAGATTGCGGTGCCAAAAATAAAACCCCTAGCATCAATAGATA